>NZ_JBFAOY010000011.1:0-218563 GCF_040675505.1 Streptomyces sp. NPDC049597
GCACACCGACGGGGTGTCGGTGTGCGCCGCCCTGACCGGGGACGAGTTGCGGGAGGCGGCCCGCATTGTCATGGCGGTTACTTCGGGTCGCGCTTGAACGAAGCCGTCGACCAGCGGTAGCCGAGCACGGCCAGGCCGATGCACCAGGCGACCGCGAGCCACCCGTTGTGGCCGATCTCACTGCCGAGCAGCAGGCCGCGCAGGGTTTCGATGGCCGGCGTGAACGGCTGGTACTCGGCGATCGGCTGGAACCAGTCCGGCATCGCGTCGATCGGGGTGAACGCGCTGGAGATGAGCGGCAGGAGGATCAGCGGCATGGCGCTGTTGCTGGCCGCCTCGGCGTTCGGGCTCGCCATGCCCATCCCTACCGCGATCCAGGTGAGCGCCAGGGCGAACAGCGCGAGCAGCCCGAACGCCGCCAGCCACTCCAGGGCCGTGGCGTCGGTGGAGCGGAAGCCGATGGCCACGGCGACGGCGCCGACGAGGACCACGCTGGCGATCGACTGCAGGACGCTGCCGACGACGTGCCCGATGAGCACGGAGCCGCGGTGGATCGCCATCGTACGGAAGCGGGCGATGATGCCCTCGGACATGTCGGTGGAGACGGACACCGCGGCTCCGATGACGGTGCTGCCGATGGTCATCAGCAGGATGCCCGGGACGACATAGGCGATGTACTCGGAGCGGTCGGCGCCGCCGCCGATGCCGGCGCTCATCGTGTCGCCGAAGATGTAGACGAAGAGCAGTAGCAGCATGACCGGGGTGAGCAGCAGGTTCAGGGTGAGGGACGGGTAGCGCCGGGCGTGCAGGAGGTTGCGGCGCAGCATCGTGGACGAGTCGCGCACGGCGAGGGACAGGGAGCTCATCGGACGGTCTCCTTGGGCTGGTTGTTCTGGCTGGCCACGGTGGAGCCGGTCAGGGCGAAGAACACGTCGTCGAGGTCGGGGGTGTGCACGGTCAGCTCGTCGGCCTCGATGCCGGCCGAGTCCAGCCAGTCGAGGATGGAGCGCAGCTCGCGCTGGGTGCCGTCACTGGGGAGTTGCAGGGTGAGCGCCTGGTCGTCGCGCACGGTCTCGCTCAGCGCGCCGGCGGCGCGCTCGTACGCCGCGGGGTCCTCGAAGCGCAGCCGGACGTGTCCGCCGGGGATGAGCCGCTTCAGTTCCTCGGCGGTGCCCTGGGCGGCGATTTTGCCGTCGTTGAGCACGGCGATGCGGTCGGCGAGCTCGTCGGCCTCCTCCAGGTACTGGGTGGTGAGGAAGACGGTGACGCCGCCCGTGACGAGCTCGCGGATGATGCCCCACATGGTGTGGCGGGAGCGCGGGTCGAGGCCGGTGGTCGGCTCGTCGAGGAAGATGATCCGCGGGTTGCCGACCAGCGTCATGGCGATGTCCAGGCGGCGCCTCATGCCGCCGGAATAGGTGGAGGCTGGCTTCTTCGCGGCGTCGGTGAGGTCGAATCGTTCCAGCAGTTCGGCGGCGGTGCGCCGCCCCTCGCTGCGGGAGAGGTGGTGCAGGTCTGCCATGAGGAGCATGTTCTCCTCGCCGGTGATCAGTCCGTCGACGGCGGAGAACTGGCCGGTGACCCCGATCGCGGCGCGCACCACCTGCGGGTCGGCGGCGAGGTCGTGGCCGCCGACGCGGATCACGCCGTCGTCGGCGCCGATCAGGGTGGAGAGGATCTTGACGGCGGTGGTCTTGCCGGCGCCGTTCGGGCCGAGAAGCGAGAAGATCGTTCCTTCCGGGACGGCCAGGTCGACGCCGTCGAGCACGACCTTGTCGCCGTAGGACTTGCGCAGCCCGTTCGCCGCGATGGCCAGGTTGGTCATGAGGGGTGCTCCTTCAGAGGGCTGCGGGTCAGAGGCTGCGGGCGGTGATGTCGCCGTGGGAGGTGGTGGCGCGGATGTTCAGGCCGGGGGCGCCGTCGGTGTTCTTGAGCGCGTTGTGAATCCGGCCGTAGCCGGTGCCGGCGTCCAGGGAGGCGGACACTCCGTGGGCGGCGCCGATGGACACGTCGCCCATCTGGGTGGTCAGCACGACCGTGCCGCGCACGGCCTCGGTGATCTTGATGTCGCCCTTTTGAGTGCTGATCTCCCCGGGGCCGCCCAGGCGGCCGACCACAACGTCACCGTCGAGGGCGGTGAGGCGGACGCTCGCCGCCTCGTCGATCTTGATCGCGCCGGTCGCGCCGTCGAAGGCGACGTCGCCGAGCCGTCCGACGCCCCGGAACTCGGCGGCGGCCGCCTTCGCCTCGATGTTCGAGCCGGCGGGCAGCTGGATGGTCACCTCGATCGATCCGCAGGGGCCGAAGTACTGGTTCTTCGCCCCCAGGGCCTCGATCCGCAGGCCACCGTCGCCGTATACGACCGTGGCCTGCTCCGCCGCCTTCGCGTCGCGGCTCTTCGAGGCGTTGGCGGGCAGGACCTCGACCGTGGTGTCGGCCCGGTCGGCGGCGATGAACTGGATGCGCCCCGCGGGAACGTCCACCACGGCGTTGATCGGGGCGGGGGTCGCGAACTTGTGCATCGTGCTCTCCTTTGCGCGCTTTGTTTCCAATAGCAGAAACGCTACGTTGCATTCACAGATCTGACAACATAGTTGTTGCACCTCGCCTGCATCAGCGCAGCTCAAGAGGCAGAAATCGTTGCAATGATTGGGATTTAATGCAACGGAAGCCAGCCCGAGCATTGCAATGACCGGGCAGTGAACGCTATGGTGAAGCCATCGAGGAACCGCGAAGGAGATTGCGATGCCGGGAGGCAGGCTCACCCAGGAGGAACGCCAGCAGATCGCGCTGGGGCTGGCCGATGGCCTTGCCTATGCGGAGATCGCCAGAGGTCTCCACCGTCCCACCTCGACGATCACGCGTGAAGTGATGCGCAACGGCGGCCCCACCGCCTACCGTGCCGACCTGGCCCACCACGCCACCGAACGCCGCGCCCACCGGCGCAGGCAGCCCACGCCCCGAGGGCCGCAGGTGCCCCCGCAGGCCCACGGACGCAGCGCCGCAGCCGTGCGCGAGTATGAGGAGACGTTCACCACCCTCTTCATGCAACAGGGCCTGCCCAAGATGATGGCCCGGGTGCTGACCTGCCTCTTCACCACCGACGCGGGCAGCCTCACCGCGTCCGAAC
Source organism: Streptomyces sp. NPDC049597 (assembly GCF_040675505.1). Classification (NCBI taxonomy): domain Bacteria; kingdom Bacillati; phylum Actinomycetota; class Actinomycetes; order Kitasatosporales; family Streptomycetaceae; genus Streptomyces; species Streptomyces sp. NPDC049597. The sequence goes on from NZ_JBFAOY010000011.1 coordinate 3,131, forward strand.
TCGTCCAGCGCCTCCAGGTCAGCCCGGCGTCCGTCTCCAAAGCCATCACGTTCCTCGAAAGCCAGGGCCTCGTCCGACGGGAACGCGACGAACGCCGCCGCGAGCGCTACATCGTCGACGACGACGTCTTTTACCAGGCAACGATCGCCAGCGCCCGCGGCACCGCCCAGATCGCCGAGATCGCACGGCAGGGCGTAGGCATCCTCGGCCCCGACACCCCGGCCGCCGCCCGCCTCGAGAACATCGCCCGCTTCAGCGACTTCATCAGCGAGAGCATCACCCGTGCCGCGGAGCAGGCCCGCGAAGTCCTCTACACGAAAGCTGAAACGACGGGCGGCACAGCCGAGTCACGTTCAGATCGCGGATAGACAGCCGTCTCGATGCTCAGCAGTGGTGCCCGCGTCGAATCCTTCAACCTGAGCCGACTTCATCGCGCCCGCCAGACGGGCTCGTTCATGCCGGGGGCGGTGAAGTCGGCAAGCCCTTCATCGCAGCTCCGTGGCTGACCGGGTGGCCGAGGGTACGGGGGCTGGGCACGGCCACGGCGCGCGGTCGGCACTGGGACCAGGAGGAGCCGATGCGCGTGGCCTCCTCCTTGCCGCGATTGGTGCTCCATACGGCAGTGGCGTGCCGGAAGACAACCGTCTGGCCGACCGTGACCGGGGGGCCGGAGCCGTTGATCAGCGCCTTGGAGACAAGGCTCTTTGGCGAGGCTGTGTGCTCGTCTGCTGCTGCGGGCGCCCGGCACTGGGTTCCACTGCCCGGCATCGGCTATTGCAGAGGCAGGTCCAGCCGCTTCCTCCGGCGCCGCTCACCGAGCGCAGTGAGGGTGACCAGGGCCGAAAACGCTTCGAAGGAGATCAGGATGTCGCTCAACGCGTGGCAGCCCGCAAGGATCGCGAAGACCAGCGTGACGATCGTTCCTGCGGCCAGTCCTGCCTGGAAGGGGTGGCGCGCGCACCACCGCTGCGTCGTCTCACGAATTCGAGTGCGTGCCATTTACCAGCTTCCCTCGGTTCTACGAAACTGCCGACGGCAGTGGTCCCTGGCCGATGGCTGTGGTGGTGTCGGCCAGGGGCCGATGATCTGCTGGTGAGTCCTGTGGGCCTGAGCCCGTCGCTGCGGGACCCAGGTAGTGAAGGCGGCGTCCTTCTCCTCGACGGAGGAGAAGGACCGGCCCGGAAAGGACATGGTCGCGGACGATGAGGACCTGCCGTTCGACGCGTCCCTTGCCGGTGGGCCGGTAGGCGGCCAGGACGTCGATGTCGAAGTCGTGGTGGCCGGCGAACCCGACTGCCTCCGGTTGCAGTGGGACCGCCTCGCCCGGAGCGACGTGCCGGCGGACGACGGTCTTGGTCCGGTCGAAGACGAAGTCCGTCGGACTGCCGCCTCATCTCCTCAGCACGCTGCCCATCACCCCACAACAGGCACGAACTCGTCATGCGCAGCCGACGGCGAGGACACTGCAGCCAGCAGCAGTCACGCAGAGATCGGCCCGGTGAGCCAAGCCGCCCCAGAAGCGGATGGAGCCGCACAGACAGACGACAGTCGGCCGGCTCGCCAGACACTGAACCAGCAGGAAGCCCCATACGGTCAGGCGTCCTCGGCGCCGCCGAAGCGGTCACGGTAGGACTCCAGGTCCTCGTCCGTGATCTTCGCGAAGAGCACCGGTGGGACAGTGAACGCCGTCCCTGCCGGAACGAAGTCCAGGGCCTTGGCCTGCTCGGCGGTGACCCAGGTCGCGGTGTCGCCCTCCAGTGCGAAGGCACCGCGCATGGCAGCAGACGTGGCCGGGATGAATGGCTCGGAGACGATCGCGTACAGGTGGATCAGGTTCATCGCAGTGCGCAGGGTCAGCGCGGCACCATCTGGGTCGGTCTTGATCTCCAGCCAGGGGGCTTTCTCCTCCAGGTAGGCGTTGGCCGCGGACCACAGGGCGCGCAGTGCGGCCGCGGCCTTGCGGAACTGGAGGGCCTCCATCTGCTCCTCGTACTCGGCGAGCAGACGCGCGATCTCCTCGCCGAGCTTCCCCTCTGCGTCGCCGGCGGTGCGACCTGCCGGGACCTCGTCGCCGAACCGCTTCCGGGAGAAGGACAGCACACGGTTGACGAAGTTGCCGAGGGTGTCCGCCAGGTCCTTGTTCACCGTGGCGGTGAAGTGCTCCCAGCTGAACGACGAGTCGTCGGACTCTGGGGCGTTGGCGATCAGGAAGTAGCGCCAGTAGTCGCCGGGCAGGATCTCCAGGGCCGCGTCGGTGAAGACGCCGCGCTTCTGGGACGTGGAGAACTTACCGCCGTAGTACGTCAGCCAGTTGAAGCCCTTGACGACGTCGACCTTCTTCCACGGCTCGCGCACTCCGAGTTCGGTGGCCGGGAACATCACCGTGTGGAAGGGGACGTTGTCCTTGGCCATGAACTGCGTGTAGCGGACGGTGTCGTCAACCTCGTACCACCACGACTTCCAGTCGCGACTCTCGCCGCCGGAGGCGGCATCCGCCCACTCCTTCGTCGCGCCGATGTACTCGATCGGGGCGTCGAACCAGACGTAGAAGACCTTTCCCTCAGCAGCGAGCTCCGGCCAGGTGTCGGCAGGGACCGGGACACCCCAGTCCAGGTCTCGGGTGATCGCGCGATCGTTCAGTCCCTCGGTCAGCCACTTGCGGGCGATGGCCGTGGACAGGTGAGGCCACTCATCGCTGACAACGTTGATCCACGCTTCGACCTCGTGCTGGAGCTTGGACTGCAGGAGGAAGAGGTGCTTGGTCTCGCGGATCTCCAGCTCCGTGGAGCCGCTGATCGCCGAGTGCGGGTCTTGCAGGTCGGTCGGGTCGAGGACGCGGGTGCAGTTCTCGCACTGGTCGCCGCGGGCCTTGTCGTAGCCGCAGTGCGGGCAGGTTCCCTCGACGTACCGATCCGGCAGGAAACGGCCGTCGACGGGCGAATACACCTGGCGGATCGCGCGCTCCTCGATGAAGCCATTCTCGTTCAGCTTGCGCGCGAAGTGCTGAGTGATCTCGACGTTCTGCTGCGACGAACTGCGCCCGAAATAATCGAAGGCCAACTCGAACCCTTCGTACACGGCCTTCTGCGCGTCATGGGCCTGAGCACAGAAATCGGCAACCGAGAGCCCCGCCTCCTTGGCTGCCAGCTCGGCCGGCGTTCCGTGCTCGTCGGTGGCGCAGATGAAGAGGACGTCGTGCCCCCGCTGGCGGAGGTACCGGGAGTACACATCCGCCGGAAGCATCGACCCGACCATGTTGCCCAGGTGCTTGATCCCGTTGATGTAGGGAAGCGCGCTGGTGACCAGGTGTCGAGCCATCCTCGGATGCTCCATTTCGTGCGTACGGCGCCGGTGGCAGTGCCCCGGCGGGGCCAAGTCGGGAAGCTGCAGCCAATGCGATCATTCCGACCGCACATCGATGTCACGCATGATGACGCAACAGGTCTACAGGTCACCGACATCGTATCGAACCGGCGGTTGCCCTCCCGCGGGTTTGCAGGCAGACCGCGCAGAGCTCAAAAGGCACTCGGCCGTTCGAGACAGGCGGCCAAGCGAGTCGCGTACGGCCGAGGCACTCACATCTTAAGACGTCGTTTCAAACGGCGAGGCACGAGCGACTATTGGCGCCTATGCGCGTCGGTCCAATCGGCAGGGTTGCTCGCCGCGCACTGATGACCGAGCCCACCGGCGCGACGCGTGGGACAGCAGGAATGGACCAAGGGTGAACCCTCCTGCGCGGGCGAACCACCCCGGCGCTCCGGGACCATCATCGGAGCCGCCATGTCCGCGTCCCTCACCGGCCGCTCATCCACCTTGGTCCGCGGGCGGCGACGGCAGGCCCCGCACCAGCACGTCCTGCCGACAGTTCCTCAGCGCTCGTGGCACCGAGCCGGAAGGCGCCGGGGGTCGGCGCCGGGAGCGAACAGGGCCGCAGAGGACGGTGCGTCTCAGGTCACGGCATGCCCGTACGCTGCGGCCAGATGCTCGAGCTCCGGGTCGCCGAACACCGCACGCAGCGCTCGGAACGCCGCGACCTTGTCCTGGCCGAACCGACCCACATAGGCCGCGTAGGTGTCCGGGGAGACGAACTTCGGCGGGGTCGTCTTGCTGTGGAACTTGTCCGCGTACATCACCAGCCGCTCCTCCGGCGTGACCGCCAGGTAGTCCGCGGGCGGGAGGGGCAGCCGCTGGGCCAGGACGTCCTCCTTGCTCAGCCCGACGCCCGTGTGACACGAGCAGAACCGGCACAACACCTCCGGCAGTCCCTCGGCCTCCAACGCCTCGTGCCCCAGCACGCCGTGGCGCACGTAGTTCTGCCCGTTCAGCCGGCCCTCAACGTCGTACAAGCGGTAGACCCCGATGTCGTGCAACAAGCACCCCGCACGCACCAGATCCGCATCAACACCACAACCAGAAACCGCAATCAGACGCTCCGCGACACGCCACACAATTTCACAATGCGTGAAAACAAGACCGAACGCGGCGTCATTCGGAGCATATTTCAAATGCAGCGCACGAATCTCATCCACCGAAGGCACATACATCCGGACAGCATAACCACCACACCAACCACGAGAACGCCAGTCACAGAAAGCACGGGACAACCCCGTTGCGGACGCTCATGTAATTCCCCTGCTGCTGAGGTGAGCCGACGGTGAGGCCGTCCGTGTCAGTCTCACCAGAGCCCCACAGAAGCTGCCGTTCGGTCGCACCACGGTAGAACTCGCGCATGGCGTTGAAGTGCCCCGGCAGGTACTCCTTGGGGCCAGCGGCGATCTTGTTCGCGCCGTTGCCGACCAAGGAGGCGGCCTTTGTTCCCTGTCGGCAGGGCGGCCAGGAGGGCCGGAAAGTCGATCTGCCTGAGCAGTTCCGCAGCACGAGCCACCTGAGCTGCAGAGAGAGCCAGCCCTGCTGAAGGCGCAGGATGGCACGGCCCGCTCTCAGGTGCTCGGCGTCGACAAGGGCGCCGCCGAACAGTAGGCGACGGAGACACTCGCCCCGTTCCTGGCCTCCAAGGAGCAGTAGCTATGCTCTATTTGCCCATGGCGCCGGACAACGAAGAGGGCTGCTCCCGCTGTTGTGGGGATAGTCATCCGACGGCAGTGCCTCGCCCAGTATTTGGGCCGGAGGGATCAGCGGGCGGTGTCGAGCGCATAGCCGGAGTCGTGCCACTCCGCCACCATGTCCTCGTCACGCGCAACGAGGACATGGCCCGAGAACTCGCCCAGTTGCAGCGCGCCGGGCACCCACGGCGAGAACGCGTCGGCGTGCCCGCCTCCCGAGGCGACCTGGCCCAGGCGCACTCCGGGAAGCAAGAGGCTGTACCGGACCGGGACGCGGCCCACACCCCGGATGTGGCGTCCCTGCTGATCAGCGACCGACTCGGGTCGGTGGTCGACTTGTTGGCGAACCGCCCCCGAGGACGCTGCCGAACGCGCGGTGCGGGGGTCTCAGCGTGTGGCCGTCCACCCCGCCCCTCACCGCGACGACGGGGTGGACCAGCAACCGGGACGGCGCGCGCCGACAGTGCACGCTCACCCGTCAGAGGCCGAGTGGCCTGGCGATGAACTGGCCGCGGAAGTCGATCTTCCAGCGCCCGTCGTCGGTCAGAAGTGCCAAGGGCGGTGAGCCACCCGGGCAGCCGACGTCACACTGATGCCACTGACTCACGATCTCGGCCGAGGTGTCATGGGCCCATGCGGACGCGAGATTGATGCTGAAGCCGTACCACCGCTCGGCATTTGCCGGCTGCTCATCGCGCTGCGATATCTCCGCCCGCTTGCTGCTCGAGACAACGGGGTCGGATTTGCGGAGCTCGAAACGGGCTGCGTAGGAGCCGTCGCGTGTGGGGCTGGTGACGTTCGTGGCGCCGTACGACGTGGCCCACTGCTTGATGAGGTTGGCAGGTGCTGCGGTGGGCAGAGTGCGGTCGGCCGACTGCTCCCAGTCGAGGGTGCGCTGGACACCGGCGGGGTCGGCCATAGCAGTCTGCGCGGGTGATAACGCGACTCCCGCTGCCAGCAGGGACGAGACGACTGCCAGGAGCCACGCTCTGGGGCGCGCTCTTTTCATGGTGGGACTCCTCCATGGGACGCCGAGCGGACGGTTTCGCGATGCTTCGGTTCGGTTGCGGGCCCCGACTCTTCCCTCGGGAAGAGCAGTGGGCAAGGGCCGACAGCACGGCGCGCGGGAGCATCCATGCCTTGGTCCGCACCACCGTCCAATGGCCGATAGCGCCTCCCTCGACGGCCGTACCCGCTTCGCGACCACGCGTAGACGAACCGGACAAGTCCATGTCCCCCGCACGCCCCGATCTGCCTCTCCCCTTCCGCCCCGGGCCGACCCGCAGGAAGGCGGGTACCGCAGGACCGGCCCGGCCCCGGGACCGCCCTGCCGGTGCCCCTCCAGCTCCTGGCCCCCGCCCTCGGACCAACTCCTCGACCCGTGCGCCGCGGCGCCGACGACCCTCGCCCCGCGCGCGGGCATGGGCGGCGTTTCACCGCTCGGCGGTCCACTCGTGTCGCCGGAGCCTTCGGGACGGGCGCCGTGAGCGGGCTGATCCTCGCCCCTGGCTGCTGGTCCACGACAACCCCATCGGCGGTTCGCTCCCGGCCCTCCGCGCAACCGGACCGGCCACTGCCCGACACCCCCGCTCCCCGAGACCCCGGGCACGGGCGTGCTGCGCCAGGGCGACAGTGGCCACGGAGTGTGCGAGTTGCAGGAACGTCTGCTCCGCGTGCCGAACGTCTACGAGGGCGGCGCGAGGGATCGCCGCTACGGCATGGAGGTCCGGCAATCCCGCCCCTGACGCGCACGGCTACTCGCGTCGCGGGGTGACACGCGGCAGCAGTTCCGCCGCCGTGGTGTTCATGTGCAGTTGAAGCAGGCGGTGCGGGAAGGAGAAACCGCTGTCGGCGCGGTACAGCAGGATGCGCCGTTCTGCCGCGTGCAAGAAGCGGCGGTACCGGTATGGCGTGCCGCCGCTGTATGCCAGGACACCGCGTATCGTCCAGTGCCGCAGGATGGCGAGGCCGCCATAGCGGAAGGCGCGGGCCAGACCGTAGAGGCTGCCGAGCAGCAGGGCGACGAACCAGGCTGTGCGCAGTCGGTCGTCCTCCGGTGAGGTCAGGGCGAGGAGAGCGAAGAGCGCCGGCCCGATCAGGAGACACGTGGCCCCGCCCTGGATCAGGGAGAACCGCAGGGTGCGGCGGGTTCCTTCATTGGGACGGGGACGCCGATCCTGCAGGGATGGCTCGAACTGGTTACCGAACGCGTAGAGCGCCCCGAGGGAGAGCGTCGCTGCCGGACCGATCCACCACGGGTCAGGGCAGAGCAGATGGAGGACGTACCCGAACAGCAGGACGTTCGTCACCGCAAGGAACAAGGTGACGATGCCTCGGATGTAGTTCTGCTTGGTCGGCGACCAGAGCAGTCGCTCCTGACGCCGCCAGGTCCACCTAAGCTGTTCGACCGGTGAGTAAACGTCGGTGAACGCGGCGTCGAACTGCGTGGCGGTCACCCACAGGTAGCCGAGTCCGATCACAAGGACGCCTGGTGCGGTCAGATCGGCCCCCAGCAACACGACCAGCCAGAAAACGTTGAAGAGCATCAGGGGTGTGTTCGCCCCGAAGGGGATGAGGATGCTGCCCGGTTCGTCGGGCCCAGTCGAGTGCCGGTGGGACGGCGACTTCGCGTAGTGCTTCTCGGACCTGTACGCCTGTCCGGCGATGGTGAGCGCCATGGCCAGAGCGAACGCCGCCGCATCGAGCAGGCTCGTCCGCACCACCCCGGCCTGGGCGGCGACCACCACCCACCCCAGCGGCACTCCGAGGGCCACGGCCGACATGACGACGTTCGGAACACTCCTCGGCAGGATCTGCTGGGCCGGCGAGAGCCAGGTCAGATCCAGTCGATCCAGATGAAGCACGTGCTCACCGCGCTCGGTGAGCGTGCGGGCGAGCCAGGTGAGCCAGTGAAGAGTGCGCTCCGGATCGTCGTATCCCCGGGGCCGGCCGTCCTCCAGGCACCGCCGGACGTAGGTGTCGAAGATGCGACGTCGGCGGTCCGTCAGACTGCCCGGTTCCCGAAGCTCGGCTGCCGATCGGTTGCGGTACGCGACGTGGATCACGTTCAGCATCACCGGCGACTGCAGCAGCGGCCACAGGTCCGGGTCGCTGCCCAGGGCGGCGCTCACGTCTTTGAGGGCTTCGATGTCGGAGGCCAGGAAGTCCTGGACGTCCTTGCGCGTGGGGGGCAGGAGCTCGGCGTAGCGCAGGGCGCCGATGCTGCGTGCCAGGCGCCGCAGATCGGCCTCGTCGGTACGGCAGCCGATGGCTATGCCGGGGCACTCCGCCCGCAGACGGCGCAGCTCCTCGACGCAGCGAGGTCGTTCCGCCTCGGGCACCTCATCCAGACCGTCCAGGACCGGCAGCAGTTGCCGCCGGCTCAGCCAGGTGCGCACGAGTACGGCGGGCAGCTCGTAGGGCCCGCGGCCCATCGCCGAGATCAGCCACTCCTCGATGGGTTCCCCGCGGTAGCTGTCCAGGCTCAGAAAGACCGGTATCGGTAACGGCTCTGCGCTGCTGTCCTGTTCCAGGGCTTCGACAGCGAGCTGGTGGCCGAGCCGGGCGAGCTGAGTGGTCTTGCCCAGCCCGGGACTGCCCAGCAGGACGATCTCGTCGGCGTCGTCGAAGAGCACACGGATGTCCGTTTCGGAGGTCGGCACGCGAACGGGCTCGGAACGCCGTGTCCTCCTGCCCCGCGGCGTCCGGCCGGTTCTGCTTCCCTCTGGGTCCCGCCAGATCAGGAACCGGGGGCAGAGGTAGTAGTGGGCCTCGGCACGGCGGATCTCGTCCGAGGTCGTGGCCCGGACGCTCTTGAGCATTTTCCGCCTGAGCGTCGCTGCTGTCTTGTCCCTGCGCATCCGCACCGGCCAGGTGGCGACCGTAACCAGCCAGCCGATGACCATGCGCAGGAAGCGACGGGTGAGATGGCGAGGGGCAGGCCAATCGGGTACGTCGCCAGGGATCGTGGCACCGGGGGGTTCGTCGTCGACGCCCGGCAGTCGCAGGCCGTCCGCCGGCTGCCCGGCCCGCGTCTGCGCGACCGCGGCGTGCCATCGCGGCTCCCACTCTGCGGGGTTGCCGCCCAGAGCCCGCACCAGGGACAGGAACACCTCCAGTTGGGGGTGCTTCTTCCCGGAGAAGATCTGTGAGACGTAGCTCTTGTGCACATGGGCCGCGTCGGCCAGAGCGGTCAGGGTGGGCCGCTCAACCGGATCACCCCGCCCGTAGAGCTCGTCGTAGACACGGCGCATCAGCACCGCCCAGTGGTGATCCCCCGGCTCCGCCGACTGGGGATCAGGGCGCCTTGGGCCTCTCACCTGGAAGCCTCCACGTCCTGGCATGCACTCTCCTCGTTCCTGCCCGTTCACTGGCGTTCACTCGTTGACTGCCGTCCGAACGCCCTGGCCGGCGGCGTCCAGCCGGCCCTAGAAATAAGACGCGGCTCCGGAGCGGGGCTGCGCTGCCATTCCATACCTGAGGGAGTGCCTCCCGGGTGAAAACGGCGTTTTCGCCACCGCAGAGCAGCCTCCAGGTTTCACCCGCGTATCGATCCACTCGTGTGCGCCGCGCACGCCCGACATGAAGGAGCTCAGGATGAGCAACGACGACCAGCGCAACCCCACGCCGGACGCCGCGCCCCGGTCCGACTCGGCCGCCGGACGCGACCTTCACTGGCTACTGACGGGCTGCCTCCTGCTGGCCGGCCTGGCATACGTGGCCCACCAGCACCCGGCTGTAGGCAGTGCGCTGCAGGCCGCCTTCAGCGGGGGAGCCTTGTTGATCACCATGGTCCTCGCGGCCACGAGGCGGTGATGGCCCGCGGCGGCGGCTTCAGGCGCGTGCCTCCCGGCCCGCGGCCGGCAGGCCAACACACCGCCGAACTCCCTTAGCCGCAAAGCGAGCGAGCTTGGCACCCAGCAACCACGCGACCACCGTCCGACACGCCGCAATGGGGTGGCTGTTCTCCATCCCCTGTGTGATGGCGCATTCAATAGGACGACGACAGACATGAGAGGCGATCCGCATGACCACGCAGCCACCAGCCGGTTACGCCTACGGCTCCACTCCACCCAGTCCCGTCTCGAGGGATGAGCTGGCCACGCTGGAAGCGACCGTTCTGTTCACCGCCGACGACGTGCAGAACCTGCGCATGGCGGGAGAGGTGCTGGAGGACCAGGTTGAGGACATCCTGGACGTCTGGTACGGATTCGTGGCCTCGCATCCGCACCTCGTAGCCTATTTCGCCACCCCGGATGGGAGGGTCCTGGACGATTACCTGGCGCGAGTACGGCAGCGATTCGGCCAGTGGATCATGGACACCTGTCATCGTCCCCACGACGACGAGTGGCTGTCCTACGCGCACGAGATCGGGCTCCGCCACACACAGGGCAAGAAGAACCAAACCGACGGAGCCGCATCCGTACGCCATATCCCCCTGCGCTACATGGTGGCGTTCATCTACCCGATCACTGCCACGATCCGCCCGTTCCTGGCGAACAAGGGCCACGACGAAGGGACTGTGGAGCGCATGTACCAAGCCTGGTTCAAGTCGGTGACGCTGCAGACCGCGCTTTGGCTCCAGCCGTACGCCGCCGACAAGTGGTGATCGAACCGTCGTCCGCGCCAGGAGCCGTCACTCATACCCGGCAGCATCGAAAGGGCCCATCAGGAGGTTGTCGGCGCCCCCGACCCGGGAGAACGTAGAGAGAAAGGTTGTGGGTCAGGGGTCTGCCTCACTTTCCGGTGGGTGTTCTCGGCACGGCGGGGCTGCCACTCCCCCGCCGGACGGCGGGGCGCAGCAGGTCGGCTGCGCCCGGGGTTGGGGCAGTCCTGGACGAGCCGCAGGTACCGTGCCTGGCAGCAGGGTCGAGCGCCGGGGCGCACCGCTCGATGCTGTCGAGGTCTCAGGTCAGTGACGCCATCGATGCCCTTGGGGGCGCCGGCGAGCAGCCGTGACCTGTCCGCCGTTCCCAGCTCCGATCCCGACACGGCGCCATTTGCCCCTGCCGCAGCGGTTGCTGGCCCCCAGGGGCGGAGCACTGCGCGCGCCGCGTCGCCGCCCCATGGCGCGCAGCGTCCCCGTTCGATCGGCTGCCAGCCCCCTGCGCGCGACGAGACGCTCGTGTGGTGGGAAGGGACCGCAAGGACATCCTGCGAAGCCGACCAGGGCGCGATTCAGCAGGCCGGCTCCTATGCAGCCGTGTCCACTGCCGAGACAAGGACGGAACGTTCGTCCAGCTGCCCGCCGCGTTCGACGGGATCCCTTCGCGTAGCGCCCGGAGCGCCAGTGGTGAGCCTGGAGCGTCCCTGGAGCGTCCCTTGAGCGGCGCAGCACCCGGGCACCCGGCTGTGCAGTCCGTGTGGTGCGGCCCTCGAACTGGACCCCGCGCTCAAGGGCTGCGACAGCGGCTTCGGATGCGAGGATCAGGCCGTTTCTTACGGATCACCTCATGGGCCGGATCACGTGGCCGCGCCCGGCATCGCGTCTGCGGTTGACGCTAGGGTCAGCGGACTGCTGCCTCGATCCAAGGCTGAACCGCGTGCAGCGGAACCGGAGTTGAAGCGGCGACCATGGGCATGAACACGCATGGTGCGGGATGTGAACAGTGCCGACAGGAGGAACAATGAGGGGCTTACTCGCGGGGAGCGCCACCCTGGCCGCCACAGCCGCGGGGTGCGGTCTCGCTGCGCGCGCCGTGGCCACGGAGATCGAACGCCTGCCGGATCCCTTCCCCTACGAGCGGCTCTCGCGGGAACCCGAGGGTGAGGAGGTGTCCGTTGCTCGCCCTGACGGGACGGTGCTGCGCGCGATTGTCGCGGGGCAGGGCCCGCCGGTGGTACTCGCCCATGGGTACGGTGTGTCGCTGCTGGAGTGGAACCTCGTCGCTCAGGCCCTTCGGGCGCGGGGGCGCCGCGTCATCGTCTTCGACCAGCGCGGTCATGAAGGCTCCACGCTCGGCCAGGACGGTGCCGGCTCCCGGGCCATGGCCGGGGACTATGCGGCCGTTCTGGAGCACTTCGGCGTACAGGACGGAGTGCTGGTCGGCCACTCGATGGGCGGGTTCGTCGCGATCCGCGCGCTGCTCGACCATCCCCGTCTCGCTCCACGTCTTCGCGGACTGGTGCTGTTCGCGACCTGGGCGGGGCGGATCTACGACGGGGCGCCTCAGAACCGGCTGCAGATACCCCTGCTGGAGAGCGGCCTCCTCCAAAGGTGGGCACGTACCCGCACCGGCGGCGTGCTGTTCGGAGCCATTCAGTCGGGCAAACGGCCCTCACCGGCAATGATCGCTGTCTATCGGGAGGTGTTCCTCCGCCAGAACCATCGCCCGCTGCTGCCGATCCTGCGGGCCTTCGCCCGCGAGGACCGCTACCCGCGCCTGGGCGAGGTGAGGGTGCCGAGCATCGTGATGGTCGGCTCCGCCGACCGCTCCACCCCGCCGAGCCACTCCCGGCGCCTCGCCGCCGGAATTCCCGGCGCACGACTGATCACCGTGCCCGACGCCGGCCACATGCTCAACTGGGAAGGGTGCGACGCCCTGGTCGAGGCCGTCACGTCTTTCCCGCCTGCCTCACCCCCACCGACGCCCAGCCAGAGCTGAGCAACGCACGGCGGGCATCGTCAGTGGCTGCTGCCGCCATCCGGCAGTGCCCATCATCCGGGAGCACGTGCCAACGGGACGATGCCGACCATCACCGCGAGCGCTGAGCTGGACTCAACCAGCCGTTCATGCCCCCCGCACGTCTGACCGCTGCCCCGGTGCCACCGGAGCCCGTCACGGCGCGGGATCCGGCAGCGGCAGGAGGCGTTCGGCGATTCCCGCGCTCTGGACGGCCGCCAGCCGCTCCAGATCCAGCGGCCTGCCCTCGAACTCGCGCCGGGCGGCCTGGCGCAGCGCCCACACCCCCTTGGCCATCCCGTCGGCGGCCGGACGGTAGTCGGGCCAGGCCAGAGGCATTCCCTGCACCACGGCGTCGCGGACATCCAGGAGAGTGCGGAACGCGGCCTCACTCGCGAGCACCATCTCCGGGGATCCTGTGACCAGCAAACGTTCCCGCGCAGGGTAGAGGCCGGAGTCCCGCATCGCCTCAGCGACACAGGCGTCGCCGCCCCGGTCGCCGACGGAGATGGCGTGCAGGGCGTCGTTGGCCCGCACGGCCGCCAAGACGAAGCCGAGGTAGGCGTCGTGGCGCAACGTGGTGAGGACGGCGGCACGTTCCCGACGAGTCCTTATCGACTCCGCCAACAAGGTTGCGGCGAGTGCGATGACCGCTCCCAGTGTCACCGCCAGCAGTGAGATCATCTCCGACCTCTCCCTTCGAGAGAAGCGACAAGAGCCGTTGTCGTCACTCACACCTGCAGCAGCCGCACGGTTCCAGCACCCGCGCACAGTGGTCTCCTCCCATCGTGGCCGCGATGGTGGTGCCGGCCTCGAGGAGCTTGTCCTTGAGCTGGGTGGCGAACTGGCGCAGGCGGGGGAAGCTCACCGCAGACGGTTTTTCAGCCAGCCTGCACGCAGACCGGACCACGGCGCGTGACGCTCTCGGCACCCTCCTCTAGACTGACCCGCCGCTGGCGAACCACTGCATCACCTGTCCCCCTACCCCGCGGACATTGATGCCGCCCTGTTCCCGACGAGACAGCCCGTCGTCATTTCCGATGGCAGCCTGCAACAACGACCCCCAAGTGACCCACGGCCGGGGCCGAATTGGCGGCACCCGCGCCCCTGGCATGGAGCATCGGCCCCACACCTGCCCGGCCCGCTCCGACACCTGCCTCGTCGCCGAGACCGCGATCAGCTACCTGCTCGATGCCATGCCCCGGAACAGACCTCCCCGCCGCTGAGCCGCGGCTGGCAGCCCGGGCCCTTCCACCGCGCCTTGGAAGCCCTCGCCGTCCCATTGCCGACTGCCCCACTGAAGGAGAACGCAGTGTCTGAGCAGCCGATACTCGTCCTGGACCCCACCGGCTCCGACCACCATGCGGAGCACCAGGCCCTGCGCGCCCGCGGTCCGGCCACCCGCGTGGACATCCTCGGTGTGACCGCGTGGTCCGTCACCGATCCCTCTCTCCTCAAGGAACTCCTCACCAGCCCGCAGGTCTCCAAGGACGCCCGCGCCCACTGGCCGGCTTTCGCCGAGACCGTCTCCACCTGGCCCCTCGCCCTGTGGATCGCCGTGAACAACATGTTCACCGCCTACGGCGGAGACCACCGAAGGCTCCGCCGTATGGTCGCGCCGGCGTTCAGCGCCCGCCGCATCCAGGCCATGCGGCCCGCAGTCGAGAAGGTCATCACCGCACTCCTCGACGACCTCGACTCCAAGCCGGCCGGTGAAGCGGTCGACCTGCGCAAACACCTCGCCTACCCGTTGCCGATCGAGGTGATCGGCCAGCTCATGGGCGTCCCCGACGACCAGCGTGACGGCTTCCGCGCCGAAGTCGACGGCGTCTTCGACACCACCCTCACCACCGAACAGGCCACCGCGAACACAGCCGCCCTGTACGAGGCCCTCGACCAGCTGATCGCGGCCAAACGCGCCGAGCCCGGCGACGACATGACCTCCCTCCTCATCGCCTCCCGCGACAACGAAGGTGACGGCAGCGCCCTCACGGACAACGAGTTGCGTGACACGCTCCTGCTCATGATCTCCGCCGGATACGAGACCACCGTCAACGTGATCGACCAGGCGGTCACCGCCCTGCTGACCAACCCCGAGCAGCTCGCCCACCTCCAGTCCGGCCGCGCCGACTGGAACAGCGTCGTCGAGGAGACCCTGCGGCACGAGCCCGCGGTCAAGCACCTGCCCCTGCGCTACGCCCTCACGGACATCCACTTGCCGGACGGGCAGACGATCGCCCAGGGCGAAGCGATCCTCGCCTCCTATGCCGCCGCCAACCGCCACCCCGACTGGCACGGGGAATCCGCCGACTGCTTCGACCTGACCCGACCGACGAAGGAGCACCTGGCCTTCGGACACGGCGTGCACTTCTGCCTCGGCGCCCCGCTCGCCCGCCTCGAAGTCGCTACCGCCCTTCAGCAGCTCTTCGAGCGCTTTCCCGAGATCGAACTCGCCGTGCCCGCCGAGGAGCTGAAGCCACTGCCGTCCCTGATCAGCAACGGGCACCAGGCCCTGCCTGTACGCCTGCGACCGGCCGCCCGCTGATCCCCCAACTCATCAGGAAAGCCGTCATGACCGCCGCTGCCTCCCCCTCACACCACTCAGCCCGGCCGGGCGGCGCTGCCCCGGGCCTGGAAGTGGAGGCCGGTGGCTTCGCCGGAGCGAGCCGCCGCCCGCTCCGGCACGCCGAAACCTGCCGTCCAGATCGTCACTGCGCTCGACGGTCCGGGTGCCCTTCTTCACGTCGCCGGTCTCGTGGACCACGAGGACCGCCTCCGGGTCGTGCAGGTGCTCCACCACGTACTGGCGCACGTCATCGCGCACCCGGTCGGCATCCCACTTGGCCCGGCTGAGCAGGTGCTGCATGCCGTCAGGTCTGGCCTCCCCGGCCCACTCGGCGATCGTTCGGCAGTTCTTGCGTGGCTGGTCCGACAGCATCCCCCGTACCAAGTCCCGTACCCGACGCCGGGGTTCGACCCGAGCGAACTGGCCCCGCTATCCGGGCCATCAGGCCCTCGAACGCCTCCTGCCGGCGGGCAGGGTCTACTCCGGCGCCCCGGAAGCCCCGTCGCGGCCGCTGTCCACGACCGCAGCCGCAGCTTCGTGACTCGGTGCCACGAAGAACTTGATGATGATGCTCATCGAGGCATGGTGCCTGCTCGACCGACCCTGGTCCACCCGCCGTCAGCAACCGTGATCAAGATCTACAGCTGGAGTGTTGGGCGCGTGCGGTCAGCTCAGCCGGGCATCGGCGTACACGGTCATCGCATCGCGCTGGTAGACGGCGAGCCCGTCGGCGATCTTGTCGAAGTTGGCCCGCATCTGCGGGTCGTCGACATAGGCCTGGCCCACTCCCTTGTACGCGGCCGCGGTCGGGGTCCAGAACCGGCAGATGCCCTGATAGTTGGCGTGCACCTCGGCCTGTACCGCAGGGTCGGACACCGGCGTGCCGGCCACCATGAACTCCGCCATACGGATCATCTGCGCCGTCACCTCACGCTGCCAGCGCTCCGTGTCCTTTGAGGTCATCGCCTCGACGGCCGGCCGGGACTGCTCCCACGCCTGCGGCCACCGCTCCCGTACCTCGGCCTCGGCCTCGGAGGGCGCCTGGAACCCCTCGAACAGGTTCTCCGGCTTGTTGATCTTCTTCGTCATATGGCTTTTGCCCTCACCTTCTTCCAGTTCGGCGATGGTGCGGCCGACCGTACGGGCCAGCGTCTCCAGCCGGTCCCGTTCCGCGAGCAGCCGTTGGTGGTGCGCACGGAGCACGGCCACCTGGTCGAGCCGGCTGTCCAGGACCGCCTGGATCTCGCGCAGCCCCAGGTCCAGCTCCCGCATCAGCAGGATCTGCTGCAACCGCAGCAGATCGGCCTCCTCGTAGTAGCGGTGCCCGTTGCTCCCGATCCATGCCGGCGGCAGCAGACCGATCTCGTCGTAATGCCGCAGCGTCCGCGATGTCACCTTGGACATCCGCGCCACCTCCGCGATCGACCAGGCCATTGCCGGTGCCTCCCTCGCCGGGCCGGTCTCTCCGGCCACACACATGACCGTAGAAGTTGCCGCAACGGAAAGCGCAAGCCCGAAGCCCTGTGGGACACGCACCAGGGCCTGACCCGTCGGACAGGCCGAGGATCCGTCGTCAAAGTGTCAGGCCAACGCCATGACCGCGGGGGCGATGGCGGCCTGATCAAGAACCTGTTCCTGGGCCGTGCCGGCGGCCAAGTGGTGCGGAAGAGCGACACAATCAGGTGAAGAGGTCCAGGAACAGCCACACGGCGGCGAAGGCCCCGGCGACCCCGCTCATCAGGGATGCGAACAGGCCAGGTTCGCCGTAGCCCTGCAGACGGGCACGTCGGGGCTTGGCTGGGTCGTACCGGACGCGTATCCGCGCCGGGTAGTCGATCGGATACAGCCGGCCGACCTTGGATTCGACCCGGACCTCATCGCTGTCCTGAGGGGTGAAGGCGACCTCGGGACAGAAACGGGGGTCGCCGTCGCCGTCCGTGTCCTCCCGGACGTAGACGATCTCCGCCTCGATCCACTGCCCTTGTGTGAGGAGGCGGAAGTTGGTCCACGCCTTCACAAAGGCCCAACCCGAGAGCCCTGCCGACACCGGGATGAAAGGTGCCATGAGGATCTGGTCCACGTTCACGCGGGCAGGCTACAGCGCCCCTCGGAGGCGACAGGCCGTACCGTCACTGCCGCCGGGCGCATCGTCACGTGATTCGGGTGGTGGATCATGGCTGGTGATACGTCGTCATGAACTGTCTTATGCGGAGCGGAAGTTCGTCCGGCCAAACGCTGCCGGAGTCGTTGCGGGGCCGGAAGCGGCTGGAGGGCCGGACGATCCTCAACGGGATCGTGGGGAAGTTTCAGGCCGGGGCTGGCCTGGCGAGACGTACCCGCGCGGTACGGGCCGTGAGCCACGCTGCACACTCGTTTCCGCCGGGGGCAAGGACGGCACGTTCACTCGGATGCTCCAGGCCGCACGGGCGAGGGCGGATGCGGCCGACGACACCGACCGGCTGGTCTCGAGTGAAGCCGTCGAGCGCGACCATGGCGACCTGTCAGGCGGTCAGGCCGGTCAGCGAGAGGAATTCGGCCCGGGAGCGGGCGTCGTGGCGGAGTGTGCCGAGCAGGGTGGAGGTGAGGGTGCTGGAGCCGGTGGCTTGGACGCCGCGCAGGGTCATGCAGGTGTGTTCGGCTTCGATCACGACGCCGACGCCTTTGGGCTCCAGCTGAGTCTGCAGCCAGTCGGCGACCTGCTTGGTCAGGCGTTCTTGAACCTGAGGGCGGCAGGCGAAGTGTTCGACGACACGGGCGAGTTTGGACAGGCCGAGGATGCGGTGGCCGGGAAGGTAGCCGACATGGGCGGTGCCGACGACGGGCAGCATGTGGTGCTCGCACACCGATCGCACAGGGATGCTGCGTGCCAACACCAACTCGTCGTATCCCTCGTCGTTGGGGAAGGTCGTCAGGTCGAAGGGGCGCGGGCTGAACAGTTCGGCGTAGGCTCGGGCCATGCGGCCGGGAGTGTTGAGAAGGCTCTCGGTACCGGTGTCGATGCCGAGCGCATCAAGGAACTGGGCGGCGGCGCGTTCGGCTTCGGCCAGATCGATGCCGCCGGTGTCGTGGACGACGCGCAACGGGGTGACGGACGGCGTCGTGCTCTGGGGCGCGGGTATGGCGGCGAAGCCGGTGGAGATGCCGGTTTCATCCACTGCCGTGTACGGGGCCGGTGTGGTGAAGTCCATGACGTACTCCTCGTAGGTGGGCAAGGTCCTGCGGGCGGCAGGTGGTGGCAGTTCTCAGGGGCGCCGCGGCCTCGTGGGCGGTGATGGAGCAGGCTGCAGGCGGACGCAGCAGTGGCCAGGGCTGGGCTCCAGGCACGCCTGGAGCCCTTCTTCGTCGAGTCCTTCCAGCACGCCGCGCAGCAGATGGAGGTTCATGCCGCACACGGTCCGGGTGTGGTCGCGGGCGAGCGCGTGGAAGGGGCAGTTGCCCAGGACGATGGCGTCACCGTCGTAGCGGGGTTCGAACCCGTTGCCCTCCAGCAGGTCGAAGACACCCACCTGCTCCTGTCCGGCGAGCTGTCTGCCCAGCTCGTGTGCCTTTCGGTGCAGGACGATCCGCACCGGTTCACCCGTTGCCTCGGATTCCTCCAGGGCCTGGGCCAGGAGCCGCCCGGCCAGTTCGTAGTGCCGCTCGGGGAGGCTGACGGTGACCTGCTTGCTGGAGCGCTTGTACAGCTTGGCCGGCCGGCCGGCTCCCGGGCCGGTGCGTCCGCTGCGCCGCTCGTAGACGACGTCGAGGAGTGATTCCTCGGCCAAGCGGTCCAGGTGGAAGGCCGCGGTCGGCCGGGCAACGCCGAGGGCTTCGGCGGCTTCGTCGCGGCTGACCGGTCCCGGCTGGCGCACGACGTGGTCGTAGAGCCTCCTGCGGGTCGGCTCGTCGAGCGCGGCCACGGCGGAGACATCGGTGCTGGGTGCTTCTTTCGGGTCGTCCACGAACACCAGTGTAAAACACAAAACCATTGACTAAAGAAGGTTTGCGTACTTCTATTGCCAGTAAGAGTTGTCGATAGAAGGAGGGCGTCATGTCGTCCCCAACCAGCACCGCCACGTCCGTCACCCCGCGGCGGGCCGCGCTCACGGACCCCGGCTACCAGGCGTTCGTCATCCTCCGCACCGGCTTCACCCTGGCGCCGATCCTGTTCGGGCTGGACAAGTTCACGAACCTGCTCGTGGACTGGCCCGTCTACCTCGCCCCGTGGATCAACGACATCGTCCCGGGCAGCGCCCAGGCGGCCATGTACGCCGTCGGTGTCATCGAGATCGTGGCCGGCATCGTCGTCGCCCTGGTCCCGCGCTTCGGGGGCTGGCTGGTCGCCGGATGGCTCGCCGGCATCATCATCAGCCTGCTGACCATCCCCGGGCACTACGACATCGCGCTGCGCGACTTCGGCCTCCTGCTCGGCGCGGTGGCCCTGGCCCGGCTCGCCCAGCGCTACCACGGCAAGCAGCCGTCGCACTGACGGCAGCCAGCAGCCGCAGAAGGCGGCCCTGCGGGCGGGCCCCTCTATCGGCCCACCCGCATGGCTCGCCGTGGCAGCCGCGACAAGCCGCAGCCGCCGCCACGAATCTGCCCGGCATCGATCGCCGACGGGGTCGCCCGCCTCCTGGGCGGAGTTGTGTGCCGCCCGCACAGATGGCCCGGGAAGTACGTGGAGGCATCGCCCGAAAGGAGAAGGCCATGAGTGAGAACCTGGACCGGCTGGCCGCCGAAGGCGTAGCGGTCTGGCTGGATGATCTGAGCCGGGAGCGGCTCGCCGGTGGCCAGCTGGCCGGCCTGGTGGGTGAACAGCGGGTGGTGGGCATCACCAGCAACCCGACGATCTTTGCCAAGGCGATCCGCTCGGGTGCCCGCTACGACGGGCAGGTCGGTGATTTGGCCCGGCGCGGGGTGCGGGTCGAGGAAGCCGTCCGGCTGCTGACCGCGTTCGACGTGCGCTGGGCCTGCGACATCCTGCGCCCGGTGTACGAGGCCAGTGACGGGGTCGACGGACGAGTGTCGCTCGAGGTGGACCCGCGCGTCGCCCACGACACGGCGGCAACGGTCGCCGAGGCACGGGCCCTGTGGTGGCTGGTGGACCGGCCGAACCTGTTCGTGAAGATCCCAGCGACGCAGGAGAGCCTGGAGGCGATCAGCACCGCACTCGCCGAGGGCATCAGCATCAACGTGACTCTGATCTTCTCCCTGGACCGCTACGACCAGGTGCTCCGCGCCTTCGAGAACGGCATGGGCCGGGCACACGCGGAGGGACGTGACCTGGCGTCCATCGCATCGGTGGCTTCCTTCTTCGTCAGCCGAGTGGATACCGAGATCGACAGCCGACTGGACGAGATCGGCACGCCCGAAGCACAGGAGCTGCGCGGGCAGGCCGCGGTCGCCAACGCACGCCTGGCCTACCAGCGGTTCGAGCGGGCCCGGGCATCAGACCGATGGAGGGCCCTGGAGGCGGCCGGGATGCGTCCGCAACGCCCGCTGTGGGCCTCCACGGGGGTGAAGGACCCCGCCTACGCCGACACCCGCTACGTCGACGACCTGGTGGTGTCAGGCGTGGTCAACACCATGCCGGAGCAGACCCTGCGCGCGGTCGCGGACCACGGCCGCATCCAGGGGGACACCGTCCATGGCACATATGCGCAGGCCCAGCAGGTACTGAATGACCTGGAGGCGCTCGGCGTGTCCTATGACGACGTGGTGCGTGTCCTGGAGGATGAGGGCACAGCCACGTTCACGGCCGCGGCCAACGCACTGTTCGAGCAACTGGACACCGAACTGCACACCAAGCGCGCCGCTGCCTGATGCGGTCGAGCCGCCGACCCGGCGCCCCCGCCCCGTGCGACCACCGATCGGCAGACACACCGGGAAGCACCTCAATTGCCCGCAGCGCAGCGCCAATGGCGACGGGCCAGCCACATGCGGCGCTGACCGGGCCAGCTCGCCGAGCGGACCGCGATCGGTCCGCCGGCGGAGCCAACGCAGCAAAGGAGAGGACATGGCCGCGAACTCGTCATTCGTGATCATCGGAGCCGGCCTGGCTGGTGCCAAGGCAGCACAGACCCTCCGAGAAGAGGGCTTCGACGGCCCTATCGCGCTGCTCGGAGAAGAGAGCGAGCGCCCTTACGAGCGGCCGCCGCTGTCCAAGGGCTATCTGCTCGACAAGGACGAGCGGGAGACGGTCTACGTCCACCCTTCCCAGTGGTACGCCGAACACGACGTCGACCTGCGCCTGGGCGCCACCGTCACCGCGATCGACCCGGCAGGACACGAGGTGGCGCTCGCTGACGGCAGCCGGCTCGACTACGCGAAGCTGCTGCTGACCACCGGCTCGTCACCGCGCCGCCTGCCCGTACCCGGAGCCGACCTCGACGGGGTCCACTACCTGCGCCGCCTCTCCGACAGCGACCGCATCAAGGAAGCCTTTCGGTCCGCATCCCGCATCGCGGTGATCGGCGCCGGCTGGATCGGTCTGGAGACCGCGGCCGCCGCCCGTACAGCCGGCGTGGAGGTGACGGTCCTGGAGACGGCGCGACTGCCCCTGCTGCGCGTGCTGGGGCGTGAAGTGGCGCAGATCTTCGCCGACCTGCACACGGATCACGGGGTCGATCTTCGCTGCGGTGTGAAGGTAGCCGAGATCACCGGCATCGGCGGGCACGTGAACGGAGTGCTGCTGGCCGACGGCAGCCGCGTCCACGCCGACGCCGTCATCGTCGGGGTCGGCATCACCCCCAACACCCAGCTCGCCACCGCCGCCGGCCTCGACATCGACAACGGCATCCGCGTCGACGCCCACCTGCGCACCTCCCACCCGGACATCCACGCCGCCGGCGACGTCGCAAACGCCTTCCACCCACTGCTCGGCAAGCCCATCCGCGTCGAGCACTGGGCCAACGCCCTCAACCAGCCGCACGTCGCGGCCAAGGCGATGCTGGGTCAGGACGTCACATACGACCGCATGCCCTACTTCTTCACCGACCAGTACGACCTGGGCATGGAGTACACCGGCTACGTCGAACCCGACGGTTACGACCAGGTCGTCTTCCGGGGCCGGACAGACACCCGCGAATTCATCGCGTTCTGGCTCGCCGAGGGCCGGGTACTGGCCGGCATGAACGTGAACGTCTGGGACGTCAACGAGTCGATTCAACACCTGGTCCGCACGAGGATCCAAGTCGACCGGGACAAGCTCAGCGACCCCCATGTGCCACTGAACGAAGTCGCCGGGTAACGTGCCGCCACCCTGGTGTGGTCATCAGCTCCCCTGCCACGTCCTCCAAAGGCATCGGCGAACCGGCGCCTGGCCGCTGGGCATCACGCAGCTTGACCACAGCCAGCCGGTGAATGTGTTGTGCCGGCTGAGGGACTCGACAGCCGAGCAGCACATCCACCGCCGGATACGGACGGAGATGCGGGCACCACCGGGCGGCCACAAGACCCGAAGCGGCCCAGCGCCCATCGGGTCCTGCCGCTCGGACCAGCTGCTGGGTGAGGCAGCCACGACCGCACGTCCAACCGCTGCGCAGACGGCTCACCACCCGCCTGTGGGCCGTGACGCCCCGCCCTCGGGCCATGGGCCCGTGCGGACCAGGCGGGTAATGAGCCCACGCGGGAAAGTTGTGTCATGGGAAGCATCAGCGGTTGGGCGGAAACAGGAACCGCCCCGGACCCGTCGGCCAGGTGCTTGCGCCTGGCCGGTTACGCTCCGCTGCGGGAGTACGCGGTGATCGGTGACGGCCGCACAGCCGCTCTGGTCGCCCGGGACGGGGCGGTGGACTGGCTGTGCCTGCCCGACCTGGACTCGCCCGCGGTGTTCGGCGCCGTACTGGACGCCGTCCGCGGCGGCCGGTTCACGCTCGCACCATCTGTGCCCTACCGGACCGAGCGCCGCTACGTCCCAGGCACCAACGTCCTGGAGACGACCTTCGTCACCGCCGACGGCACGGCGCGGGTCACCGACGCACTCACCCTCCACGACGACACGACGCTCACCCCGATGCGCGAGCTGCTGCGACGCGTGGACGGCCTGTCCGGGTCCGTGCCCTTGGCCTGGAGCGTGGAGCCCCGCTTCGGCCACGGCACCCGGCTCGCCCGACGCTCCGATGTCCCCGTGGCAACAGCCGGACGTGATGCACTCGCGGTCTGTGCCTGGGAGGCAGGCGAGCCCATGTGCGACGGGGACGCCGTCAGCGGCCGCTTCGAGCTCGTTGGAGGCCAACGAGCACTGCTTGCGATGCCCTTCGCCCATCAGGAGCCTCTCGTCCTGCCCGCCCGCTCCGAGTGCGAGGCGCGCCTGGAGGCAACGTGTACGGCGTGGCAGAGCTGGGCGCAAGACCGCCTGTACACCGGGCGGTGGCAGCAGGCGGTGATGCGCAGCCTGCTGGTGCTGAAGCTGCTGGTCTACGCCCCTTCCGGTGCGGTGGCGGCGGCAGTGACGAGCTCGCTGCCGGAGGAGATCGGCGGCGAGCGCAACTGGGACTACCGCTTCTCCTGGGTGCGCGACTCCGCCTTCACTCTGGCCGCCTTCCTGCGGCTCGGCTGCCCGGCGGAGGCACACGCCTACTTCTGGTGGCTGATGCACGCCTCCCAGCTCACGCACCCGGCCCTGAACGTGCTGTACCGGCTGGACGGCGGCCACCACACCCCGGAGAAGACCCTGCCCTGGGAGGGCTACCGCGGCTCGAGGCCCGTCCGTGTCGGCAATGCCGCCGTGGGCCAGGTCCAGCTGGACACCTACGGCGAGCTGATGCAAACCGCCTGGCTCTACGCGCAGGCCATGGGAGGGTTGGATGCGGACGTCGCACGCCGCTTGGCGGAGCTCGCCGACCTCGTCTGCACCACCTGGCAGCAACCGGACGCGGGCCTCTGGGAGGTCCGCAGCACGCCCCGGCACTTCACCCAGTCGAAAATGATGTGCTGGGTGGCACTCCACCGCGCCGCCGACTTCGCCGAACGCGGCCTGATCCCCGACCGGCACGTGCCCCGCTGGCACAGCGCACGCGACGCGATCGCCGCGTTCATCGAGACCCGCTGCTTCTCACACCGCCGCAACAGCTACGTGCGCGCCGCCGACGGCGACGACCTGGACGCTGCCGTTCTGCTGGGCCACCTGTACGGATACGGTGGTGGCGACCATCACCGCATGCGGGCCACGATCAGCACCCTGGCCCGCCAGTTGGGGCACGGGCCCTACGTCGACCGGTACTCGGGGGAAGACGGCCTCACGGGCGGCGAAGGCGCCTTCCTCGCCTGCTCCTTCTGGCTCGCCGAAGCCCTCGCCCGCACCGGCCGCCTCCCGCAGGCCATCGACCTCATGGACGAGCTGGTCGGCCTCGCCAACGACGTCGGTCTTTACAGCGAGGAAATCGACCCCGCCACTGGCGACTTCCTGGGAAACCTGCCCCAGGGACTCAGCCACCTGGCGCTGATCAGTGCCGCCTGCGCCATCACCGCCGCAAGCGAGGACGCGGCACGGTGAACGCGTGGGGAACCGCCGCAGGCGCCTTCGTCGGCACCCTCGCGCTGACGACCGTGCTGCGGGCGGCCAGCGAACTGCGCTTGACCCGCATGGATCTGCCGTTCCTGCTCGGTACGGCCGTGACCGTCAACCGCACCCGCGCCAAGGCCATCGGCTACCTGATGCACTTCCTCAACGGCCAGATCTTCGCGTTCGTCTACTTCGCCGTCTTCGTGGCCATCGACCAGACAGGCTGGTGGCTGGGTGCCCTGTTCGGGCTCGCCCACGGCCTGTTCGCCGGCACCGCACTGGTCAACATCCTGCTGCCCCTCGTCCACCCGCGCATGGGCAGCCCGCTGACCAGCGCCCCACAGACAGCGCTGCTGGAACCGCCCGGATTTCTGATGCTCAACTACGGACCGAGTACGCCCCTGGTCACCGTCTGCGCCCACATCGGCTACGGCGCGATCGTCGGAGGCTTCACCGCACTCGACGCCTGACGCACGATGAAGCGGGTGGGTCTCGTGACTTCGCCCCCAGGGGGGCGAATGGGACTGGTGGTGCTCACCACACTGCTGCAGCCATGTGAGACAAGCACCGGCCCAGGCACGCCCCCTTTGGGGCATTCCTGGACGCCGCTGCGCTCACCAAGCCAAGCAATGGGCAGCTCACAGACTCCGACTCTGCTCCTCTTCAAGAGAGCCGCGACAATGGCCCAGGCACATTCAGGGGATGGTGAACCTCAATACGGCACCGCCCTCGTTCCGCGCCACCACGGTCACCTTCAGAACGTCGCCGAACTGGGCCGTACCGCTCTGACCGCCGAGCTGCACCACAGTGCTCGGCGTCTTGAAGGTGATGGATTCCTTCATCACGGCGACGTTCACCGCCAGCCCGTTCGCCGTGATTCTCACCGGCGAGGTCACAAGGACCTCGCACTCGCCGTCCGAACAGGCGTCGGTGTTCCTGCCGTCCGCAGCCTTGGGCAACGGGCCGGAGGGGTCGGGCACGGGCGAGACCGTCTCCTCGGCGGGCTGCCGGCCAGGAGCGCACTGCTCCGCGCGCTTGTACGCGGCCGCGAGCCGGGGATCCTTCTTCGTCAGCGCGGGCAGGTCCGGCTTGGGCGGGGTGAGGGACTGGACGAGCTTGTCGACATGCGCGGCAGTGCCCTCGGCATCGTCGAAGGCTGCACTCGGGGACACCCTGTCGAGTTCGCGTACGACGCGCTCCAGCTTCTCCAGCCAGGCGTCGAGCAGCCGGTCGGCCGCGGGAACACCCGACGGGTCCAGGTCCTTCAGGTCGCGTTCCACCTCCTCCACCGCCGGCGGTGTCCGGGACAGGTAGCTGAAGGTCAGGTGCTCGGCGGACGGACCGGCCTCGTCCGGGTTCCGGATCTCCTTCAGCTCCGCCGCACTGTCCGCCCGAAGGGCCTTGAGCGCGGTCGTCGACTCGCACATGCCACCGACCCACGCCACCAGTGCCTTGGAGGGCGCCCGTGTCGGCGTCGGCGCGACCGACCCCTGGTCCGGCTCGCCGGCCTTCTCCTGTGTCCCGCCACCGCAGCCGCCGACGGCCAGGACCAGCCCGGCAGCCGCCACGGTGACGCTCCTGTTCTTGAACATCCAACGACCTCTCTGCGTGCTGTGACTCCGTCGTCCGGGCTGGAGGCCGGCACCATAGGCCCAGTTCAGCGCGGTACGGATGGTTCAGCCACCCGGTCCGCAGGCGTGGTCGTCGGCCGTGTCACCTCGCTGCCGGGGCTCGCGTCCGTCGTCGTGACCGTCGTTCGGTACCTACGGGCGGCGAATGGGCGGCAATGTCCGTGCTCGCCGCGCTCGGCCTGTTCTTCGTTTCCTCGAGGATCGATCCGGAAGGGTGATGCCGGGGGCCGGAACGCGACGCGGTGACGCGAATAACCGGTTGCGCCGCTCTTTAGGCTGCGAGGGTGACTCAGATCGATCTCATACGCTGGCAGAAGATCCACGCTGCCGACTGCGCCGTTCCTTCCGATCGGCCGCTCGAGGCCCTGGTGGAGGAACTCGCAGCAGCCTTGCGCGACCCCGACCCGCAGATACGGGACGGGGTCCCGTACGTGGTGTTGCGGACGTGGATCCAGCGGAGGGTGATCGACGGGCGCCTCGGGGCACGGCTCGGTGCGGTGATGGCGGAGCGGTTCGGCGATCCCGACATACAGGCCCGGACCTTCGCGCCGCTCGTCCTCGACATGCTGGTCGGCCGCGGGGACTACGACCCGGCGTGGCTGGCCGCCTTCTCCCGCTGGTTTCCGGCCGAGCAGGACCTGCGCGGTCACGATCCGGAGCTGGGCTGGCTGCACGCCGTCGCTCACGGCGCCGACCTGCTGGGCAGCTTCGGCACCCACGCGGCCGTGCGGCCCGCGGACATGATCTCCCTGGCGACGGAACGCCTCCTGGCCAGGAACGAGTACGTCTTCGCGCAACAGGAGGACGACCGCCTTGCGCAGGCGATGGCGCTCGTCCTGACCCGCCCCGAAGTCGACGAGCATCAGGCCCTCGCGTGGCTGTACACCGTCGAGGACGACTTCGAAGCCCTCCCCTCCGGCCCGCTGCCCGCGTACGCCGCCAACTGCCTGCGGACGTTGCGCACGCTCTATCTCCTGGCCGACCTCGGCGTCCGGCGGTCACGCGACGCGGCACCGGTGGTGCTCCCGCACCGCGACGCTCTCAAGCGGCGTCTGGCCGAGGTGATGGCCCCGGTGTTCCAGCACGCTTGAGCCACCGGCCGCCACGTCGGCCGACGTCGGTCGGCACTGCGCGACGCGGCAGGTTCCGGTGGTCCGTGCGACATGTGACCGGACGACGAGCGGCGACACGCGTGTGTCGTGGAGATCCCGTCCTGTGACACGGTGGAGCCCTGAAACGACGCCGTGCGAGTGCGTGGCGGCCGGCCGGGCTCCACGTGTGGTGCCCCGGAAGGCCCGTCCCTGTCGCGAGGCAGCCCTGTGCGGACGACACTGGTCCGCAGCGCCCTGGCTGGGCGAACCGTCACGCCGGAAGGACATCGTCCATGCTCACGGACGCCCACCCCGGCCCCCTGCGCGTGCTCGTCTTCGGCGCCGCCCTGCGGGCTGAGTCCACCAACGCCCGCCTCGCCTCACTCGTGGCCCGCATGATCGCCGACACCGGGGTCACCGCCGACCTCGCCACCATGCGCGACTTCGACATGCCCCCGTACGACGGCGATCTGGAGGCCTCCCAGGGGCTGCCGGAGGGGGCTCTCGCGCTGCACGACCGGCTCGAGCAATGCGACGCTTTCGTGATCTCGTCGCCGGAGTACAACGCCTCCATGCCCGGGGTCCTGAAGAACACGATCGACTGGGTCTCCCGCGTCCAACCCCAGCCGTTCAAGACCAAGCACGCGCTGCTCGTCTCCGCATCCCCGTCCCTGGTCGGCGGCAACCGCGGGCTATGGGCACTGAGGGTCCCCCTGGAACACCTCGGCACCCGCGTCTATCCGGACATGTTCAGCCTTGCCAAGGCTCACCAGGGCTTCACCGAGGACGGCATGCTCACCGACTCGGGCCTGCAGGAGCGCCTTGCCGCGACTGTCGCGGCCTTCCTCCGTCTGGTCGAAGCCGATGTTCGGTACGTCTGCCTGCAGCGCCGGTGGTACGAGTTCCCAGGAGACCGGACGGAGGCACCCGTCACCCAACGGGCGGAGGACTGAAGCGTGTCCCTTTGATCGGCTGGTCAGCTGATCGGATATGGCTGTCCGGCGGAAGCGAGCCGGCAGGACCGAGAACCCGAGGGGAACGCAGCGCACTCTCGATGCCGTCCTGCGCAGCCGGATCGCGTGTTGGAAGTCGATGTCGACGTCGCCCCCGACCCGGGCCGCAACGCCTACACGTGATCCACGGGACACATCAGTGAGGGGAGCGGGTGGCGAGCCGATGTCCGGGTGTTCCGTTGGGCGAGGCCGTCCACCTGCGGAGATGGTGACGCGGCAAGCGCATCGGCGTCCGCAGAGGCATTGGGTCCAGTGAACGCCTCGGCCGCCGCAGATAGATCATCGAGCGCACGATGTCCTGGCTGACCGGCTACCGCCGACTCAACCACCGTTACGAACGTCACCCCCGCACTACCCGGCATTTCTCGGGCCTCGCCGCCGCCATCTGCTGCTGCACGCGACTCATTCGCCTCACCACACAGGACACGGTCCTACTGGTCACCAGGGGCGAGGGGAGCTGGGTTGAATCCTTTGGTGATGAGCCGGACGGCAAGGGTCACTTCCCAGGTGAATACGGGGATCGCCATGACCGACCCGATCAGGGAGAGCTGCTCGTAGAGCCCGAACATCACAGCGGTCGCCGAAGCGCAGATCAACGAGCCCCCGACAAGTCCCAGGACCGCGATGAACCGTGGCACGAGCCCCGAGCGGTACATCAGCCACGCCAGAATCAGCGAGTTCGCCCCCAGGACGAAGTTGGGCCCGAAAAGGAACGTCCAGTCATGGATCGCTATGAGCGTTTCGCCGGCCGTGACGAGCGACCCGGTATCGGCGCCCGGCGTTTGCGCGAAGTCTCTGCTCAGCGTCACGACCGACAGGACGCTGATGATGCCGACGACGATGACGGCGGCTTCAAGCAGGCGAGCGCAGACATAGCCCAGCGCAGCCGCCTCGTTCTGCCTCTTGATGACGGGAAACAGCGTGACCCCGGTGCCGATGACGGCTGTCACGAGGACGATCTCGAACAGCGCCCCAAGGAACACCCGAGTGTCGGTGCCGGAGCCGACGACGTGCTCGGCGCCGTCCAACGCGGGGCCGTACAGCGCGAGCCCGCCGATCGCGGAGACCTCGGTGAGAAGGAAGAACACACCCGCGACAACTGCGGTCCTTCTTGTTGAGTCCACCTGGACCCTCCACCCCATCAATGGTGTACGGCGTACACCTGCGCCTCAAGGGTAGGTGTACGCCGTACACTCGTCAAGCAGGACTTCGGTTCACGAAGGATCAATCAGGGAGCTGATCGGAAATGGCCCAGCAGACGGAGGCAGTGCGCCGGGCGCCTTTGAGCAGGGACCGAGTGCTGCGCGCCGCCGTCGCGCTCGCCGATGAAATCGGGATCGAAGCGCTCAGCATGCGAAAGCTCGCGCAGGAGCTTGGCGTGGTGCCGATGGCCCTCTACAAGCACGTCGCCAACAAGGACCAGCTCCTGGACGGCATGGTCGACGTCGTCGTCGGCGAGATCGCCCCTCCTGCGCCGGAGTCCGACTGGAAGAGCTCGGTCCGACAGAGGATCCTCTCGGCGCGACGAGCTCTCCTGGGCCACTCCTGGGCGGCGCAAGTGGTGCAATCACGAGCCCGCCCGACGCCGGCCGTGCTCGCGTACATGGACTCGATGATCGGAATATTCCGGACCGGCGGCTTCTCCGTCGATCTGACGCACCATGTGATGCACACCCTGGGCAGCCGGATGCTGGGGTTCACCCAGGAGCTGTTCGACGCCTCACCAAGCCCCGACCCGGAGGCGCAGGCGGTCGTGGTCCCTGCGGACGCCGGAAAGTTCCCCTACGTGACGGAGTTGGCCATGGCAGTCGCCCACGACGAGGAATCCGTCGTGGGCCAAGGCTGTGACGATCAGTTCGAGTTCGAGTTCGCGCTGGACCTCCTCCTGGACGGATTCGAACGACTCCGTCAGCAGGGGTGGACTTCCGCCCGCCCCTCGGGGGAGAAGAACGCCTGAAGCGGGCGGCAGTTGGGCGGGCGGGTGTACCGGTGCGGCCGACGGCGAACTCGTGCGCCAGGAACAGCAGCTGCTCGGCGGCGACGCGGAACAGCGGGGCCCGCTGCTGTCCGCTGCCGCGGCAGGACGTCCGGCCGGACGGCGGCGACGGCATCGACGTAGGCACCGCCCCGCCGAGGGCAACCAGCCGAGCAACGTGGTCGCCGCAG
This sequence comes from Streptomyces sp. NPDC049597, assembly GCF_040675505.1. NCBI lineage: Bacteria > Bacillati > Actinomycetota > Actinomycetes > Kitasatosporales > Streptomycetaceae > Streptomyces > Streptomyces sp. NPDC049597. The sequence goes on from NZ_JBFAOY010000011.1 coordinate 33,767, forward strand.
CATGAGTGAAGCAGGTCTCGCCCGTCGGGGCGTCCAGCACGAAGCGCATCCGGTGGATGGTGTTGGAGACGATCCGCTCGGGGTGAAAGGTGCGCATCTCGCCACGCATCCGGCACATGGCCCGGACGATGATGGGCCCTGGTTGGTGGTGCGGATGTCGTGGACCCGGTGGTGCGCACCGACTGTTCGCCGTCGCGGCGGGGCTGATGCCGGTACTCAGCCGACGCGCGGGGCCGGCAGTCCGGCAGCCCGGCCGCACCCTGCGCAGGCCGTGACCGTGCGCGCCGGTCGGCGCAGGGGCTGCCGTACTCGACGGCCGCCGACGAGCGCCTCGGCCGGTCGGGGCGGGAGGTGTCGCGTGCCTACGCCGGCACACCGCCCGCGGTCCGGTTCCACGGCGCGGACGTGGGCACTCGCGCCCTCGACGGCGAGAACCGGGAAACGGCGACCCTGGAAGAAGGAATCCTGGAGGCTGCCATGGAGATCGTGGAAGAGCGCCCGTACCGCTACCGCATCGATCCGCTGGGCGGCATGAGGGTGCCCGGGATCGTGTTCGCCTCGCGCGAGCTGTTGCGGGACGCCGAGAAGTCGTTGGAGCAGGTCGCCAACGTGGCGACCTTGCCGGGCATCGTGACGGCCTCGTACGCGATGCCTGACGTGCACTGGGGCTACGGGTTTCCCATCGGAGGGGTGGCCGCGACCGACGTCGAGGAGGGCGGGGTGGTCTCACCCGGCGGTGTCGGGTTCGACATCTCCTGCGGCGTGCGGCTGCTGGCCGCCGACTGCGACCGGAAGGACCTCGCGCCTGTGCTGTCCGCGGTGATGGACGGACTGGGCTGGGACACGCCGCGCGGCGCCGGACGCGGCGCGGTCTGGCAGCTGGGCAGCACTGCTCAGCTCACACGGGTACTGGAGGAGGGATCCCGGTACGCGGTCGAGAAGGGCCACGGAGAGCCGCGCGACCTGAGCCGCTGCGAGGACAACGGGGCGGTCCCCGACGCGGACGTGACACAGGTGAGCGAGCGGGCGGCGGAGCGGGGGCTCGGGCAGGTCGGCAGCCTGGGCGGGGGCAACCACTTCCTGGAGGTGCAGGAGGTCGCCGAGGTCTACGACGCCCCGGTCGCCGCCGCCTTCGGACTCGCCCTCGGCCAGATCTGCGTGATGATCCACTGCGGCTCGCGCGGTCTGGGCCACCAGGTCTGCACGGACCACGTCCGGAGGATGAACCTGGCCATGCCGCGACACGGCATCACGGTTCCCGACAAGCAGCTCGCCTGCGCCCCGGTCGGCTCGCCGGAAGGGCGCGCGTACCTCGGCGCGATGAGCGCCGCGGCCAATTACGGGCGCGCCAACCGTCAGCTTCTTTCCGAGGCGGCGCGCCGTGTCTTCCGCCGCGAGCTGGGGGCGCCTCTGTCCCTGGTCTACGACGTGTCCCACAACCTCGCCAAGATCGAGACCCATCCCGTGCGGGGGAAACCGCGCACCTTGTGCGTCCACCGCAAAGGTGCCACCAGGGCGTTGCCGCCCGGCCACCCGGATCTGCCGGACGACCTGCGCGAGGCCGGGCAGCCGGTGCTCATCCCCGGCACCATGGGCACCGCCTCGTACGTCCTGACCGGGGTCCCCGACGGCGACGCGTTCTTCTCCACCTGCCACGGGGCCGGCCGCGTCCTGAGCCGGCACGCCGCCGTGCGGGCGGTGCGCGGTCGGGAGCTGCGGTCCCGCCTGGAGGCGCAGGGGATCGCGGTACGCGGCGCGTCCTTGCAGGGCCTGGCCGAAGAGGCCCCGGAGGCGTACAAGGACGTCTCCGCCGTGGTGGAGGCGAGCGAGGGCGCGGGGCTGTGCCGCAAGGTGGTCCGGCTGGTCCCACTGGGCGTGGTGAAGGGGTAGATCGGACGGTCATGTATCGGGCTGCCGTCGATCCATCCCCTCAGATCAGACGTCGACCGTCACCGCGCAGGACCAGCCGTACGGATCCGGGGCAAGGCGCAGATCGCTCCACGACACGGCCTTGGGCATGGCGCCGACGATCCGTACCGCGGCCACGTCGGTCACCGCCAGGCGTACGTCGAGTCCGCCGTTCGTCGCCTCCGCCTCCACATCCACCGGCACCTCGCCGTGCACCTCCAGCCGGAAGATGACCTCGTCCAAAGAGGCGATGAGCAGGTCGTCGTCGTCGGCCTCGGCCAGCTCCACCTGTCGTACCGCGGTCGGCCGCACGCCGGAGACGTCCGCGAAGCACCCCACCATCCCGAGCACAGCCTCCGCCAGACACTGCTCCCGGCTCGCACCCCACGCCTCGATCCGCACGTCGGCGGTGTGCGGCACTGTCCGGTGACCGCTCGCCCCTTGCCTGCCTGCCCGCCTGTCGCCCTGAGTGTCGTCGGCCATGTCTCCATCATGTGCCCGGTCCGTCCCCGGCACAGCATCGATGGTGAGGACAGGCCGGCGCCGAGCGTGCCGAGCAACACTTGGGTAGGCGGACACCGTACTGATCCCGTCACCCCGAGGGGCCGCGGCTCGGGCGGGGGGCCGCCCGCTTCAGTCATGGGAGACGGAGATGAACGGCTCGGTACGGATCGGACGTGTACTCGGCGTGCCGCTGCGCATCCACTGGACCGTGCCCCTGCTCGTGGTCCTCTTCGGATACAGCCTGGCAACCCAGACGCTCCCCGTCTGGACTCCGGACCAGACGAACGCCACGTACACGGTTGCCGGCCTGGTCGGGGCGCTGCTGCTCATCGGAAGCCTGCTGGCTCATGAGGTCGCGCACGCGGTCATCGCCCGGGCGAAGGACATCCCCGTCCAGGACGTCACGCTCTGGGCGCTGGGCGGGATGACCCGGATGGGCAAGCCGCGCACGGCCGGCGGGGCCTTCCTGGTAGCAGTCGGCGGGCCGCTCACCAGCCTTGTCGTCGGCGCGGCGGCGCTCGGTGCAGGCGTCGGGCTCGACGCGTTGTTCGCCTGGGCGGTGCCGGCCGCCGTCCTGATGTGGCTGGCGTGGGTGAACTTCCTGCTGGGAGTGTTCAATCTGCTGCCCGCCGCGCCGCTGGACGGAGGGCGTGTGGTGCAGTCGGTGATCTGGTGGCGTACCGGAGACCGGGACCGGGGCGAACGGGCAGCCGCACGCAGTGGGCAGGTACTCGGCTTCCTGCTGATCGCCGGCGGCTGGATCTCCGTCCTGCGCGGCTCCTTCGGCGGTCTGTGGCTGATCGTCATCGGGTTCTTCGTCCTGATCGTCGCCAACGCGGAGCGACGGCAGGCCGGAGTGGCCGCGGCCCTGCACGGGGTACGAGCGGCCGACGCCATGTCGAGCCCCGCGGAGACCTGTGCCGACTGGCTCACCGTGGAACGCTGTGTCGGCGATGTGGCGATGCGGACCCGCCATTCCGCCCTGCCTCTGATCGACTTCGAGGGCCGCCCCAGTGGCCTGGTCGACCTGTCGCAGCTCGCGAAGATCCCCGTTTCGCAGCGCAGGGAACTGCACGTGCGTGACATGGCGACCCCGCTGTCGCAGTGCACCACCTGCACACCCGGCGACCTCTTGGAAGACGTTCTCGAAAAGGCCGGTCCGAGCGGGAGCGGCATACGGATCCTCGTCATCGAGGACCGGCTCCTGGTGGGCATCATCACCGCACGTGACATCGCCCGGCTCGTCCAGCGCCATTCGCTCCGCGGTACGGACAGCACCACGGACGGCGACACGGACCACTGACCCGCGCTCAACAGCGGACGGCACAGACAAAGGGCACGGAGATCACCCGCTGTGCAAGCGGTTCGGTGCCGTGCCCTTCGGTGAAGGGGGCCACCGCGTCGTCGTGCCCGCCGAGGGGGTGGCCGAGGACCGCTCGGTCCCGCCCACCTTCGAGGAGTTCAGGCACCAGCCGCAGGCGATCGCCGGCACCGGCTTCGGCGGGCACGCACCGCGCCCGCTCTCCCGCTTCGGCGACGCCACCCGGCAGGGGGCTGCAGCGGGTTCGCCTCTACGCACTGATGCTCGGCGGCCGCGGGCTGCTGCTCGACCGGACCGGCCGACTGTCGGTGGCGGGCTGGGCGGACCGGGTCGACCACGTCGTCGACGTCAGCGAGGAACTGGACGTGCCCGCGGCGCTTTTGCGGCCGGACGGTCACGTGGCGCGGGTTGGCGAAGACCAGCAGGAACTGCTCAGCCCGCTGCCGAAGTGGGTCCGCGCTCCCGTCGGCGGCTGAGCCCGCGGAGGCTCGAAGAGTCAGGGATGTAAGGGGAGTTCCGCGTGCTGGAGGGCGCGTGCGCACGACGGGGCCCGCGGCCCGAGAAGCACGATGCGGCACGACGTGAAGGCGCCCGCACCCTCGGCATCTTCCGCGCGCCGGGCTCAGAGCCCGGTGACTTCGGCGCCCCGCGGGACCGGTGGCGTCCGTGCCGGTCGGCCGGATGGGCGGTCGGCTCGCCCTTCCACGGGCTTGGCGGGCGGTGTACCGGTGCGGCCTACGGCGAAATCTCGCGCCAGGAAAGCGGCTGCTCGGCGGCGGCGATGCGGGACAGTCGGGCCCGCCGGTGTCCGATGCCGCGACAGCCGTCCAGGGGGCGCAGGACGTCCGGCCGGACGACGGCGACGGCAATCGACGCAGGCGCGGCCGCCGAGGGCGACCAGCTTGGCGGTCAGGCGGAGGACGGCGGCCATCTCGTCCTCGGGGAGCGCCGGGTTGGCGCCCGCGCTGGAAGCCAGTTCGGGGACGTGGAGCGCCTCGCGGAGCCGGCGGAGCGGGAGGCGCGGGTCACCGGCCGCCGCCTGGCGCGTCCAGACCGCGGGGTCATGGCTGAGCCGTTCGATCAGCGCGGGCGTGGCGGCCGGGTCCCGGACGGCCAGCCGACGGTAGTTCCCGTCCGGGTGGTCCGCGTAGCGGGCGGCGAGGCCCTCGCGAGGAAAGCGGGGGTGCGTCTCCGCCATCCAGGCGGAGAACGTCCCGCCGAGCCTCGCGTACACACGCATCAGGACCTCCTCCGGAGTGTCGGGGTGGTGAATGCCCAGGCGGTTCTCCACCACCGGGTCCTCGACGCGAGCGAGTCGGCGCAGCAGGTCGGGCGGCAGGTGAGGGCTCTGGGCGGCGGCGCGCCGGAGCAGCGGGTGGGCGGAGCCCGCGGCCCGACGCAGCACCTCGGGGTCGGCGAGCCCGTCCCGTACCCACTGCACGCCGTCGCCCCTGTCGCCGTCTCCGACCGTGAAGTCGATCGCCATGCGCCGCGTCTCGTCCAGCTCGGGCCTCAGGGAGACCGCGAGCCGTACGGCCTCATCGGGGTCGACGGCGAGCCGCTCCACGAGGTCGGCGGGCAACGACGGGTTCTCGGCGAGGGCCGGCAGGTGCGTCCGGTCGGCGACGCACCGCTCGGCGTCGGCGCGGACGAGGAGCCCTCGGCGCAGCGCCTCGGGGGCGGACTTCGGATCGCGGAGAAGTTCGGCGGTGACGCCTGCGTCCCGCCGGCACTCCCACAGCGCGGCGGCCCGCCGCACTCCTGGATCAGGGTCGGCCAGCAGCGCCCACCGCTCGCCCGGCGGCAGGATCTCCCATGCACGCACCGCTTCCCGGCGCGCTGCCGGATCGCGGTGCGCGGCCCAGGAGGCCACGAACGACGGCGCGAGATGGGGTGAGTCCAGCAGGGCCGTCCGTACGGAAGGGTGGGGGTCGTCGAGCAGGCGGGCGCACACGTCGTCCGGCAGCGGCGCGACCGTCGTACGCGGGTCGCCCCACTCGGGTCCATACGCGAGAGCGGCCCGCACCTTGGGGGAAGGGTCGTCCGCGAGGCGGGCCCGCTGCGCGGGCTCGGCCCTGGCGCTCGCCGCGAAGTCGATCCGAGCGCCCGGGTTCGGGTGAGCCAGGATCACCACGACGGCCGGCTCGGGGAGTCCAGCCCGCTGGAGGGCGTCACGGGGCGGGCCATCACCGCCGCTGTCGAAGGCAAGCAAGCGCAGCAGCAACGGTGTCGGCAGCACCGGATTGCGGGCGACTCCGTCCAGCGCGGACGCGTGGAACGCGACCATGATTCCCCACCCCTGTGTCTCCGTCGGCTGGTCCACGACCATGATCCCCCGCCCTTCAGGCCGGTGACCAGGCCGGACAGAGTCGGACATGTCCCGGACACCGGGTTCCGTTGCCGCCGACGCGTCTCACCCAGCACGCTCTGGACCAGCCGTTCAGGCCAGAGACAGTTTCTTACGGAGGAGAGCCATGCTCAGGAAGTCTGTTGTTTCCCTCGTCGCGTTGCCTCTCGCGGCACTTGCAGCGACGGTGTCCGCGGCCGGGCCGGCCGCCGCAGACGGCGGGGTCTGCAACCCCGGGTGCGCGGCCCACGTGGAGTTCCAGTCGTACGGCGAGATCTTCACCGTGCACGACTACGAGGATGACGGGATCAGCACGGTTGGTGAGATCGAATGGGTCGACCGGGAATCGGGGGTGATCTTCGGCAGCGTGGTCACCAACCACAACGGCTATTACGGGCCGCCCCGAGTCCACAACCTCGACATCGCTGAGAGGACGAGGGTGAAGTACCGGGCGTGCCTGGACGTCTGGCCGGGAGCGGACCCGAAGTGCAGCGGCTGGTACTACGACGTGGCGTGATCATTCGGCGCGGCCGAGTGCATGGCGCGCGTGGCGGCGGGATCCTTCCTCGATCCGCCGCCACGCGGCACAGGCGCGCGCCGCAGAAAGGCCCGACCCCGTCCAAGCGTGCAAGGTTGTGCAGACGGGCGATGCCGAGTGGGGCATCCCGGCAGCTTCGTTTGAAGCATCTGGTCCGCCCTGCGGGACTATACGCTGCGACCTGTGACCGGAATCGATCTTGCCAACGGGATAGTCGGGGCCGTCCTCGGCATCATCTTCGCCACGTTGTTCCAACAGCCGCTCCAGAACGCCTGGTTCAGGATCCGTCGCCGATCAGCGACCACCGTACGGAGCCTGACGTACCGTGAGGACAGCTCCGCCCTCTCCACGTGGTCGACCTTTTCGATCGGGCCGCTCCACACCTCGGCGCTCGTCGTCGAGGGCGACGGCGAGCAGCCCATCGCGCCGGAGACGATCCGGATCCAGGTGCTGGACGGGGAGGTGGTCCTCCCCGAGGAGATGGCACCGTGGCGGGCGGAGATCGAGGCGGTGGAGGAGCAGGCGGAGACATCCGGCACACGGGTGCGCACATGGAACGGCCCCCGGTACGCCGTGGAGGGCCTGGAGATCTCCCGCACCACGCTGGAAGAGCGCCCAGACATCCGACTGCGGCTGCGCCCCACCGACTACTTCACCTTCCTCGCGGCACAGCAGCTCGACCGCAGGCTGCCTGACGGAACCACCCCGCGCGGACGCTACCTCGACCCCGACCACCCCCTGGACGCTCCCGCCTTCCTGCAGTGCAGCTTCGGCGTGAACGTGGCCGTGGTCACCGCCGACCACCTGCTCGTCGTCAGCCGGCGAGCCGACAATGTGCGCTCCGGGCCCGGTCTGTGGGGCTCCTCGGTCAACGAGGGACTCTCCCGGCACATCGACTCGGCCGGCCGCAATGCGCCCGACCTGCACGACGTCGCGCGGCGCGGCATGCGCGAGGAACTCTCCCTGGAGCCGCACGAGTACACGCTCACGATGCTGGCCTTCGTCCTGGACGTGGAACGGCGGCAGTGGAGCGCCCACTTCACCGCGCACCTCACTGACCTGACCGGCGACGCCCTGCGGTCCCGCATCTCGCGCGGTGTCGCCGACCGGTGGGAACACCAGAGCATCGAGTACGTGCCGTTCCGCCCGGCGAACGTGGTCCGCTACCTCCTGCGCCCGGACCGCGTCCGTCGCTGGGCCCCGGTCGCCCCGGCCCTGTTCCACCTGGCCCTGGTGCACACCCATGGTCGCAGCGCCGTGGAACGCGCCGAGGTCCAGGCGGTCCGCCGCCTGCGCCAGTGACCTGAGTCAGAGATTCTCCGGCAGCAGGTGGCGACGTTGTCGAGGATCTCGTCGGCGGTCTTCGTCCAGGCGAAGGGCCGGGGGCTGTCGTTCCAGTCGGAGAGATCAGTGGAGACGGCCGCCGACTCCTGGCGGCACGCCCGGTGGCTCGCAGGCCCCGGAGGGGGACGTCGACGGGCCGGCACAGGTCACGTACCTCACGTTTCCGTCGCCGTTTGAGCAACCGGCGCCCAGTGATCCGTTGAACCCGGTAACCGGCGCCCCACCGTTGAGCCGGCGAGTGAGCGAGGTTCACAGATGTCCAAGACCCTTCCGCCCAGCCCCCCGCGCTCCCATATCACCGCGGGCCGCCTCCCGGCAGGCCGGCCCGGCCGAACTCCCCGTCAGCACTCCGCGCGCTGATCGACCGGCCCCATGGACTACTGCGTACCCTGCCGCCGCCCGCTCAACGGCACCGTGACGTGCCCGGAGTGCGGGGCGTACGACGAAAGCACGGCACTGGCGGGCGAGTGGGGCGGCGGCGCTGCGGAGGCGGGCTCGGCGGCGGCCGAGGCTGTATTCCGCACAGGACCGGACCCGGTCCAAACACCCGCGCCCTCCCCGGCGCTCGCCACCCCCCGGGAACGGATCGCCGAAACCGCGGCCGCCTCGCCCCCGACTCCCCCGGCCGAGGCGCCCGAGACCCGGCCTCGTCACGGCGCGCCGCGCTGGACGAAGTACGGCGCCCGGGCCCTGGCCGCGGCCGCGTTCACCGTACTGGGCGGCCTCGCCGCCGGCGCGGTGCTTCCCGACCCGACGGCCGGGCCCCGATCCGCGGACCTTCCCGACGCGCCCCGGGGCCCGGAACAGGCGTCCCCCGAGGAGCACGCCGCACCGCCGCGGGCCTCACACCCACCGGAACGGGCGGCCACACATCCCGCCAGGGGAACCGGCCGCGACCGGTACGGTGAGGCGATCCGCCCCCCGCACGCGACGGCCACGCAATCGAAATCACCGACTCCGCAGGCCCCTCCCCCCACCACCGCTCCACCGTCCGCAAAGCCCACCCCGGCCCCCCGACCGCCCAGCAGCCGCCCCGACCCCTCGCCCACCCCGACGGCACCGTCCACCCCCGCCCCGACCCCCACACCGAGCCCGAGCCCGAGCGGCACCACCAGCGCCCCACCCACAGCCGGCCCCACACCGAGCCCCACGGTCAGGCCACTCGCCGACGCCCTGCGCGGTGGAACGGGCCCGCCTCACGGCAGAGCGTTCCAGTCCAGCACGCTGAACTCGGTGTCCGGCCTGTAGTGCGGGCAGGCCTCCGCTGCTTCGGCGAGCGCCCGCACCGCCGTCTGCCGGGACACACCACTGCCGCGCCCGCCCGTCATGCGGCAGCCGCCCACGTGCACCTGCACAGGCGGATGATCGCAGCCGATGCCCGCCTCGAGGACCCCTTCCGGCACGGCCGGCCGGAGAACAGCGGCGCGCTGCCGTTCGGCCTCCCGCCGCTCGACCGCGGCGCATCCACATCCGCACGCGCGAACAGTTCCTCACGAGCCACCCCAGGCGCCTGCAGCACGGCGCATGGCAATGCCCCTCAAGGAGTTCGTGAGCGGCGCCTTCATGGGCATGTATCAGCGCTGACGGCGCGTGTCCTCGTCATCGGCGGGGTAACCGTGGGCGCCGTACAGGCGCACGAAGCGGGCCCATACGATCGTCCCCCGGTGTTCGAGCCCGTCGGCCCGCCGCTCGTACAGCTCGACCTGTTCGCGGCCGCCCGGCCCGATCGGCTGGACCAGTGGTCCGCCAATGCGCAGTTGTCCGACGAGCGGCTCCGGCACCTGAGGAAAGGCCGCCGAGACGATGACGGCGTCGTACGGCGCACCGGCCGGCACGCCGCGGGTCCCGTCGCCCAGGACGATCTCGACATTGCCGAGACCCTCCCGCACGAGCCGTCGCCGTGCCTCCTCCACCATGTCCGGCCAGCGCTCCACGCTGACGACGTACGTGGCCAGACGGGCCAGCAGCGCGGTCTGGTAGCCGTACCCGGTGCCAACCTCCAGGACGCGCTCGCGTCCGGTGAGGCCGAGAGCGGACACCATCATGGCGACGAGAGAGGGCTGCGTGGTCACCTGCCCATGGGGGATGGGCACCGGCACGTCGAAGTACGCGGAGGCGACGTGGCCGGCGGGCACGAAGGCGGTCCGCGGCGTGATGCGGATCGCTTCCAGTACGCGCTCGTCCCTCACGCCCGCCCGGCGCGCCGCTCGCACCAGGTCCTCCGGGGACGGCTCATCGACCATGCTCATGAGCTGCCTCGGTTCACTCGCCGGGGCCCCTGCCCAGTGTCGGCACCCGTCGCCCGTGATGCGACCGGAACCGGTCCCACAAGGGCGGGAAGGGACCGACCGGCCCGAAGCGCGGGCAAGGGCGCCACCGCGAGCAGCGGCTTCTCGCTTCAACGGGTCCGGGGGGACGCTCTCCAGCACCGCGCGCGGGAACCGGACGCGGTGCTCGACGCGGTCGGCGAACCGCTGACGGGTGTCCGCAGGGCTGGCCGCCCAGACGGCGGCGCGGGCCATGAGTCCCGACCAGCGCGGCGACCTCGCGCGTAACGGCGGTCACCCCCATCAGACGCTTCCCTCCGACCGCGGCCACAGGCCTTGGCGGCCGCCGGCGGCCAAGCCGCTCCGGCCCGGTCCCGACCCGGTCGCTCGGGCCCGGTCGTTCCGGTCCGCTCGCAAGGACCGGTCGGCCGAGGCGCTCGGCAGATCAGCGTCGGCGGGAGCCCGCCCGGGCGCGCAGGACGTCGACGAGATGTCGAACGACGGCCGCCGTCGAGACGCCGTGCGCTCCCCTCCCCATCCGGGACGGCGGGCCGGGGCGACGGCGCGGCACGATCCCGTGCCGCCGCAGCCGACGGACGATCGTGGTCAGTTCGGAAGACATGGCAGGGCCCCGTCGGATCGGGTGTTCCGGGGCCGGTTCACCTCGCACAGCGGTTGCCCCGTCGGGCGTCCGGCATGCCTGCCGGACGTTCCCGCTGCTGTCGCAGGACGTCGCCGCAGCTGCCCGCCGCCGTTCCCGGGCAGGATGAACGGCGGGCTCCGCCACGAGCCGGCCGGCGACCGACGGAAACGAGGACGAAGACGCATGGGCAGCGCCAAACATGTCCCTCAGACGCGCGACATGGCAGGGGACGAGCTCTCCGGCGACGAGGCGTGGGCGGCGCTGCGCACGTATGGCCGGCGACAGCTGTTCGTCGACGCGTTCCTCCGCTTCCGTTACGCGGACGGCTTCAGCCACTCCCGCGCCCTGGCGTTTCAGGTGGCACTCTCGGTGGTGCCGTTGCCATCGCCCTGGTGGGCCTGGCGACGACGCTGCACACCGAGAGCGTCGGCCGCGCGGTCGAGCTGGCCCTCACTCGGATCGCACCGGGCGCCAGCGCCCGGCTGATCGAGGACGCGCTGGCCGAGGGGCGCCGCAGCGCGGGCACGGACATCGCCGGGGCGGTCGCGATGTGGCTGGGGCTCGGGTTCGCCGTGGTCAGCCTGGTGTCGGCCATTGCCCAGATCGAACGCGGCGCCAACCGTATCTACGGCGTCGAACGGGACCGGCCGTTCGCTGCCAAGTACGGCAGGAGTCTGCTGCTCACGGTCGGGGCCGGGGTCCCCATGACGGTCGGCTTCCTGGTCCTGGTCGCCGGGGACACGGTCGCCGGTGCCGTGATGGACTCCACCCACGGCGGCGCGACGCTGCCCGGGTGGTGGCACTGGGTCCAGGTCCCGCTCGGCATCACGCCGGCGTGGGTGGCGTCGGCCACCCTCTTCCGATGGCCGCCACGCTGCGTGCAGCCCGGCTACACCTGGCTCGCCTTCGGCTCGGCCGTGCACCTGGCGCTGTGGATCGCCGCTACGTGGCTCCTGGCTCTGTACGTGGAATACAGCGGCTCGTTCGGTGCCGTCTACGGGCCGCTCACGGCGTTCGTGGCACTGCTGCTGTGGGCGAACCTGACCGGTGTCGCGCTGTCCCTGGGCCTCGCCTTCGCCGCGCAGCTGGAGGCGGCACGCGCGGGCGACACCGAGCCGGTGAACGAAGACCGGTTCCACTCGGCGGACGAGGGCCGGCCCTGAGGAATTTGGGGGCGCCGGATCAAGCGACCGCCTGGTGCGGCGGTTGGCCGTCCTCCGCCAACGGGACGAAGGCCCTGCACCAAGTCCGCGCCCCCGCCCGGCCGACGAGACCCCAGCTTTGCGGCGGGCCGGCTGCCGTTCACGTTCGCCCGGGCTTGCGGACCGTAGGTCGTCGGTGCCGATCGAGGGGCGCTGCTTCACCAGGGCCTTGTCATGGGCGACCGTCAATTGGCCCGGCCCCCACCGTCGCCCCGTCCAGGGGAACGCAGACCAGCCGGTGGCGCGTCGGGCAGTCCGACCCGGATCGTGGCCGTCGGCTCGTCAGTGCTGGTGTCGACGTAGATGCCTCCAGTTCTCCGATCCTGGGGCCCACGTGTCCACCACGTCGTGGATTTCGCCACTCACGGAGGTCCGCCATATGGATCATGCCGACCCTCGAGCTCGGTGGCTGGTCGGGGAGGCGTAGCAATAAGGATCTCGGTGGCCTGGGCGACATTGTCGGCGCGGACCGCGCGGGCCATGGCGCCACGTGCCGCATCGGGTGACGTGCTGGGCGGTACTACCATCAGCGCGAAGTGGTCCTTGTCGCCACGGGTGATGAGGACGGTGTCGTCACCGACGGGGAAGGAGTCCAGGCGCACGACACGATCGTCGACGACTACGCGAGTCGGGACCTCCTCCCAGGCGGCAGTGTCCAGGCCGACCCGCGTGATGGGGCCGAGGTGCACGGTGAGCGCCTGGATCAGGGCGGGCAGTTCTGTCGCGACGTCCCGGGAGCGCGGCCACCAAGCGCCGTCGAGGACCCCTTCGCGGGAGTGGGTCGTCTGCAGCCGGAGCAGGGCCGTGCCGGGCTCCACCGCTCGGTGGATCTCGTCGGGAAGGAGCTTCGGAGGGGTGGGGGTGCCGGATTCGCCCATGGTCTTTCACCTGCCTGTGCGGGGCGCCGACACCTGTTGGCCGACGAGATACCGCCGTCGTTTCACGGTACTCCGCGCATCGGTGGCGATGCCGCAACCACGAGTCGAGCGCGTCCCACCGTGATGACCCGGTCGGAACCGCTCGTCCGATCACGGGGGCGGGAGCACCGCATCCGCCGCGGACGTGCCCCATCCGTGCCCTTCAAGGCGGTAAACAGAGGTCAATCGGTCATGGACCAGGGCCGGCCTTGTCTGTTGTCCGGACCCTTGCGGGGTCGCCGTACCGTGTCCCAACTCGCCGAGGGCGCCAGTCGTGCCGAATGGCCGACGAGGCGCTCCATCGCAGCCCGGCGGACACACTTTTTCCGAAACGTTACGCGTAGGGAAGCAATATCTGTTCCCGCGAGGTGAGGCTTGAACGGTCCGCGCAGTAAGAGTTTGTGTCGCAGCCGCGGAGAAGAAATAATGAACACCCTCCGGGCGTCGCGGCATGCTACTGTCGACGTCAGTTGCAGTTGTGGTTCCCAAACTTCAAGTGCCCTCGGTCGGCTTCTGTGCCACTGAGAGCGCTTTTGTATTTCCGGTCATTTTCCGGGTGGGGTAATCATCGCGGCGACACGGCGTCCGCACAGTGCGGATACTGGTGTGCCCCAAAGGAGATATGACATGAGTACTGGTACCGTGAAGTGGTTCAACGCGGAAAAGGGCTTCGGCTTCATCGAGCAGGACGGTGGCGGCGCCGACGTGTTCGCCCACTACTCGAACATCGCCGCCCAGGGCTTCCGCGAGCTGCTCGAAGGCCAGAAGGTCACCTTCGACATCGCGCAGGGTCAGAAGGGCCCGACGGCCGAGAACATCGTTCCCGCCTGACACTGACGCGTACTACGTAGCTGGGGCCCGCATCCTTCGGGGTGCGGGCCCCAGCTGCACGCATTTCCCGTAGCGGTTTGGCCTGCGGGGGTCCGCGGCCTCACCATGAGCGGAACCCGTTCAGATCTGCTATGCCGCAGTCGACGCCCAGGATTCACGTCCACATCGCGTCACCCATTCCAGCGCCTCCGGCCGTATGAGTTTTCTCCGCCGGCCAGATTCACTTTCGCATTTCCAATCGGCCCACGCTTGCAATTCTCCGTGCTGCTCATGCTGCGGGAATTCCTTGATGTGCGCCGCATCGAGGAAGGTTCCGCATGAACCGCACACGCACGAACGACCGCTTCTCCCGCACCCGTAATGGCCGTGCCGGCTCCGGACGGGGTGGCAGCCGCTTCGGCACGTCGTCCCGCAGCAGCTCCGGCGGGGCAGGACGCTCGGGCGGCTACGGCCGCCGGACCGCCGCGGTGCAGGGTGAGTTCGCACTCCCCCGGACGATCACCCCCGCGCTGCCCGCCGTCGAGGCGTTCGCCGATCTCGACATGCCCCAGCCGTTGCTCGCCGCGCTCGGCGCCGAGGGCGTGACCGTACCGTTCCCGATCCAGGGCGCGACCCTGCCGAACACCCTTGCGGGCCGAGACGTCCTGGGCCGCGGCCGCACCGGCTCCGGCAAGACGCTCGCCTTCGGGCTGGCGCTGCTGGCCCGTACCGCCGGACGGCGCGCCGAGCCCCGCCAGCCGCTCGCCCTGGTCCTCGTCCCCACCCGCGAGCTGGCGCAGCAGGTGACCGACGCGCTGACTCCCTACGCCCGGTCGCTGAAACTGCGGCTGACCACGGTCGTGGGCGGCATGTCGATCGGCAGGCAGGCGGGTGCGCTGCGAGGCGGTGCCGAGGTCGTCGTCGCGACCCCGGGCCGGCTCAAGGACCTCATTGACCGCGGCGACTGCCGACTGGACCAGGTCGGCATCACCGTGCTGGACGAGGCCGACCAGATGGCGGACATGGGTTTCCTGCCGCAGGTCACCGCGCTGCTCGACCAAGTGCGTCCCGAGGGGCAGCGGATGCTGTTCTCCGCCACCCTGGACCGCAACGTCGACCTGCTGGTCCGCCGCTACCTGTCCGACCCCGTCGTGCACTCGGTGGACCCCTCGGCCGGTGCGGTCACGACGATGGAACACCACGTGCTGCATGTGCACGGCGCCGACAAGCACGCCACCACGACGCAGATCGCCGCGCGTGACGGCCGCGTGATCATGTTTCTGGACACCAAGCACGCCGTCGACCGGCTCACCCGGGACCTGCTGGGCGATGGCGTACGAGCCGCCGCGCTGCACGGCGGCAAGTCGCAACCCCAACGCACCCGTACCTTGGAGCAGTTCAAGACCGGGCACGTCACCGTGCTGGTCGCCACGAACGTCGCCGCCCGCGGCATTCACGTCGACAACCTCGATCTCGTCGTCAACGTCGACCCGCCGACCGACCACAAGGACTATCTGCACCGCGGTGGCCGGACCGCCCGCGCAGGCGAGTCCGGCAGCGTCGTCACCCTCGTCACCCCGAACCAGCGAAACGGCATGGTGCGCCTCATGTCGGATGCGGGCATCCGCCCGCGGATCACCCAAGTCCGCTCCGGCGAGGCCGAACTGAACCGCATCACCGGCGCGCAGGCTCCCTCCGGCATCCCGGTCGTCATCACCGCACCCGTGGCCGAACGCCCCAAGCGCGCCGCCACCTCCCGCCGACGGCGCAACCGTCCCACGCAGGCGATGCGCGGTACGGCCCAGCGGCGGTCCGTCTCCGGCTCGGCCGCCTAGGACCGTCCTACGCGGGTCGACGCCCGCCCACTTCCTGCAGGAGGCACGTGTGACACCGGTTCAAACACAGCCCCACCCCACGAATACGGCAACGAACAGGAGCGTGGTCGAGGCCGTGAACGAGGCCGGACCGCAGGTCTGGGGAGACATGACCGTCGAGGTAGCCCTGTCCGTCATGGCCAGTGCACGCGCCGGGTGCCTGATCCTCTGCGACGAGGACGGCCGGTGCACCGGTCTGGTCACCCGGGCCCAGCTCACCGCCGCCCGCGACAGCTCCTCGTACACGGACCGTATCCGCCTGCGCGACGTCCTCGACGACGGACCGGGCACCTCGACCGTGACCACGATGGCCGAGTACGAGCAAGCAACGCGCCAGGCCGGTTCGGAACGCTGTCCGTCGTTGGCGGGCAGGACTGCACCACGGGCGTCCTGAGCCTCTCCCGCCGCCCACTCGGGCGGCCCCCTCTCTCTCCTTCTCCCTGTGAGGTCCTATGCGCTGCGTCATCGCCCGCTTCCCGTTCGAACTGACGAAGAGCGGCGTGCTGGAAACGATGAAGGGCGTAAAGCCAGAACCGGTCGCCGGAGAGTCCGTGACCATCGGACGCCGTCAGTACCCCGTCAAACAGGTGGGCGCGGTCATCACCCGCCAGGACCGTCGTGATTTCAGCGCCCGTGAAGTCGTCCGGGCCTTGACCCTCCTCGGCTTCGTGTGCCGGCCGGGGCCCAAGGCGGCGCCCGCGCACGTCGGCCTGGTCCAGCAGGCATCCGCCCTGCTCGGCACTCCCACGGCGGTCTGACCGGCGGCAGGCGCAAGCCGCCCGTGAACAGCATTTGAGGGCCCGACCGGCGCGTTCCGGTCGGGCCCGTCGTATGTCCTCCGCTCCGCTCACCGCCGTGGCGGCGGTCAGTGGTCGGTATAGCTGAAGTCGCCCACGGTCCAGGCGCTGACATCCTCGATCGAGACGCGGTACATCCCGCCCGTCTCCGGGATCCCCACCGTGCCCTGCAGGATCCGGGCGACGTGGAAGTGCAGGTGGGTCGGCGGGCCGTCCTTCGGTGCGGATGCGCCGAAGGCGCCGGCGAACTCGCTCAGGCGGGCCGAATCCGCCAGGACCTCCGACACCCGCTGCCGCCACACCGCTTCGGGAGCCAGTCGGCCGGTGATGACAGCCCCACCTGTGACCACGGTCAGGGACATTTGATTGCTCTGTCCGGACTCGACCTTGGCGGCGATGTCAACGAGCAACTCGTCACGCTTGGACATGAGAGCAGATTCTATTCACCGGCCGTCCAGCCGCCTCAAGCGGTGGCCTGCGGGCGAGAACGGCGCTTACCGTGTCACCGCCGTGGCGCGGCAGTGATCGAGGTGCCGGGGGCGAGCCGGTTGACCATGGCCGGGCTGAATCCTCATGCCGCGGTGGCGGTCCGGGAGCGCGCGGGGCGCCCGAACTGGAGTCGTGGACGGCCACCGCGACGGCGTGCGGGTCCCGTTGGCCGACGACAGAGCCGATGCGCAGGCGCCGCCCCCATGGCCGCAGGACGTGGTGACCAGCTCGGACACGGCCAAGCCACGGCGTCGGCGGCTTCCGGAGCAACGGCCGGCTCCACCACCAGCCGACCCATGGGGTGACTTGGTCGGACACGCCCGCTCCCTGCTGCGCCACGGAGTGGGCAAGGAGGATTACCTGATCGCCGGATACGAAAACCTACCGTGGCCACAGTAGACATTCCTCTGCTGTGTGGTTATGGTTTCTGTCGTAGTCGAGATGGAGCAAGGCCCGGCAGAGATGAACTGCCGGACCGCAGTACATGCAGTTCGCAGGACGGTGCGGTGGTGGAGTTCCGATGCCACGGTGGTTGCATGACGGCAACGGGACTGACCACCGGACCGGGTGGCCCGCAGTGATCAGGGGCCGCCACAAGCAGTGCACGTAGTTCCGCAGGTGCAGTTCGTGGTACCAGCAGTGCAGTAGCCAGTGGTTCCTCAGTGAAGGCGTCGGACTGCGGGCGCGCGTGCTGAGGGTCGGCAGTGGGCTCCCAGCCCGACAGACGCAAGGATGGCGATGGGGCCGGCTGCCGAGAGAGTGGCGCTTCCCAGGCCACGGGCAGTTCGCGGTAAGTGACTGAGTTGGTTCAGAGGAAGAACGGAGGAGTGAGCACCATCGGGATCGCCCGGGCGGAAGACTTGTTTCCTCCGGGTACCGCAGGACATCGACAGGCAGGTGGTCTCCGGTCACACATACGCGATCCCCGCACCCCCGGCCCGTATCGGGCGGCCCGTGCGGACACAATAGGTCGGCGCAGTACTGAGGCCGGCAGATGGTGCAGTTCCCTCGGGGCCCTGGTGCCGTACGGCACCAGGGCCCCTCAACGCGTTCCACAAAGAGGTGCGATGACAGCAGACGATTCGATCGGCCGTCTCGAAGACGACGACTACCCCGCCTACACCATGGGCCGTGCCGCTGAGATGCTCGGCACCACACCCGGCTTTCTCCGCGCGATCGGCGAAGCCCGACTGATCACCCCGCTCCGCTCCGAGGGCGGCCACCGGCGCTACTCCCGCTACCAGCTGCGCATCGCAGCCCGCGCCCGGGAACTGGTCGACCAGGGCACCCCCATCGAGGCCGCATGCCGCATCATCATCCTCGAAGACCAGCTCGAGGAAGCCCAGCGCATCAACGCCGAGTACCGTCGCTCAGCGGCCGAACCGCCCCCGCCGACCACCGACTGAAGTGAGCGTGCCCCGCCGGAGTCGGCGGGCACAGGGCCTCGAAGGCGTTCGGTGCGGTGCGGATGCCTCGGCAACAAGACCGCCTCTCGGATTCTCGCGCGCGTGTGCGCTTTCGATTGGCCGGCGCCCTTGCCACCCGCTTCGGCGGAGTGGGCGTCGGCCGTTTCATGTCCCGCAACTACATGTCGCCCCTGCAGTTCGGTCCGGACGTCGGCTGCGGCTGAGCGCCGCGCATGCGCGCTCGGCCGACCGGGGAGTACGCTCAGCGGTACCTGTGCGACAGGAGGGCCCCGTGGCGACGACTGATGCCGGAGCGCTCCTGCGCGCGGTCGACCGGTCAACCGGCCCCGACCACTTGGAGTTTCCCCACAGCTTCGACCGGAACCTGGCTCTGGCCCGCGTCGACACCCTGATCGAGCGGCTGAACACCGGCTTCGACTGCCGCTGCTGGGCCGACACCGGGGTCCAGGACGCCGGCTTCCATGCAGACATCACCATCCCGGCCGAGGCGACTGCCGCAGGGCGACAGATCGTGATCCGGCTCAGCAACTTCGGAGACCTGGCCGTCGTCGCCGCGGAGCACCTCGGCTGTTACGAGGACCTGGACGAGGCAGTGGAGGAAGGCGCCTTGACCCCGACCGACCGCCTCACAGCCGAGACCGCGACCACCTCCCTCGGCTACCTCCTCGCCCCGGAGACCGCCCTGCACCGCCCCTATGACGGAGTGACACGCCTCGCCGAGTTCAGCGCCCCTGCCGCCGCCACTTGGCGGACTCGGTTCTTCGACTACCTGTGATCCGCTCCGCACCCTCCACTGTGACCGGCTGCCGACCGTCCCTCGTTCGGCGGGACACTTGGCCTTCAAAGCCGGCTTCAATGCCGGCGCGGCATCCGCGGCCACGCGTGGCCGGCGACGGCGCGATGCCAGAACGGCACTCAAGTTGCTCGCGTGACTGCGCACGACAGTTGGCGAGCCTCGCGCTCGCTCACGCAAGGGACGACAACGGATGGTCCAATGCCGCGCGGGCCCGCGACTCGTACTCACGGATCCCCTCCCAGGCCAAGTCGGACAATCCGAGCACGTCGGCCGGGCCGTCACGGAGCAGGAACCGTACGGAACGAGGGACTGCCAAGGGGGTGCTCAGGGGTGGATACACACCAGCCACACATGCCGAGGCGGCCCTCGCGCGCACCGCTTGCCGGGCGGCCCGCTACATTCCCTGGGACCTCATCAGAACCAGCGTCAGCGCCTTGCTGATGGCCGGTCGCAACGCTGGGACCTCCGGGACAGCCCGAGCACGGCCCAGTGCGGGGGGGCTCACGCCCCGTGTCGTACCCTCACGGCCTATGTCGTACGGGGGTGGTTCACGACATCACCGTGGGGATGGCAAGGGGCTGGCCCACGTTCGGTACAGCGTCGGCGCGGGGGCGCGCCAAGGGGTGGGAGAAAGCATGACAGCGCAGATCTCAGTTGCCGAGCAGGGGCACAGATGCCCGGAGTGCGGCGCGGATGTGCCGGTCGAGTCGCGGTTCGTCACGTGGTGCGACGCATGTGACTGGAACGTCGATCCCGGCGCGCCGGCTCCCGACCCCCGGCGGATCGAGGCACTGCGGCGCAGGCTCGCGCAGCGGTACGGCGAGCGTCTCTTCGCCGATCTGGGGCCGCGCCCTGGGCGGGACGTCGCGGGCGTGCTCGCCTGTGCGCTCGCACTCGTGGTCCACGGAGTGACTGCGGCCCTGGCGGTGACGGGGCTGCTGCTGGTCGTACTCGGCTGGGGCATGGGCGTGCTGCCTGTCGTCGGTGCCGTGCTGCTCGCCATTGCGGTCGCCCTCCGGCCCCGTTTCGGGGTTCTGCCCGATGACACTCCCGTTCTTCGCCGGCCCGATGCGCCACGGCTGTTCGAGCTCGTCGACGAGGTCGCGGCCGTGGCAGGAACGGCGGGAGTGGACACTGTGGTGATCGCTGCCGACGCCAACGCGGCCGTCAGCACCTACGGCGTACGGCATCGACGCATGCTCCGCATAGGACTTGGACTCTGGGAGATCCTGACCCCGCCACAGCGTGTCGCGCTCATCGGCCACGAGCTCGGCCATTTCGCCCATGGGGACACCCGTCGCGGTGCCGTCGTCGGGCGGGCCCTGGACTCCCTCGCGCTGTGGCTGTACTTCCTGACACCCGACTCCGAGACCGACCTCATGCAGCGCGTCACCCACTGGATGATGGCCGTGCCGCGCTGGGCGGTGCTCGGACTCCTCCACCTCCTTGACCAACTGACCTTGCGAGCGACCCAGCGCGCCGAGTACCTGGCGGACGAGACTGCGGCACGCGCCGGATCCAGCGTTGCAGCGGCCGAACTGCTGGACCGGCTGCTCCTCGTCCCCTCCGTCACGAGCGCGCTGCACCGCGAATCCGTCGTCGCGCACAGCAGGGGCGGAGCCGCGGCCCGACGCGAAGCGGAACAGCGGCTGTGGGAGCGGCTCGCCGCGCGCATCGAGTCCGTGCCGGAGCGGGAGTACAAGCGGCTGCGCCGCGTCAGCACCCTGCGCGGGCACTGCGCCGACTCCACGCATCCGCCGACGCATCTGAGGCGGCGCCGCGTGAGCGAGGGCACGCAGTGGCAAGCGGCGGTCCGATGCGACGAGGAGAGGGCCGGCGCGATCGCCGCCGAACTGACCGCCGCGCGTGATCACATGGCGCACGTCGTCATCCGCGATGCCGCGGCTGACCAGTGACCTCCCCCAGCAAGACGACATGGCCCTGAGGGAGAACCCGTCAGCCACACCGCCTGCGGCTCGGACAGGAGGCGGAAACGTTGTGAACGCCCAAGGTGAGGGGCGGGCGTTCAGCTGGTGCTCTCAGGCGCGCTGCCGGCGGTCGACGATGCGGACGTCGACGGTGACCGCAGCGAACACGGCCCCTGCAGCCCACAGCCACGTGTTGCTGCCGGCCGCTACGGTTACGGCGACGACCGCGACCAAGCCGGCGACCGTGCACACAGCGAGGGCCCTGACGAGTGTCGGCATCCCGCCTCCTTCCTTACGGCGCGTCAGGGCTTGCGGGGCCCGCCCGGCTCGAGCCGGTGTCCATCCGTCCCTGACGGTAAGAGCCGGGTCCAGCCGTTTTCGGATGACAGACGGGCGGGCCGGAAGCTGCCTGCATCGGGCAAGAGGGCCGGTTCAGCCGCTCCCGCCAGTGTGGTGCGGGGGTCTGGCAGTGCCCAGAGACGTACGAGAGCCCGCCGCGGTGGAGTTGCGGCGGGCGTCTCGCGTGCAGCCTTCACGGGAAGGCAGTCGGCCCTGCGAGGGGTACGGGCACTTGGCGGGGCACGCGTGTGCAGGGAAAGGGGTGTCGTGCTGCGGGAGTTGGGAGAGCAGCGGGCGCCGCGCATCGAGTCTTACGCACCAGCTTGTGGCGACAATGCGCTCGCCAGTGGCTCGGGGCTGAGCGCGCTCGAGGGGATCGCCGCCCGGCTGCGGCTCGGGCGCCCGGGCGCGGAGCTGCTCGGCGATGCGTGGGCAGCACCTGTCAGCGCGCCCTTGATCGTCGGATTCACGCTCTCCTTCCCCCTTGAGCGGCCAAGTTCCTCATTCTTGCGATCCACCCCCGGTTCTGGGAAGGCTTTCGTCGATTCCGCCCCAGGTTGCGTGTGCTTCGGCATGATGGGCGCTCTCATCCGCAATGTCCTTGGGAGACCCATGCGCACCCGCATCACCACAGCCGCTGTGCTGCTCCTTGCTTCTCTCACCGCCTGCGGGCCCACCGACTCCGGCGCCGAAACAGCACCGAGCGGCAACGACAAGGGGTCGGCCAGTACCGAGAAGCCTTCGGCCGAGTCGGCCGCCCTCCCCGACATGGTGGGCAAGGGGCTGCAGAGCGCGCAGGACGAGGCGCAGGAAGCCGGCTTCTACTCGCTCACGTCGCACGACGCGCTCGGCCGGGGCCGTAATCAGGTTCTCGACCGAGGCTGGAAGGTCTGCTCCCAGACCCCGGCACCCGGCCAGCACCCGACCGACACGAAGGTCGACTTCAGCACGGTCAAGCTGGAGGAGGACTGCCCATCAGGCGGGGACCATGCCGAGCCCGAGGAGGTCGGCGGAGCCATGCCGAACTTCGTGGGCAAGTCGGTCAAGGTCGCCCGCCAGTCCCTCGACAGCTCGACAAGCATCACGGTGAACGACGTATCGGGGCAGGACCGCATGGTGCTCGTCGAGTCGAACTGGCGGGTCTGCTCCACGGATCCGGCTGCCGACGCGAAGCTTGACGGGCAGCCTGTGCAGATCAGCGCGGTGAAGTTCGGCGAGAACTGCTGACCTGCGCACCGTGGTCGAACGCTGCTTCGAGGGTGCAGGGACCATCTCCGGTCTCGCGGCCGGGCAGCTGTTGACCAACCTTCGTACGCGTCGCTTGGCACAGACGGCTGCCCGGTGCGCTGCATCAGCAACCAGGGTCCGTTGCACAACGTGATGCACAATTCCCGGCTCGTACGGTGGGCGAGTTCTCGGGCGCTGGCCGGTTGCCCACGACCGGCCGGCGGTCGCCGGGGGGGGTCGTTGCGGCAGCCCCCCGGCCTGCCGCTGTCAGGCGAGTTGCAGAGGGATACCGGCTGCACGACATGGCCCTGTATGCCCCGCCGGCGAGCGGACGCGCCTGGTCTCGTGCATGAGAAGCTGATCTGTCACGGGTCTTCGGCGACATCGCGGCGGCCGCCGACCGGGAGCTGCCCGACGACGAGGACGTGAAACTTGACGGCGAGTTTGGTGATCTTTTGCGGGCAGCGGCTGGCACGCCTGTTCGGCGGACGTCGGGCACTGCAGATCTCTCTTGAGGGGACGCCCATCAGCCCGACCGAAGCCCATGAAATGGGGCTGGTGGGCAGGGACGTACCAACCGACGCGCTGCTCCAGGAGGCCATCGAGCACGCCGCCCGGCTCGGCCGGCGGCCGAAAGCGGCCGTCCGGGCTGTGAAGCGAGCCGTCCGTGAGGGAGGCTCCCTCCCGCTTGAGGAAGGGCTGCGGTTCGAGGGCGCCGAGTGGTTGTCGACCACTACGACGGCGGAGTCGCTGGATGCCCAGCGTGCGTACCTTGCCCGTACCAAGGAGCTCCGTGACGTTCCCGCCCTGGCCCCTGAGACGCTCGAAGAAACCGCGGCGCGCGGACGGTTCGCCTGACGTCGGGCTGGGTCGTACTCCTGCAACCCATCACGCCGGCCGTTCGCGCGCTCGGCACGGGGGATGTGACCTCATGTGCTGCACCAGCGTTCCGAGGAGCTGCCCGGCGATATCTGGACGGCCAAGGTGGCGGCGATGGTGGTCCCGGCGCCCGGCGCCGGTGCGCGGCTGATCGGTGCCGTCTTGCATGCTTCCTCCTGACAGGGCAGGGGTGACGCCCTGTGGTGTGACGGCGACCGTGGCGGCCTCGGTGTCGATGTCGCGGACAGCCACCACCAACTCGGCAATGCCGACCTGCTCGCAGGCGACCTCGGGGGCGGCGCCGCCGGAGATCTGTCAGGCACTCGAGCTCCGGGCCAGCCGGGCTGACCGGTGGGCCTGGTGCCGGGCCCTGAGCGCGGGGTCCGTCACCTCCGCCACGGATGTGCACCAGGTCCTGAGCACGCGCTGAGCCGGATGACCGTCACGGCGGACTGCCGGGACGAGGGCCACTCCGGGACGGCGACTTACGCGAACCACTGGTGGGCGCCGGCGTTCCGCGGGGCCGGATCAGGCGGTCCATGTCCGGGGCGACGACAATGGGAAGCCGATTCTCACTCGTCACAGAACTTCGAGGACTGCTTCTGAGGCTGGGCGCACCGAGTCCCGGTGCGGGGTGTCGGGCCGCCGGGAGTTCCCCCTGAACCAGAGGGCCGACGGACCGGAAGGGCATTCTTCCCGGTCCGGACGCCGACCTGCCGGTCAGCATCCGGACCCGTCGGTGCGGCTCAGCCGTTGGGCAGGCTGTAGGTCTTCGCCGCGGGGACCTCGTGGGCCGGTTCGACGTTCGCGAGGCCGCCGGGAGCCGTCTTCGAGGGCTTGTGGATGAAGGACTGGTATGTCGCCGGCTTGGCACGGTCCGAGAAGTTCAGGGGCACGCCGAGCACCGTGAGCTCGGACTGCTTGCGGTGGGCCGCCGCTATGCCTTCGCGGGTCAGGTCCTTGGCCTTGCAGGCCGCCTTCAGGTCTTCGCCGAGGACACTGATCGCGTTCCAGCCGCTGACGACGCCGGAGTCGAGCAGGTCCTTCGGGTACTTCGCCTTGTAGTCGTCGGCGAGCTTCTTCATCGCCGGGTTGTCGGCGCTGAACGCCGGGGCGGGGCTCACCACGTGGAGCATCTTCTCCAGGGCGGGGCCGACCGGGGTCGCCAGCAGCTGCGGAGCGAAGCCCGGCGAACTGGTGAGGACCGGGACGGCGAAGCCCGCGGCGGCCGCGGTGCCGACCAGGGCGGCCGTCTGGCGCGGGCCGGCGCTGATCAGAATCGCCTTGACGCCGGCCTGCTTGAGGGCGGTGAACTGGGCGGTCAGGTCCTGGTCGGTGGGCTTGATCTTCTGCCCGACGACGGTCAGCTTCTGGTTCTTGGCGGCGTACGTGGCACCGGCGAGCGCGTTCTCGCCGTACTCGCCCTCGAAGTAGACGTGGCCGATCTTGTCGCCCGCCTTCAGCTTGGCCGTGCGGACCACGAAGTCGACGCCATTGATCACGTCGACGTCGTAGGTCGAGCCGACGACCTGGACGTACTCGCGGCCGAGCAGGGTGGAGGCCCAGGCCATCGGGAACGTGAGCAGGTGCTTGGCCTCCAGCTCCTGTTCCAGCGAGGACACCACGGGAGAGCCGACCACCTGGGACAGCGCTGCCACGTTCGGCTCGGTCTCCGTGAACGCGGACACGGCCTTCTGCACGTCGTAGCCGTGGTCCTTGACCGTGATCTTGACGGTCCGGCCGCAGATGCCGCCGGAGGCGTTGAGCTGGTCCGCGTAGAGCTGCTGGGCGTTGACGATGCTCTTGCCGAGAGAGGCGTACGGGCCGGTGAGGTCGGTCAGCGCGCCCAGGGTGATGGTCTTCTCCGTCACTCCGGGACCGGTCTTGATGCCGTCGCTGCCGGCGCCGTTGGCGTCGGCACCGCTCTTGGTGCTGCAGGCCGTGGCGCTCAGGGCGAGTGCGGCGATGACGGCTGCGGCCGGGGCGAGTCGGGTGTGTCTCACGAGGTGTGCTCCTTCGGGGTGGTGCGGGTGCGGCGAGGGAAACGCCGGGTGCGGGGGGATTCGTCGCCCTTGCGGCGCGGCCGTCTGTGGGCCAGTCCGGCCAGGCCGCCGGGGGCGAAGATCAGGACCAGGACGATCGCGGTGCCGTAGAGGTAGCGGGCCGCGTCGCCCGGGGACACGCCCGATCCCGTGGTGCCGGGAGCGGTGAGCAGGGGCAGGTCGTCGGCGTACTTGGTGAGCAGGTGCGGGATCAGGGCGACGAAGACCGCGCCGCAGGCCGCGCCGCCGACCGAGCCGAGGCCGCCGATGACGATCATGGCGAGGTAGTCGATGGACAGCAGGAGCCCGAAGTGGTCGGGGACGACGCGCTTGAACACCAGGGCCAGCAGGGCACCCGCGGCGCCTGCGTACATCGAGGAGACGATGAACGCCGAGGCGCGGTAGCGGGTGAGAGGGACTCCCATGACGGCCGCGGCGACCTCGCTGTCGCGTACGGCGCCGAGTGCGCGGCCGGGGCGCCCGCGCAGGAGGTTGTGCGCGGCGAGCCAGGCCACGGCGACCAGGGCCAGGCCGACGTACCACAGGCGCTCCAGCCCCCCGAAGGGGACGCCGATGACGGTGAGACCGTCGGGTGAGCTGTCGGTGAAGGAGAAGCCGAGGATGTCCAGCGGCGGTACGGAGCGGCCGTTGAACCCGCCGGTGACCTGCGGGGCGTTGAGCATCATGTGGTGGCCCAGGAAGACCAGGGCGAGGGTGGCGATGCCCAGGTACATGCCGCGCAGCCGGCCGGAAATGGGGCTGAACAGGCCGCCCGCCGCACCGGCGAGGACGATGGCCAGCCCGAAGGCGAGCAGGGGCGGGAGCCCGAGGCCGTACAGGCTGCTGGGGCCGGTGCCGGACGGCTCGGACGCCAGCCACACATAGCCGTACGCGCCGACGGCGAGGAAGAAGGCGTGGCCGAGGGAGAGTTGTCCGGTCGTCCCGGAGAGCAGGTTCAGCCCGATGGCGCCGATGACGGCGGCCATGGCGAACAGGCCCGTCTGGAGCCAGAACGAGGTGACGTAGAAGGGCAGGGCCAGCAGGACCAGCACGCCTGCGGCCAGGGTGGCCGCACGCCGCCCGCGCGGGGAGACCGTGCCGGACCGCCTGCCGGGGGCGGACGGGGCACCGGGGGGAGCGGCCGAGGCCGTCACGGTGCGGGTGGTTTCGGCGGTGCCGGTGGCTTCGGTGTGACCGGCCGTGCCGGCGGTGTCGGTGGCGTCGGCGGTGCCGGTGGTTTCGGTGATGGCACGGGCGTCAGACACGGGTCAGCTCCTTCGATCCGAAGAGACCGGTGGGCCTGACCAGGAGCACGAGCACCATCACGAGGTAGGGGGCCACGTCGGAGAATCCGGCGCCCAGGACGCTAAGTTCGTTCTGGTAGCCGGCGGCCATCGCCGCCGTGAGGCCGATCACCAGGCTTCCGACGAGCGCACCGACGGCCGAGTCCATGCCGCCGAGGATCGCCGCGGGGAAGGCGCTCAGGGCTATGTGACTGGTCGTACGGTCGAGTCCCGGTGCGGGGAAGGCGGCGAGGAACACGGCGGCGACGGCGGCCAGTGCCCCGGCGACGCACCAGGCGATGAGGCGTACGCGGTCCAGCCGTATCCCCATCAGCGCCGCGGCCTCCGGGTCGGCGGCCGCGGACCGCATCGACAGGCCCCAACGGGACCAACGGAAGGCGGCGAAGAAGGCGGCGATGACGACGACCGCGACGACGATGCCCGCCATCCGCGCGTCGGCGACGGTGATGCTGCCGAGCCGGGTCACATCGGCGCCCCAGGGGTCGCCCATGGAGAGGTAGTCGGCGCCGACCTGCCGGTTGAGTTCGGTGCTGAGCAGGACGTCCACGCCGATGGTGAGGATCGTCAGCGTGTGGATCTCCGCGCCGCGCAGGCCGCGGGTGGCCAGAAGCTGCACCAGGCCGGCCAGTGCTGCGGCGAGCGCGGCGCCCACGAGGACGGCGGGGACGAACCCGATGACGTCGTGGAGGCGGGCCGTGACATAGCCGCCGAAGAGCAGCAGGGAGCCGTGCGCGAAGTTCATGACGCCGGACGCCTTGAAGATCACGACGAATCCCAGGGCTATCAGCGCGTAGACGGAGCCGAGCGCGAGTCCGTTGAGGACGGTTTCAGTGAGCTTGATCATGACTCTTCCTCCGAGGCGCGCTCGGTGTCCTTCGCGGGGTCCGGGGCGGCGGTCGTGGCAGGTTCCGGGCCCGGCCCGGTGTCCGGTTCGGTCTCCTCCACCGGCTCGGGTGCCGCGACGGGCTCTGGATCGCGTGCCGGACCGGGTTCTGGTTCGCGTGTCGGACCGGGCTCCGGACCCGGCTCTGTTTGCTGGACCGGGGTGCCGAGATACGCGCTGATGACCGCCGGGTCGTTCTGGATGCGCTCGGGCGGTCCGTCCGCGATGAGGCGGCCGAAGTCGAGCACCGTCACCGAGTCGGCGATCCGCATGATCAGGCCCATGTCGTGCTCGACGATGAGGATCGAGATGTCCAGGGCGTCACGGACCCGGGCGATCGTCTCGGCCATCGCCGAGCGCTCGGTCGGGTGCATGCCGGCGACGGGCTCGTCGAGCAGCAGCAACTGCGGCTCCATGCACAGCGCGCGCGCCATTTCCACCCGCTTGCGGTCGCCGTACGCAAGCCCGCCGACCGGCTTGTCGAACGCGGGACCCAGACCCAGGAAGTCGGCGATCTCAGCCGCCCGCTCCCGGTGGCGGCGCTGCTCGCGCACCGTGTGCGGCAGTCGCAGCGCGCTCGCCGTGAAGCCCGCCCGGGTCAGCCGGTGGCGGCCCAGCATGAGGTTGTCGGCGACGGTCCCGTGGGTGAGCACGATGTTCTGGAAAGTGCGGGCGACACCGAGCTGCGCGATGCGGTGGGGTGCGAGGCGGGTGAGGTCCTTGTCCGCGTACCGGACGCTTCCGGCGGTGGCCCGGTAGACGCCGGAGATGACGTTGAAGCAGGTGGACTTGCCCGCGCCGTTGGGGCCGATGAGGGCGTGGATCGTGCCGGGCCGGACCGTGAAGGACAGGTCGTCGAGGGCGACGAGGCCGGAGAAGCGCACGGTCAGGTTCTCGACCGTGAGGGCCGGGACCGGGCCGTGCACCGTGTCCGGTCGGGGGGCTGTGGCGGCCTCGGGGGTGGTGGCCGTCGCGTCGATGCTCATCCGTTCCACCTGCCGAGCTCGGTCAGGCCCGGTCCGGTCACGGACGCAGTGCCCGCGGACGTCGCGCACTGCGCGTCGGCGTCGGGCGCGCCGCAGCCCGTCTCGTAGGTCTCGCCGAGATACAGCCGCCGCACCTCGTCCGCCGCGGCGAGATCGGCCGAGGCACCCTCCAGCCGCACCTGGCCCACGTCCAGCACCGACGCGCGGTCGGACAGTTCCAGCGCCATGGCGGCGTTCTGCTCGACGAGCAGGATCGAGGTCCCCTGGGCGTTGATCTCGCGGATGATCTCCGCGATGCGCCGGACCATCAGCGGCGCGAGGCCCAGCGAAGGCTCGTCGAGGAGCAGCAGGCTCGGCCCGGCCATCAGCGCGCGGCCCATCGCGAGCATCTGCTGCTCTCCACCGGACATCAGCCCGGCAGCCTGCCGCCGGCGTTCGGCCAGTACCGGAAACTGCGTGAAGACACGTTCACGGGCGGCTCGCAATTCGGCGCGCGAGCGGCGTGCCGACCCGAGGAACCCCGCCTTGAGGTTGTCCTCCACGGACAGGGCGCCGAAGATCCGCCGACCCTCGGGCACCTGCACCACCCCGGCGGCGACGGCCCGCGCGGCGTCGCCGCTCAGCCGTACGCCGTCGAAGTGCACGGTGCCGCTGTCGACCGTGCCGCTGTGCAGCGCGAGGGTCCCGGAGACCGCCCGGAGCAATGTGGACTTGCCCGCGCCGTTGGAGCCGAGCACGGCGACGATCCGGCCCTGCGGGACGGTCAGCGACACCCCGTGGAGCGCCTGGACGGACCGTCCGTAACTGACGTGCAGATCGGTGACCCGGAGGGTTCCGGCCTCGGTCTCTGGTGGGCTCATCAGGGCGTTCTCCTTGCTGCTCGGCGAGCGGACGCCGGTCGGGAGCGCTACGAGAACACGGCGGGGGCAGGGCGTCCATGGACTGGGAAGGAGCCGCTGTCACTTCCCAGCCGGCGCGCGGCCCGCTTGTGAGGGGGCACAATCCGTACCTCCTGCTGTGCGCGGATCATCACGATTTGGCGGAGGTCTCGCTCCAGGGATGACCGACTGCTTAGCATGTGGACCTCGAAGGGTGCGCCGCCGCCACACGCCGATCGCCGACCGGTGGACCACCCGACCTGCGCCCCGCGCAGCACACGACATGGCGACCCGCCGTGGTGTCCTTGCACGCCCCGTCCGTCTGGAGGGTCCATGCACACCAGTTCCGTCGGTGGCGCGGTCCGCCCCCGCGTCGCCACCGTCGGTCCGCTGCCCCAAGCCGCCGCCGATTCCTCGTCGTCGCTCCAGCTGTTCGACCACGCCTGCCGGCGCCTCCTTGGGCGGGGCACCTCCTTCACCGACTCAGTGGTGCACCAGATCCGCACCGAAGTGCCGCACTACGCCGACCCGGTGCTCTCGCCGCCCGACCTCAAGCAGTCCACGGACACCGGCATCCGCTTCGCGCTGGAGGCCGCCCTCGACCCGGGCCGCATCGTGGACATCGAGCGCTACACCCGTGAGCTCGGCATACGCCGTGCCGAGGAGGGCCGCCCCCTCGACGAGGTGATGCGCGCCTTCCGGGTCGCCGGCTCGGAGGTCTGGAACGGGATCATCAGCGTCGTGGAGCGGGACGGGCTCGGCGACCAGCGTCACCTCGTGCACGTGGCGGCGCTGGTGTGGAAGATGAACGACCGCGACGCCGCCCTGGTCGCCGACGCCTACCGCCAGGTCGCCAAGGGCGTGGCCAGCCGGCACAGCGAGCGGGTGCGCCTGATCCTCGCCGCCGTCCTGGAGAGCCGTAGCGACCCGGCGTTCATCCAGGACGCCGCGGCGATCCTCGATCTGCCGCCCGACGGACGCTTCGCGGTGGCGGAGCTGCGGGCCACGTCGCCCTTCGACCGTGCACCCGACGCCGTCCCGGAGATCCGTGGCATGCGCGTCCTGCGCCACGTCGGCGCACAGCGCGATGTGCTCGTCGCCCACCTCGGCGACCGTCCGCTCGACGCGCTCGCCTCCGCCCTCGAGGCCGGACCCGGCATGCGCATCGGCATCAGCCCCGTCGTCCGCGGCCTGGAGAACCTGCCCCGGGCGCGGGAGATGGCCGGACTCGCCCTGCGCACCTGCCGCGCGAACGGGGAGGTCGCCCGGCTCGACGCCCGTCTGCCCGACGGTCTGCTGGTCTCACGGCCGGACCTGTCCGCCGAGCTCGCCCTGCGGGTGCTCCGGCCGCTGTACGCCCTGGATCCCGCCGACCGCGAAACGCTGATCGACACGCTCGGAGTGTGGATCGAGAAGGGCGGCTCCGCGGTCCAGGCGGCCCGGCACATGCTGTGCCACCGCAACACGGTGCTGAACCGGCTGCGCCGCTTCGAGCAGATCACGGGTCTCGAACTGTCCCGCCCCCGCGATCTCGTACGGCTCACGCTCGCCTTCGACACGCTTCAACTGCTCGGGCCGGCGGCCGTCCTCGGCTGCGGGGATGCCTGGGACTCCGACACGGAAAGCTGAAGCCGCACGGCAGTACGCCCGTCCGGCACACGTAGTCCGCACGGGAGTACGACCACCTGACACGCGTACGGCTTCACGTGGACAACCCCGGGCATGCGTATCACCGGGCCGGATTCCTTGCCGCGGATGGCCGAATGGGCATCAGCACAGTCGCGCCACCACGGCGTTGGGAGCGGACAACGGGGTGCTCGAAGCGCATGGACTGACCGGTCGGTACGTGCTCTGGTGAGCCCTCATCAGGGGCAATGCCGTCAGGGGCAATGCCCTCGCCAGGCATCGCCCGAGCGAGGCGATGCGCGCGCGTCCTCGCCCGCCAGGAGAGCTCCATGGCCCATCAGCACGCCCATCCGCACATCCGTTCATTCCGTCAAAGACCCCGGCCCCACCGGCCGGGCAGATCCTTCGCGCTCGTCAACGGACTGACCTTCGCGGTCCATCTCCTGCTTGCCTGCGCCGCGGAGGACCTGCTGGCCACCCGTGTCGCCGGACAGATCAACCTCGGCGTCGTCGCTCTTCTCGCGCAGGGCTCGCTCCTGTTGTGGTCGGCGGCGCGTTACGACCGCGCCGCCCAGGAGGAGGCCGCGCGCGAGCCGGAGGAGGAGCACTGATGCTTCCTCAGGTACTGCTCGCCGCGGGGCATCCCGGCACCCTCGACCTGGACACCGGCACCCGCTCCTGGGTTCTCGTCGGCTTCCTCGCCTTCGTCGTCCCGATCCTTTTCATCTGCGTGCTCAACGGCCCCGAGCGGGACCGGGTCGACGACTTCTACACGGCGGGTCGCACGATGCGGCCGGTCCAGGGCGCCCTCGTCCTCACCGGCGTCTATCTCTCCGCCGCGACCGTGCTCGGCACGACGGGAGCCGTCGCGGTCTTCGGCTTCGACGGCCTGTTCATCGCCCTGTGCACCGTGCTGTCGCTCGGTGTCCTGCTCCTGCTGTCCGGCCCGCTGCGGGAACGCGGCACCTACACCCTCGGCGACACGTTCGCCCTGCGGGCCCCGGGGCCCGCGGTGAGGATCGCGGTCGCCGTCGTCACGCTGAGCGCGTGCGTCCCGTATCTGATCGTCCAGCTCTCCGGTGCGGGCAGGACCACCGCCATGGTGGTCGGCCTGTCCGGTCCCGGCGCCGAGCAGACCGCCATCGTCATGATCGGCACCCTCGTCGTCTGTGCCACCGCCTTCGGCGGGATGCGCGGCATGATCGCGATCCAGGTGATCAAGACGGTGCTCCTGCTCGCCATGGCCGTGGCCGTGGCGGCGGTGCTGCTCCACCGCTTCCACTGGAGTGCCGACTCCCTCATCGAGGCCGCCGGGCGAGGCAGCGGCCGTCCCGAGGGCTATATGCGTCCGGGCCTGCGGTTCGCCGCCGGCAGCCCGGTCGAGGGGACGCTCGACTTCATCGGTCTGATGATCACCGTGGTGCTGGGCGTCGCGTGCATGCCCCATGTCGCCACCCAGCTCAACACCGCGCCCGACGCCGCCGCGGCACGCCGCACGGTCCGCCACACCATCGCCATCGTCGGTGTCATCTGCCTGCTCACCACACTGCTGGGATTCGGGGCCGCGGCGCTGATAGGCGCCCCCAAGATCCTCGCTGCCGATCCCGGAGCCACCAGCAGCCTGCTGATGCTCACCGCCGATCTGACGGGCGGCTCGTCGGCGCAGACGGGCGAGGCATGGCTCGTCGTGCTGGTCTCCTGCGCGGTGTTCCTCACCACCCTGGCAGTCGTCGCGAGCGTGACGCTGGCGGCCGCAGGCTCGGTCGCCCACGACCTCGTCACCAGCGTCGTCCGCCGCGGGCGCACGACCGAGGGCCGGGAAGTGGCCGCCGCCCGCATCGCGTCCGCCTCGGTCGGGGTGCTGAGCATCTGCCTCGCGGTGTGGGTGCAGGGGTGGAACATGGGCTTCCTGTCCACGATCTCCCTGGCGGTGGCGAGTTCCTGCCTGCTCCCGGCGCTGGTGTACTCGCTGTTCTGGCGCGGCTTCATGCGCAGGGGGCTGCTGTGGACGCTGTACGGAGGGCTCGGCTGCACCATCGGACTCCAGGTCCTGAGCCCCGTCTTCTCCGGCAGCCCGATGGCGCTGTTCCCCGAGTGGGACATCTCCTGGTTCCCGCTGCAGACGGTCGCCCTGGTGTCACTGCCTGCCGCATTCCTGTTCGGCTGGCTGGGGAGCGTCACGGGACAGCGGCGTGCGGCCGCGTTGCCGGAGCAGCCCGTCAGGGGCTGACGCGCGAATGTGGCGGCCGGGGAGCTCCCTCACACGCTCCACCGGCCGCCGCCTCCTGCCGAGTTCGGCCGACGGCGACGACGTCGACACGCCGGTGCGGCGCCGCATCCCGCGCAGCCACCGGTCGGTGTCAGTCGCGCGGTGGGCGTAGTGGCCGGGTATCTCCACGTGGGGAACGATCGGGAAGCGCCTGTCCGCGAGGCCTTCATCACCTCGTCGGCCACGTCCTCCGGGTCGGGCACCGAGGACCCGAGTGGCGGTTGACGACCGCTCAACGAACCGGCCGGATGCCGGGCGGATGAAGGCACCGGAGCGGCGTCCGGCCAGGTCGCACACATGAGCATGGTCATCGACCACGTCACCACAGCCTGGTGCTGTGACCGGCAAGTTCACCGGGTGGGGGTGGGGCCGGTCTGCTGGAAGCGCGCACTGCTGAGCGGAGTACTCGGCTGTCGGCGGCGACCATTACGATCGGCAGCCATGCAACTTGAAGCACAGATATCCCGGCTGGCAGAGCTCGGCCTGCCGCTCGCAGCCGACAGAACCGTCGACGACCTGCTTTACTCCCTGCCCCGGGACCTGTTCGAGCGCAGGCCGTACGAACTCCTGCTGTCCATCATGGGCGTCGAGGTAGAGCGGGAGCCATGGGGGCGGTGGTTCTGCGACCGGGTGTGGAGCTTCGACACCGAGTGCGTCCACGGGCCCGGCGCGTACGTCAGGATCGCCCGCGAGCTGTGCCGGATCGCCGGCCGTCCGGACGCCTTCACCGACCTGCGGGACCACGTCGACCTCGAATCGGGAGAGGCGTGGATCGAGTACACCATCGACGGCCGACGGCAGCGCTGGACCGCCGAAGTGCACGACGACTGGGCGGACACGCTGGTGGTCAGCTACCTGATGGACGACCTGCAGCAGGACGGAGGCCGCTTCTGGACGAGAGGCCATGGCCAGTGCATGAACCTGTACTTCCTCGACGAGGCCGCCGCGCACGAGATCAACGGGCTGCTCACCGACGGGCGACCGCTGGTACCCGTCCTCGGCGGGGACGGCTGACCGCAGGAAGCGGCAGTTGCCCGTGGCCGGCCTCGGCGACATGTGCCCGAGGTCTTCACCCTCTGTGCGTCCACCACGGCCGCGGACGGTTCCCCGCTGCGGCCCTGCGCGCGCCGGGCCGGCCGTGCTGGTCTCCCCAGCCAGGGGACCCATGCAGCACAGCGTTGACCGAGTCGAAAGGGCGTCGCCGGCCTCTGCGCGATCTCGGCCCGCCCGAACATCTCCGCGGTCCCGGGTCAGCAGGATCCGGCTGGTCTACAGGCCGAGCATCGACTGTTCGGTCCAGACAGTCTTGCCCTCGCGGGTGTAGCGAGTGCCCCAGCGTTCGGTCAGCTGGGCCACCAGGAACAGGCCGCGGCCGCCCTCATCGGTGGTGCGGGCGCGACGAAGGTGAGGTGAGGTGTGGCTGGCGTCGGCGACCTCGCAGACGAGGCATCGTTCACGGATGAGTCGCAGGGTCACGGGGCCGCTGGCGTAGCGGTAGGCGTTGGTGACCAGTTCACTGGCGATCAATTCGGTGCTGAATGCCAGGTGCTCCAGTCCCCATTGAGTGAGTTGGGCCGTGGCGAGCGCTCTGGCCTGGGCGGCGGCGGTTGGCTGCAGCGGAAGTTGCCAGGAGGCAACGTTCTCCGGTGGCAGCACACGGGTGCGCGCGATGAGCAGGGCGATGTCGTCAGCGGGCTGTGCGGGCACGAGGGAGTCGACAACCGCCTGGCACGTCTTCTCCAAGGCGTCCGCGGGGAGCGTGAGCGCTGTGCGCAGCCGTTGCAGGCCCGTATCGACGTCCATGTGACGTTCGCCGATGAGTCCGTTGGTGTAGAGCGTGAGCAGGCTGCCCTCGGCCAGTTCGATCTCCCGGGTTTCGAACGGCAGACCGCCCAGGCCGAGCGGCGGGCCGGGGGGCAGGTCGAGCAGGTCTGCCTGTCCGTCTGGTGTGGTCACGACCGGCGGAGGGTGACCAGCGCGCGCTGCGGAGCATTGCCGGGAGACGGGGTCGTAGACGGCGTACAGGCAGGTGGCGCCGACAATCTGCTCGCCCGCCGGTCGTTCGCCGGCTGTCTCTTGTTCCGCGGCAAGGAGGTTGACCAGGTCGTCCAGTCGGGAGAGGACCTCGTCCGGTTCCAGGTCGAGGGTGGCGAGGGTGTGCACGGCCGTACGCAGCCGACCCATGGTGGCAGCGGCGTGCAGTCCGTGGCCCACCGCGTCGCCGACGACGAGTGCCACCCTGGCCCCGGACAACGGAATGACGTCGAACCAGTCACCGCCGGGACCGGGGGCTGTACTGGCCGGGAGGTAGCGAGGAACCACTTCGACGGCCAGCTGGTGCGGAACCGTCCTTGGCAGCAGGGCCCGTTGCAGGGTGGACGCGGTCTGCTGCTGCTGGGTGAAGCGTCGGGCGTTGTCGATGCTGACGGCGGCGCGCGAGGCCAGTTCGTGGGCCAGTGTGAGATCGTCGGCCTCGAACGGCTCGGGGTGTCGCGATCGCCACAGGCTCATCACGCCCAGTACCAGACCGCGCGCGGCCAGTGGCACCACGATCAGGGAATGAGCCGAGAGATCCGGGGCGTGCTCGCCCTGGCGCGGTTCCGCCAAGAACCAGTCGGGCGAAAGCACCGGTTCGAGGAGGGGACGGCCGTCGGCCAGGCATCTGGCCTGTGGTGTGCCGGGTGCCAACTCCACCAGCGCCCCTTCCGGCTGCGCCGGATCAGGCTGCCGGGCCACGAGGCCGCTGACCGCAACCCGTGCGACGGGCCCCGCCAGCGCCTGCGCCGGCTCCTCACCGCGCATCACCGGTTGCAACAGGTCCACCGATACATGGTCGGCCAGGTGAGGGACCATCACCTCCGCGAGTTCGCAGGCCGTCTGTCGCACGTCGAGCGTCGATCCGATGCGGGCGCCGGCCTGGTCGAGGAGCGCCAGGCGAAGTCGAGCCCGATGGCGTTCGGTGACGTCCTCGACCGTCTCGGCGACCCCCAGGACCCGGCCGGATGGATCTTCCAGTCGGAAGGCCGAGACGGACGCAGCCCGAACGCGTGTCGGATCCCGCTCCAGGCGGGCGTACTGCTCCGTGGAGACCAGTGATTTTCCGCTCTTCATCACCTGGCGCACCCGGTCCACGGCCTTCCGCGCGTCCTCGGCGACCAGCAGGGCGC
The DNA here is from genome assembly GCF_040675505.1 of Streptomyces sp. NPDC049597. Lineage (NCBI taxonomy): Bacteria > Bacillati > Actinomycetota > Actinomycetes > Kitasatosporales > Streptomycetaceae > Streptomyces > Streptomyces sp. NPDC049597. Next base: position 70,479 of record NZ_JBFAOY010000011.1, read on the forward strand.
CGGTTGGCATTCCCCGAAAGGAGGCGGCCGGGACTCCGGTGAACCGTTCGATCGCCCTGTTGACCCGCAGAATCGTCATCTCGGGGCTGTGGACGGCCAGACCGATCGGGCACCGGCGGAACAACCCGTCGAGGACCGCGCGGTCCCTTTGCCACTCGAGGACCTCCGCCGCGGGTGCCCCGACGAGGAACCATTCGCGGACATGGTCACCGCGCAGCAGCGCACGTGCCCGGAAACCCATCTCCACGAGCCGCCCGCTGCGATGCCGCACAGCCAGCACGCCGAACCAGCCTCCGTCTCTCCTGCACGTCGCCGCCGCGTCCTCGGCGGCCGGCAGGTCGTCGGGATCGATCAGGACATCGAAGGCCGGACGGCCGATCACTGCAGACTCGGGGTAGCCGAGCAACTCCTGGGCCCGCAGGCTCCAGCCCACCACGACTCCCCGATCGTCGAGCACCGCCGAGGCGGCGTGGTGCAGAGCGAACGGATCGTCCCCGCTCTCGCTGAGCACCGTCATCCGCTTTTCCACCCCGGACACCACCTCGTATCGGATACCGATGTTCCCCCAGGCTCTTCGCACGCGGCTGGCAACGGCGTGCCCCGGGCCCGGGTGGGTCGCTCCCTGCTCCAACGCTTGGTGCGGGAATCAGGCTGATGCCATGCGACGTATTGAACTCGGTCAGGGCCGACAGCCCGCAGGGCGCCGGGTCGCGGCGTGGCGGCCATCACCCGCACGGTCCAAGATGGATTCCTCCTGCCCTCCCACGCCACAGGGGCTCGTACTCCGGCGGGAGTTCGCCAAGCGGCTCACGTGACGTACGGCATTCAGCGCACGCCCCCGTAGGACCACCCGAAGGTCGACCCGCAGACCATGGCGGGACGAGCAAGGCCGGTACGACGACCTGGGTGTCGCGGTCGGAGCCATCTCGGCCTTCGGTACCGGAACGGTGGGGTTGACCGCCGGCTCGACGGGGGTAGGCCTGGTCCGCACGCCGTAAGACGGACTCCTGGGGTGGACGCCTGGTCGACGAGGTTTTCAGCCGGCCTGCCGATCGGCCGGCCCACGGCACAGCCCCGGCGGTGGTCAGCCGCGTCAGTGCGCGTGCTTCCGTGCGGCAATCGCCAGGCCTGAGGGAGGCCGCCCGCGGGTTCGGCCGCCGTCCGCCCGAAGCGTGGCAGCGTTAGCCCTCCAGTGTGCTCGGGCGTAGGGTCGGTGTGTGGAGGGTTGGGATCGACTCAGCGTCGACGACGTCCGGCTGCTTGAGCTCGAGTCGGCGGCGATCGCCGGACACACGCTGAAGATGGTCATGCTCGAGCCGAGCGACGCCCCGCTCGACATCGACCGACTGCGTGAGAACGTCGACATGAGACTCGAGGCCGGATCACGCGGCCGCGAGCGCGTGGCGCTCTCCGATCCCCGCTGGGTGACCGACGACGAGTTCGACATCGCTGCCCACGTGCGCCGCCGCAAGGGCACCACGGGGATCGACGAGCGTGGCGTATGGGCGGTGGCGGGTGAGCTGATGGCCGAGCGCCTCGACCACGGACACCCGCTGTGGGCGTTCGACGTCATCGGCCCCCTCGCCGACGGCCGGGAGGCAGTCGTTTCGCGTATCCACCACGCAATGGCCGACGGGATCAGCTGCCTGCGGTTCCTCGACGAGGTCCTGTGGGAGCCGTCGGGCCACGGGCAGTCCCGGCCTTCTGGCGCTGCGGTACCCGCGGCAGCCGCAGGACCACGCGGTCACGAACTGCGTCGACTTCCGGCCACGCTGTGGCGCGAGCTGGGACACCGGGCAAAGGAGTCGGTGCTCGATCGCAGGATCGGGGCCGCGCGCGAGCTTGCCTTCACCACTGCACCGCTTGCCGAGCTGAAGGCGATCGGCGCTTCGCGGCCCAGCCGGGCCACGGTCAACGACGTCCTGCTCGCTTCGGTCTCCGGTGGGTTGCGGGCCTGGCTGGCGGCTGCCGGCGAACACGTCGGCGGGCTCCGGGCGCGGGTGCCGGTAAGCCTCCACCACCGTGACGAGAATCCGTCAAAGCTCGGCAACCGCGATTCCTTCCTCAACGTCGACCTGCCGCTCTCCGAGCCCGATCCGCTGGCCCGCCTCGATCGGATCAGCAGCAGGACCGCCGCGTGCAAGGTCGCCGGCGACGCCCAAGAGCTCTACGACCTCTTCCACGCGCTCGCCCGCTGTCCGCCGCTGGAGCGCGCCCTCGAGCGCATCGCCGCCCACCCACACGAGTTCAGCCTCGCGGTCTCCAATGTGCCCGGCCCCCGCGCAGTTCTCACGGTGAGCGGCCGACCGGTCGAGCGACTGTATTCGGTCGCCGAACCGTCGCAGCGCCACGCGCTGCGGATCTCGGCGATCTCTTATGCGGGGACGGTCGGTGTCGGGGTCTGCACCGATCCCGAGGCACTGCCGGGAATCGCGGGACTCGCCGACGCGATCAGCAGCTCGATCGCCGAACTGCGGCACGCAGCGCTCGCATAGCACCCGCGGCAAGGTCCGTCACAGAGCCCCGCGGCAAGGTCCGTCCCGGAGCGGCGATGAACCTTGCTTTCCGGCGCTTTGAGATCCGGTCGGCGCAGGCCGGCAGCACACCAGCCAGCAAGGACAACGGCGGGCGGGGGCGAGGCACGGCCTCCATCCCGAGCGTCGCGGCCGGCGTTCTCATCTTGTGGGAGCTGACGCTCGCCTGTGGGGTGCCGGTCACCTGGGCATGGGTACCCCTCGCGACGTGGATGCTTCTCCAACTGCAGGCATGGCACAGGCCGACGGAAAGCATGTTCGCGCGCTACATTCTCCGGCTCCGTCGGCCGAGTGGCTGTGACCAGCCCCGTCGCAACGACCTTCACACGACGTCGAATTCATTGCCCTCGGGGTCCTGCATGGCGGCGGCGTAGAGCCCCGTGTCCGGCTCATCCTTGATCCGCAGCACGGTGGCACCAGCCTTGACCAGCCGTTCCACCGCAGCCTTGACCCGCTGTATACGGACGTCCAGTGGGACGTCACGGCCCCCACCGACCTTCAGGTCGAAGTGCCACCGGTTCTTGGCGACCTTCGGCTCCGGAACCTGCTGGAACCACACCCTCGGTCCACGCCCCGCAGGATCGATGATCGACTCCGGAATGTCCCCGGCACCGGCCGGCAACTCTGCCTCGGGCACCCCCATGGCCGCCCAGTAGGCACGCCAGGTGGCGTGCCCGCCCGGCGGAAGCTCAGGCACGTAGCCCAGGGCCTCGGCCCAAAAGGCCACCATTCTCTGCGGATCGGAGCAGTCGATCGTCAACTGCACTGTCATCTCCATGCTCAGAGCATCCCAGGCAGGTCTGACAGAAGATCCACTTTCGCCACAGGCCAGAGGTTCCGTCATCGAATGTCACGCCCACATCAGCAATGAGGCGAGGGTGACGGCTGCTTCGTAGGACTCGTCCCCGCCGGTCGACGGCCGACGGGTGAGGTCGCGGACCCCGGCGGGGCCGGGGTCCGCGGCTTCAGCACGCCGGCGGCCTCACTCCGCCGCGGCGACCCAGTCGACCAGCTGGATGATCACGCCGTTCGGGTCGGTCACCTGGAAGAGCCGCTCACCCCACGGCTCCTCCCGCAGCGGCATGGTGATGTCGACCCGCTCGTTCCGCAGCCGCTCGTACTCGGCCTCCAGGTTGGCCACGGTGAAGGCCAGGATCAGTCCGGCGGCGCGCTGGTCCCGGAAGCCCTCGGGCAGGACCTCGATCCCCCGCCGCAGAAAGATGACGTTGGCCGCGTCCTCCCGCGTGAGCGAGGCGAAGCCGTCCGCCGCCATGGCCTCCTTGAAGCCGAAGTGCTCGACGAGGAATCGGGCGGAGGCGGCGACGTCGTCGACGTTCAGCGATACGGCGGTGGCAGTGATCTGCATGTTTCTCCTCCGAAGGTGACGGGACCGGGACGACCCGGCGGCAGGAGCTGGCGGCCTCTAACTCTATACGTTGTACATTGTACTGCGTATAGAGTTTCTGGGTCGGGTCCCGACCTGCCTGACACCGTGCGGAAGAATGGGGCCATGGCGAAGGCGAAGGACCGCACCGGCGTGGGCGACCCGGCCCGCACCCTCGAACTGCTGTGGCGCGAAGCGGCGCCCAAGCCCCCCAGGCGCGGACCGAAACAGCAACTCAGCGTCGACACCGTCGTGCGCACCGCGATCGAGCTCGCCGACCGCCAGGGGCTGGACACGCTCACCATGCGGGCGATCGCCCAGGAACTCGGCGTCACGCCGATGACGCTCTACACCTACGTCCCCGGCAAGGCCGAGCTCCTCGACCTCATGCTGGACACCGTCTACCAGCAGATGCCCCGCACCGAGCACGCCCCGGACGCCTCCTGGCGCACCCGCGTGACCGCCGTCGCCCACGACAACCGGGACCTCCTGCGACAACACCCCTGGGCGGCCACCCTGCCCCTCACCCGCCCCGTACTCGGGCCGGGCCACATGGCCAAGTACGAACACGAACTGTGCGCGTTCGACGGGACCGGTCTCGACGACGTGGAGCGGGACGCCGCGCTCACCCACCTCCTCGCCTTCGTGCAAGCCACTGTCCGCAGCGCACTCGACACCCAGGCCGCCGAACGGGACAGCGCCATGTCGGACGAACAGTGGTGGGCCGCCAATGCCCCGCTCCTGGCGCGCGTCTTCGACCCCGCCCGCTATCCGCTGGCCACCCGGGTGGGCAGCGCGGCCGGCGCGGCCCACCAGGGCGCCTACGACCCCGACCACGCCTACGCGTTCGGCCTGCGGTGCACGCTCGACGGCTTCGCGGCCCTTGTCGACGAGCGCAGCACTCGGCCTCCGGCTCAGGACGGCTAGGCAGTGTCTTCGAATCGACCGCTCGGCGATGGCGTGATCCCGGATGGGGACCAGGGCGCCGTCCACGACGAGCACGGCGCCTTGGCAGACCGCCTGCGGGTCAGCAGGGCGAGCGCGGGACCGAGGTGTGCTTCGACGCCACCGGGACGGAGCTCTTGGCGTGCAGCGGTGTCAAACGCTCTGTGAAGCCCAGCAGGAAGGACTCGTTCGAGCCCTGAGTGATCCACGGTGGAGCCGAGCATCAAGGGGCGTAGCGAGGATCTCCAGCCGGGACGGTCCCCGGTCCATGAGACGTCAGGTCGTCGCCTCAACCTCCCGCAAGACCCACCCCATGAACGCCGTCACATCGGCTGCGGGCAGATCGACGGCCGATTGCCTGGGCAGGGAGAAACTGTGCAGCGCAGCTGTGAGGAGGCCGGCGAAGGCGTCGGCGGACGACAGGACCTGTTCTGCCGCAGCCCTCTTCGACGTCCAGCGTCCCGTGCGGGCGTACACCAGCGAGCGGCAGCCGTTCAGGACCCGGTTGTCCGGCAGATGGCCGATGCCCGCGGCGTGGTCCCGCACTGACGACCTCACCGCAGCGAGCAGGTCTTGCCGGGAGCCGGGGGCGATGACGTCTCGTGGATGCCGCCCGAACAGAGGCCGTCCCGACTGGTGGGCGATCGAGCGGTCGATGACGTACCAGAACGCCGGCGAGTCCGCCGCGTCGAAACTCGTCTTCTCCGGCAGCAGGGGACCGGTGTTCAGGTCCAGGAGGTATCCGGCGTCCTGCGAAGGGATGGCGACGAACTCCGCTGGATACACCACCAGTTCCAGCCCCGCCGCCGGGCACCGCAGATCCGGGTGGCGCAGCACGGCGGCCAGCTTCCGCAGGGAGAGCGCAGGTGTCTCGTCGCCCACCACAACCATGATGTCGACGTCGCTTCGTCCGTGACGGTAGTCGCCGAGGGCGACGGATCCGACCGCGGCCACGGTCACCAGATCCCTTCCGCAGACGGCCTCGATCCGAAGACTCAACTCGTCCAGGTACGGCTTGAGTCCGGGGAACAGCCAGTCTTCTCCTGCAGTGGTTTCCTCCACCACGCCTCCTCGCGTGTTTTGTCGTTGGGGCCCCAACGGTGCGTACGCCGGTTCGTACACGCGGCAGCTGCTCTACGGCCGACGGCCCAGGAAGGGGTGTTCTCTGGATTCCCTGTTCACAGGGTTGCAGCCCCCAAAGCCAGGGCACAGTGGCGCAACTGCCAGGGTCCGGGAAGTTCGCGCCCTTTCCGCCGGGGCATCTTGTCCGGGGGCGTGAACGATGCGCTTCTGACAGCGCCCGGTTCGGTTGAGTGCTTCGTCGAAGCGTGGCGGCGGCGCACGCGGTCGGCGCAGGCCGTGACCCGCGACGGTGCGAGAGTGCCGCGAAGCGCGCGGTACCGCGGTGGGGTCGGAGGCCGTGTCGGGCGGCGAAGTGGTGGCCCAGGTCCTCGACCGCCGGGCTCGGCGGTACGGGCGGTGTCCAGCAAATTCCGGCACCCTGGCAGTTCTGCCCGTCCTCCTTCGGCTCTCCGTCCGGCAGGCTGCAACCCACGACCCGCCGTGATCACTCCGGGGTCATCGGCTGGTGTCAGTGATCGGCAGTTGACCACCGGGACCGCCGACCGGCGCAGGCGGATACAGACCAGGAGGCGCCGTGGCCACACATCCACGTTCCGACGGCGAGGGGCGAGTTGCGCTGGTGACAGGCGCTGCCCGCGACTGACGCCGGCAAGGGCGGGTGCATGAGCCCTTCTCTGTGCAGGCTCACCCTTATCGATCACACAGAAAGGACGGACGATTGCGATGACGGATGAAATGCGCGTCATTGACACCGTCAGGAAACAGGGTTACATCCTGGAATTCGATGAATCCTTCGATGACGCCAACCTGAATGACTCCCGATGGCTGCCGTATTATTTGCCGCACTGGAGTTCACGCGAGGCAGCGCGCGCCAGGTATCACATCGAGCAAGGTGCTTTGAATCTGCTCATCGAAGAAGACCAGAAGCCGTGGTGTCCTGAGTTCGACGGCGGCCATCAGGGTTTCTTCATTGCAGACCGGCCTGTTCGCCGGCCCCGTCGGTAGCCCGATCGGACAAATGCGTTTCAAGCCGTCCCTTCGCGTGCGGGAGGCGCAGGAGCCCAGCAAGCTCTACACCCCTCAGTACGGGTTTTTCGAGATGCGGGCCAAGGCGACCGCCGATCCACACTGCATGGTGGCTCTCTGGATGATCGGTCATGAGGATGTGCCGGAGCATTCAGCGGAGATCTGTATTTTTGAGATCTTCGGCCGCGAGATGACTCCGGACACGGCAACTGTCGGCATGGGACTGCACCCGGGGGGTGATCCCACCATTCAGGAAGAGTGGTCCGCAGAACGCCTCGCCATCGATGCCCGCAGTACCACACGTACGCCGTTGAATGGACTCCGGATCACGTGGCGTTCTTCGTCGATCACGAGCTGATAAAGATTTCGAACCAGTCCCCCCATTATCCCATGCAATTCATGCTCGGCATTTACGAGTTCCCTGAAGGTCGACAGGTCGCCGGCTCCTATCCCAAGCGGTTCACTGTGGACTGCTTCCGCGGCCATCGCCCCGCACCTGCCCCGGAATGACATGCCGCACGGGATGGTGTGCAGGTGGGCGACGCCCGTTCGTTGAGGCGGTGGACACGGAAGCGGTGGCGACCAAGGTGCCGGCTCCGTCGACCACTGCCCGGCCGGCGAGGGAGTCACCCCCCGTTCGGAGCCGCTCGAGTGCGCCGACGGGTGTTCCGTGCAACCAGGACGCCGCGAGCGCTGGTGGCTCGACTCCTGCGGGCGGGAGGGTGGCCGTGAACTGCCTCTCGTCGCCCCGCCGGACGATGTCGTGGCTGACGGTGTCGCCCAGGACGTGACGCTTGACCGACGAGTCGCGGACGCGTCGGTCCAGGCAATCTCGGGGCCGGACGCCTGATCGACTCTGACCACGCGCCGGGCCCCCGGCAGCCCGTCCATCAGACGCAACTCACTGATGAGTTGGGGTAGGCGGCGCTTTGCCGGGGAGCTGTCGCGATACGGGTTCTACGTGGAGCGGAAGGTGCGTCGGTGGGTCGCGGGTCCGACGCCGCGTCGGGCGGCGAAGTGGTGGCGCAAGGTGTCGGCGCTGCCGAAGCCGGCGCGTCCGGCAACTGCTTCGACGGGCAGATCGGTGCGCTCAAGGAGCTCCTCGGCGAGCTGAAGCCGCTGGTCCAGCAACCAGCGGTGTGGCGTTGTGCCGGTGACCGCCTTGAACCGTCTGGCGAAGGTCCGCGGCGACATCGCCGCCTGGGCGGCGAGAACCTCCACCGTCAGCGGCTGGTCGAGATGGGCCTGCATCCAGTCGATCAGATCGGAGAGGTGGTAGTCGGCGCTGAGGGCGGGGACGGGCATCTCGACGAATTGCGCCTGCCCACCGGAGCGGTGTGCCGGCACCACCATGCGACGGGCGAGAGCATTGGCTGTCGCGGCACCGTACTCACGACGCACCAGATGGAGGCAGGCGTCGATTCCGGCAGCTGCTCCTGCGCTGGTGAGGACCGGGCCGTCTTCGACGTACAGCACGTCGCGGTCGACCTGCACCTTGGGGTACAGCTCGGCCAATCGGTCGGTGAACTGCCAATGCGTTGCCGCTCGTCGCCCGTCGAGAAGGCCTGCCTCGGCCAGCAGAAACGCCCCCGTACAGACGGAGAGCACGCGGGCCCCGCGGGCGACCGCGCTCCGCAGCGCCTCCAGGAGCGGCGGCGGGGCGGCTCGGTCCAGCTCCGGCCAGGCCGGAACGGTGACCAGGTCGGCCTCCGCGATCCGCTCCAGCCCGTGGTCGACGTGGATCGGGAACCCCGACGTGGTGGGCACGAAACCCGGGTTCGGCGAGCACACCGCGAAGTCGTGGTTCGGCAGGACGGCGGCGTCACCGGAGCGGTCGAGGCCGAACACCTGACACACCACGCCCAGCTCGAAGGCTGCGGCCTTGCCTCCCACCACTGCGGCCACGTTCCTGATCACAGAGACCATTGTGGCAGAAACTGCCCGGATGGCAGCAGTCGTGCCACTGCTTCTTGGCCCCCCTGGGCGGCCACGCTGCTTTGCATGAGGTCGGGGCCGACAGCGGCCGGGGAGGTGAACCGCCCCAGGTTCAGCGCAGGCGCTGCCGGGCGATGGCCTCGAGCTCCCGCTTCATCCGGGCAATGGCCTCGTCGGTCGTAGCACGCTGGGCCATGGCGTCGTGCACCACGGCCTGGATCACGAGGTTCACCTGGTCGTACCGCGGGCTCTTGGGGCGCGGCTTCGCCGCGAGCACGGCCTCCCGGAGCGTGGGCAGGTAGGGGAACTGCCGTACCAGCGCGGGGTCGTTGTAGAGGTCGGCCCGAACTGGTGGCAGGCCGCCGTCGACGAGGACCCGCCGCTGCACCTTCTGGCTGGTCAGGTAGACCAGGAGGTCGGTTGCCGAGTCGCGGTGGCGTGAGTCCGTGTTGATCGCGAGATTGGAGCCGCCGAGGATGCCCGCCGCGTTCCCGCCCAGTCCGGGCAGCGGCGTCACACCGAACTTGCCTGCGACCTTGGAGTCCTTGCCGCTGGCCAGGGCGTGCACATAGGGCCAGTTGCGCAGGAAGAGGAGGTGACCGTCCTGGAAGGCCTTGCGCGACTCCTCCTCCTTGTAAGTGAGCGCTTCCTTGGGGATCCAGCCGTCGCGCACACCCCGGGCGAGGAGTTCGAGGCCCTGTCGTGCGGCGGGAGAGTCGACGGTCACCCGCCTGCCCTCGTCGACGAGGATCGTGCCGCCTGTGGACTGCACGGCCTCCGCGGCGTTCACGGTGAGACCCTCGTAGGGAAGGAACTGCCCGGCGTAGCCGCCCAGGCCGTACTTCGGTGCCACCGTCTTGGCCAGTCGCTCGAGCTCTGCCCATGTGCGCGGCGGTTTCTCCCCCTCCTTCTCCAGCACATCCTTGCGGTAGTAGAGCAGGCCGGCGTTGGTGACATAGGGCAGCGCATAGAGGCGGCCGTCGAACGTGGCGGTCTGCACCACCGGCGGGAGGAACTGCTTGATGGGGAAGCGGTCGGCGTTCAGCGGGGAGATCCAGCCGGCCGCGGCGAATTCCGAGGTCCAGGCCACATCGATGTTGAGCACGTCGTAGCGGGCGCTGCCGGACCGCAGGCTGGTGGCCATCTGGGCCCGGACCTCGTCGGCTGCCTCCGGGAGTTCGACGAGGGTGACCTTCTCGCCCGGGTGTGCCTGGTTCCAGTCCTTCAAGACCCCTTCCAGGTATCCGGTGAGATCCTCACCCGTCACGAGGGTCAGGGGGCCTCTCCTGGCAGCGGACTCGTCCGTCCCGCCCCCGGGACCGACGCAGCCGGCGCAGATCAGCGCAGCGACGAGGAGTCCCCGGCTGGCGGTTCGTGTCCACCGCATGGTTCCTCCTGAGCAGCAATGCCAACTCGCCGGGCGGGGCGTGCCCTGGATATCCGTTGTGTAGTGGAATGCTGGCGGCGTGGCGACGAGTGCAGCGATACAGCACGTCAGGCAGCCGTACGCTGGATACCCGTTATGTAAGCGGAAGCTCGACGGTGTGGAGCGGTCCGTAGCCTTCGGCCGCACGCCGGGCTGTGGGGCACCCGCGCCAAATCCTACGCCGGGAAGGAGGCGGGCGAACGTGCGTCTCCATCTTCTGGCGCTCCTGGCGAAGGGGCCCGCCCACGGCTACGAGCTCAAGCAGGCGCTGGAGAGCCTGCTGGGCGCCGCGTACCCTCAGCCGAACATCGGGCAGATCTACGTCACCCTCGGCAGACTGGAGAAGTCGGGACTGATCGAGGGCGAGGACGTCACCCAGGAGAACCGCCCGAACAAGCGCATCTACCGGCTCACCCCGGCGGGGCGCAAGGCGGTAGCGGAATGGTTCGAGAAGCCCACCGACGAGCCGCGGGTGCGGGACGAGTTCTTCATGAAGCTGGCCCTGGCGCCGGACTCGGGAGTGGCCGACCAGATCACGCTGATCAACCAGCAGCGCCGCCACTATCTGAACACCATGCGTGATCTGTCGAAGCTGGCGGCCACCGAGGACCGGGACAACCGGCTCGCACAGCTGCTCATCGAAGGGGCGATGCTGCACCTGCAGGCGGACCTCGACTGGTTGGAGCGCTGTCAGGAGGAGCTGGAATGAATCGCGAGGCGTCTTCCGGGGACGGCGCCGACGAGATCACCTCCCCGACGCACGGGAAGGAATCCACCGACGCCGAGCCTCTTCTGCGGGCCGAGGGCCTGGTGAAGACGCACCAGGCCGAGGGTGCCGCCGTCAGGGCCGTACGAGGGGTCGATCTGAGTGTGGGGCGCGGCGAATTCCTGGCGGTGACCGGCCCCTCCGGAGCGGGCAAGTCCACGCTCCTCCACCTTCTCGGCGGACTCGACCGGCCCGACAGCGGGCGCATCTGGCTCGACGGCCGACGGGTCGACGGCTACAGCGAGGCCCGGTGGGCCGTGCTGCGTCGACGCAGCATCGGCATCGTCTTCCAGTTCTTCAACCTGGTCTCGCACCTGACGGTGGCGGACAACGTCGATCTGCCCGCGCTGCTGGCCGGCAAGACCACGCGGCGCGCGCGGGAGGATCGCGCCGAGCTTCTCGCCGACCTCGGCCTGGAAGGCAAGGAGAACAGCACGCCCGGCGAGCTCTCCGGGGGTGAGCAGCAGCGCGTCGCTCTTGCCCGCGCTCTGGTCAACCATCCCGCCCTGCTGCTCGCCGACGAGCCCGCCGGCAGTCTGGACAGCAAGGGCACCCGTGAGGTGCTGCGGCTGCTCTCCCGCTTCCACCAGCGCGGCCAGACCATCGTGCTCGTCACGCATGACGCCCGGATGGCAAGTGCCGCAGATCGGGTCATCAGCCTCTTCGACGGCCGGGTCGTCGACGACGTCGTGCTCGGCCGTGAGGGCCCGCGTCGTGGCGGAGTGTCCGGAACGCTGGAACTCGGGGGCTGAACGATGCGTGCCGTGGCGCTGTGGGTACGGGCCGACCTGCGGGTGCGCCGCGGCGAGGCGCTGTTCCTGGTCCTGGCGACCGCCGGGATCATCGTCTCCCTGCTGCTCGCCGGGGCGTTCCTCACCTACGCGGCCAACCCGTGGCAGCGCGTGTTCACCCAGTCCTCCGGCGCGCACGTGTGGATCCAGACGAAAGCCGGCTCCGACCCCAAGGAGCTGGCCCGGCTCGAGGGAGTGCAGGCCACCTCGGGGCCGTTCCTCACCGGTCCCGGGACCGCCGACCTCGCCGGGAGCAGAGCGGCGGTGCAGCTGCGCGCCGCCACCTCGACCCGGCCGGAGGTGGCCAAGCCGCTGATCACCTCCGGACGCTGGCTCGCCACCGGGGCCAACGACGAAGTGGTCCTGGAGAGCTCACTGGCCCGCGCCCTGTGGGCCGAGCCCGGCGACCGGTTGTACGTGCGCGGGGAGGGCGCGGCCGCAGGCACCCTGCGCATCATCGGCATCGCCGACACGGCGGAGCCCCCGTACGAGCCGGGAGAAGTCCCCGGCGTGGCATGGGTGCCCACCGCCACATTCCTCCGGCTCGAGCCCGGCGAGCGTCATGAACAAATCATCGGGCTGCAGCTCGCCGATCCGAAGCACACGGACTTCACCGTCCAGCGTGCGGTCACCGCACTCGGCGCCGACCAGATCTCCGGGATCTCCACCTGGCAGGAGGCCCGAGCCGCCGCCCAGGGAAGCGACCGCCTGCTCGGACTGCTGCTGGGTGTCTTCGGCCTGGGCGCCCTGCTGGCAGCGGGGTTCGCCGTGGCGGGTGCCGTCAGCACCAGAATCCGCAGTTCGCTGCGCGACATCGCCGTCCTGAAGGCCATCGGTTTCACCCCCGGGCAGCTGGTCCGCATGTTCCTGGCCGAGTATCTGGCCCTCGCGCTGCTGGGCATCGCGGCCGGGACGCTCCTGACCGAGCTGCTCGGGCCCCAGTTGCCCGGCAGGGCCGGAGACGCGGTGCAGCTCTGGCAGGCACTGCCCGGCCACATCTGGGTTCCCGCAGGGATCGCGGCGGGCGCGATCCTCCTGATCACCGTCACGACCAGCTCGGCGGCCTGGCGGGCAGGCCGTGTGTCGCCCGTACCCGTCGCACGAGCCACCGTCCCCGCCACCCGGCGGATGTCCGGCACCACCCGGCGGGCTCTGGGCCTGCGCCTGCCGCCCGCCCTGGTCCTCGGCTGGCGCGGCGCCTTCCAATATCCCCTGCGGGCCTGCGGGGCGGTCGCCCGGCTGGCCGTGCCCATCGTGCTGATCACGATCGCCCTGGGCACCTGGACGACCCTGGACCGGTTCGAGAGCGACCCGCAGGGCGTCGGGATCACCGCCGCCCTCACCGCCCGCGGCGACGACCTCGACGACACCTCCATGCGGAGGTTGACGACTGCGGACCCCGCCATCACCGCGGCGTATCCCGGCACCGACGTCACGGCGCTGGTGCCCGGTCAGACCGGCACGATCACACTCCGGGGCCTGGGCACCACGGCCCACCCCTTTCCCTTTGCCGTGGCCGCAGGGCACCCACCGGACGGCCCCGACGAGGCCGTCGCCGGACAAGGACTGCTGGACCTGCTCGGCGTCGAAGTGGGCGACTGGGTCCGCATGACCGTCCGCGGCACTCCGCAGATCCTGCACATCGTCGGCCGCAACATCGAGCCCGAGGACAACGGACGGGTGATCTCCACTTCCCTGGACACACTGCGCGAGCGCGACCCCGCTCTCCGGCCGGATTTCTACTCCCTCGTACTCAAGCCCGGAGCCGACCCCTCAGAGGTCCGTGAGCGACTCTCGGACCGAACGTTGGGACGGCTGGACATCCGCGAGAGCGCCAACATCACCGACGAGCTGTCCTCCGTGCGCCCGGTGATGGCCGGACTGATCGGTGTGCTGGCGCTGATCGGCCTGGCGGAGCTGTCCACCACCATCGCCGCCGGCGTACGGGACAGGCGGCGTGACCTGCTGGCCCTCAAGGCCATCGGGCTGACACCCCGCCAGATCGTCGCGGTCATTGTCGCAGGCACCGGCTTCATCGCGCTGGCCGCCGCACTCGTCGGTACAGGCCTCGGGCTCCTGGCGTCCCAGTGGCTCATCGACCTCCAGGCCGCCTCCACCGGCATCGGCGCGGGCATCGCCCAGTTCCCGCCGCTCGGCGCTCTCGTCCTCCTCGGCGTGGCCGCAGTAGCCGGAGCGGTCGCCGTCTCGCTGCTGCCCGCGGTGCAGGCCGTCCGGCACCGCCTCGCCGACACTCTCAGCGACACGCTGTAACAGATGACCCGCGCAGAGCGTGACCTTCGGAACGACCCGCGCCGCTCACACCGCTCAGATCTACGCGGCCCGGGACGCGTCCGGGGCGACCGTCCGGGTGACACGCAGTCCCACGCGGCAGCGCCAGCTGTCGGGGTCGGGTCGGATGTCGATCCACTCGGCCAGATACTCGACGATGCCCAGGCCGCGTCCGTGTTCGTCGTCGGCCTCGGTTTCGCGGGGACGGGGCAGCTCGGTGGAGGGCCCGGTGTCCACGACGTCGATGCACAGATCCTGAGCGGACACGGACACGCTCACGGCCATCTCGGAACCGCCGTGCTGTGCGGCATTGCCGGCCAGTTCACTGACCACCAGGACAGCGCTGTCCCGGTCCGGACCGGTCACGCCCCAGTAGTTCAGGAGGCCGGAGACGAAAGCCCGGACGGTGCCTACCCGGCAGGCCTGCGCGGGCAGGGAGATCATCGCCCGCCGGAACATGTCCTCGCCCGGCCCGGTGGGAGCGGAAGGCGCCATGTCCGGCCAGGCCGGAGCGGAGGCCGCCATGGGCAGGGCGACAGACGCGGGCCCTGGCATGGGGCTGAACCTGCCTGATGTGATCGTTGAACTGGCCTGGGAAACCATGACGTGCCTCGCTGACCTCAGCCATCCGGGCGAACATCGACACGCGGTCCCGCGTGACACGCCGCTCGGCAGTGTCGGGCACGAGCGCCGGGAGGGCTCCCGGCCGGCTGCGATCAGCCGCTCATCTCGTGCGGGTCAAGCTGTTGTACATACATGTTAAGTAGGGGCGAGCGAGGAAGTCAACGTATTCCCGAAGAAAACCGCAGGAAACAGACTACGTGCCTGCCAGCGTTATCCGCCTATGAGCTACACGCTTACGTAAACCGATAGGCATCAGCGAGGCGACGCGCCGGGGACGGCACCAGGGGGCCGTCGGGGTCGCTGCGGCGATGATCATGCATCGGACTGCGGCCGCGATCGCGGTCGCCACCTACTGGAAGGTCATGCCATTGCAGGGCGCGGGTGACCGCGTACGGCTGTCCGCGCGCAGCGTGCATCCCGAGGCCGGCCTGCACGACTCCCCAGCTGCTCGCCAGGCTCTGTCAGGTGGGATCGAGAGCTCGATGACGTCATGACTTGGGGGTAGCCGTGGACGGCGGCGCAGCACGCCCAGGCTCTGACGCATGCCCCCTCTGAACATCAAGCCCATTCATGCTGGTCAGGTGGACTGGCTGCGACCCAGATCCGCGACCTGGGAGCCCTGCACTGGCTCCACGCCGGGGAGTCGGTCATCCTCTTCGGACCGGTCGGCGTCGGCAAGACCCACATCGCCCAGGCCTTCGGCCAGCTCGCCGTCCGCCGAGGAGCCCACGTCCGCTTCGCCAAGGCCGGCCGAATCCTCGTAGCCCGCCATGCCCCCAGAACCCGGTGGCTCCTCGCGCGACGCGGATCAACGCACGACTCAAATCTCATTCCGTCCGTCAGATCCTCTGAGGGTGCCACGCGACCGAGTCGAGTGATCACGCGCCGATTCTGCCACCTACCGGAGCCCTCCTCTGAAGGCCGTCTCAGCCCCGAGGGAGTCGAGGTCGTCGTCCTGCCCCCTGTCTCGTTCTCACGAGGTTCAAGATCGGCCACTCGGCCGAGTTCTCGCCGAGGCCTGCTCGCCATGCCGAGGCGAGCAGGCCCGGGGGCCGTGCAGGAGGCGGTTCGGCGACGGCAGCACTGACCGATACGGCGTCGCGTCAGTGCAAAATCCGGAGTCGCCATGATCACATGTCAGACGCCTCTGATCAGCGCATGGACAGCTCGTTGCCACTGACACCCGAACCCGGACGTCTCAGTGGCATCTTTCCTGAATCTCACAAGTGTCATCAGGTGACAGCACTGCGCCAGTCGCCCGCCGCACCCGCGACGAATCCACAGACGTAAAGGCTCAGGCGTTGTACTTGGCGAAGACGCGGGTACCGGCCGTCGCCGAGACGATCACCAAGCCGACCACCACAGCCAGCCCCGTCAGCACGGTATGTGAGCCGTACTGGCCGGCGAAGAATCCGCGCATGGCGTCCACCGCGTACCGCAACGGGTTGGCGGAGCCAATGGCTTTCAGCCAATCGGGGGCATATGAGAGGGGCAGGAGGATGCCTGACAGCAGCATGAGCGGCAGTGCGATGCCGTTGAGGACAGGCGCGAAGAGCCACTCCGACGTCAGCTTCAGAGCCAACGCGTAGGAGAGGAAGGCGAGGCTGATGCCGACGAGCATCATCATGGCGATGGCGGCCAGGACGCCCCCTAGGGGGGCACGCAGGCCGAACAGCAGGGCGATGAGGACGATGACGACCGACTGGATGAACAGGGCCAGCACGTCCCAGAGCACCCGACCCAGCAGCAGCCCGAGCCGGCTGGCCGGGGTTACCCGAAGCCGCTCCAGATAGCCGGAACGGACATCGGGGATCAGGCCGAACCCGGCGTAGCCGGTGGCGAACAGGCCCAGTTGGACGAGCAGGCCCGGAATGTAGACCTGCCAGGCGGACGCGCCGCTCTCCGGCAGCATCTTGACCAGGACCGGGCCGAACAGGGCCATGTAGAGGAATGGTTGGACGAGGCCGATGAGGAGGCCCGTCCTCTTTTGCGCCGCAGCCGAGGCCTCGTCCCGGAAGACGATTCCCGCGTCTCGGATCGTGTGCATCATGGGGCTCCCCTCAGGCGTGGACGGCGTCCGTGTCCTGCTGCGGACGGCGGTCGGTCATGGTCATGAAGACGTCGTCGAGCGAGGGTTTCGCCAACCGCAGGGACTGCGCCCGGATGTACGCGGTCTCCAGCTCGCGCAGCAGGTCGGCGAGGATGCGCTCGGCGCCTCGGCAACTGACCGACAGTGCGGTGCCGTCCACCGACACGCCGTGGACCTCGGGGTGGGCGCCGATCAGGTCGGCGGCTCGTGCCGCGTCGCCGTCGACCCCGATCTCGATGGTGTCGTGGGCGATGGCGGCCTTCAGGTTCTGCGGGCTGTCCTCGGCGATGATGCGGCCCTTGTCGATGATCAGAACCCGGTCGCAGAGATTGTCCGCCTCGTCCAGGTAGTGGGTGCTGAGGAAGACGGTGGTGCCGTGCTCGTCGCGCAGGCGGCGGATGTGTTCCCAGACGCCGTTGCGGCTCTCGGGGTCGAGGTTCGCGGTGGGCTCGTCGAGGAAGAGCAGCTTGGGTTCGTGCACCAGACCGAGTGCCATGTCGACGCGGCGGCGCTGGCCACCGGAGAGGGTCTGGATGACACGGTTCGCCAGCTCTTCCAGCCCGAGCTGCGCGATCACCTCGTCGGCGCGGGCTTCGGCCTCGGGGCGGGACATGCCGTAGAGGCGGGCCTGCAGGACGATGTCCCTGCGAACCGGGGAGCTGGGCTTGGATCCGCCTGCCTGGGAGACGTAGCCGATGTGCCTGCGGACCTTCACCGCCTCCTGGAGCAGATCGCAGCCGGCGATGGTGGCCGTGCCTGAGCTCGGGCCGAGCAGGGTGGTGAGCATCCGCATGGTGGTCGTCTTGCCGGCACCATTGGGGCCGAGGAAGCCGACGATCTCCCCCGCGTTCACGGTGAAGTCGACTCCGGCCACTGCCTCGACGCGGCCCTGCTTGGTGTGGAACGTCTTGGCCAGCCCCTTGGCCTGGATCATGGGTAACGCCTCCCGTGACGGATCGTGCAGGGCACGCTCGTGCGGTGCGGGTGGTGCGGTCATGCCTGCAGTCCTTCGCGTTCTTCCTGCGCTTCCTGGTCGGTCCACACCCGACGGCCGTCCCTGGTGGTGAGTTCAGGCCAGGTGAGGGTGCCGTCTTGGATCTCGCCGACGATTTGGCGGGCCCAGTCCCGTTCGGCTTCGGCCATGGTCAGGGCGTATTCGAGTTCGATCACGAACAGCCGTGGCGTCTGCTGGCCCAGAACCTCGGCCTGCGCCTGGCGGGCCTGGTCGATCTCCTCGTCCAGCCGGGCGATGCGTTCCCGCAGGGCCAGGACCGCGCGTTCGGGCCCCAGGGCACCGAGGTAGCTCACCGCGGCGAGGAAGCTGGGGTATTCCTTCACCGGGGTGCGGACGAGTTCGTCCAGCCAGCTCATGAACTCCTTGCGGCCCAGCTCGGTATGGGCGTACACCGTGCGCTCCGGCCGGCGTCCGGCGCGCTCGGTGCTGTGTTCGGCGATCCAGCCGGCACGGACGAGCGATTCGACGACGTCGTAGAGCGAACCGGTCTTGATCTTGAAGCTGGAGTCCTTGTCGCGTTCCCGAAGGGTCGTGGCCATCTCGTACGGATGCATCGGCTGCTCCAGCAGCAGTCCGAGGACTGCCAGCCCGAGCAGGTTGGAGACCGGCCGTTTGCGCGCCGCCATCTTTCAACCTCCCTTAGTCGGATCCGACTATACGGCGTCGACTGGTGTGTCGATCGACCGATGCATGGGCTGACACTCGGTCGTGACGGACTCTCAGACGAGCCGCGGCAGATACTCGGCCGCAGGGCCGGAGCCCGGTCGGAGGGCCTCCGGGCGGCCGCAGTGCAGGACCGTGCCGCCGGCCTCTCCGCTGCCCGGGCCCATGTCGATCAGCCAGTCCGCTGCGGCGGCCAGGTGCAGGTCGTGCTCGGCGAGTACGACGCTGTTGCCCGCGGCGAGGAGCACGTCGAACGCGTCGACGCCGACCACGACGCGACCTACGCGGCACTGGAGCGGGCGACGTTCGGCGGGCGGGCGGCGGTACGGCGAAGGCGGGCTGACCCCGCGCCGGGTGGGGGCGGCCGGGAGCCGCGAGGGCACAGGCGCTCAGCCGGTGACATCACCGGTTTCGCGCCGTGGTGGACGAGGCGCAGGAGCGGTTGGCCTGGCATGTCGGAAGCGGCCAGTAGCTTCATGCGTCATGGGAATTCAGATCGATGCAGTGGCGAATTACCCCGTCGACGATGAGTTGGAGAGGGTGCTCGGGCTGGCCGAGGTGGTCGGCCAGCCCGTCACCGTCACGTTCATGTGGGAGGAGTGTGAAAAGGCGGAGCGCGCCGTGCTGGTGCCTGCGGCCATGCTGGCGCTCTGGGAGCATTGGGCTCCCATCGCCTGTCCGGCGAGTGACGCCGGGGACGAGAACCGGGCTGAGGGGGAAAGGCCGGAACTGGCTCACCCAGCGGAATTCGGCGCGTTCACGCTCTTTCGTCGTCGCGTGGGAGGGCGCACGGCGGTCGCTCGCGGAGGTGTGGTGGTCGCCGAGCTTCTGGACCCCGAGGAGGCGCGCTGGCTCCAGGAGCAGGCCCACAATGTACGCCAGGGCTTCATGGATCCGAAGCAGAAGGCGGCGTTCGAGGAGTTCCTCGCCCGACAGTCATCCCTCGATGAGCAGTGATGCGCCGACTCGTGCTTCGGACGTGGCTGACAAGGGATGTCCAGGACCATGCGGGCGAAGGAGCGCACGTGCTCGGCGCGTGTCGCCGGCTCGGGGCAGTTGACCGGGACAGCTTGGAGCTGAAGCCGATCGCCTTCGGGCAAGGCATCTGGATGCGTGAGAATCCAGCGGGTGACAGCGCGCCGGTCACGGACTTCCTCGGCGGTCCGGCCGGACCGTGGCTCAGGCGTCCTCGGCGCAGGGTCTGCGGGTCCTCGGATCGGCAGGGAGCAGGTCACTTCGCCGGGTGAGCTCCCGGTCGCCGATGATGGCGCACAGCTCGCGGTACCACCGGGCCGGGCCGCGTCGAGGGACTGCGGGCCCGGGCCCACCGTACGCTCGGGCGGTAACGCGGGGCCCGTCATCCCGCCGCGTCCCCTGCCGGTTCGCCGGACGATGGATTGCGCCAGGTCAGGGTGACCTTGAAGTTGGCCTGACCGGTCGTCCGGGAGATCACCACGTCCGCCTCGGCCGACAGGGACAGGCCGAACTCGACGCAGATCTCGTCGGGTTGCCGTGCCATGTCACGGAAACCGTCGACGAAGTTCTCGGCGACCGGCCGGATCCCGGCGAGCATGTCGTTCAGCGAACGGGTCGCCCGCGCCACGACCTGCCCGGGGCGCGCGACCTGCACCAGCCCGTCCGCGGCCTCGTCGATCTGGACCTTGACGATGCCGGTCGCGTCCGACGGAGCGGATCCCTCCCCCTCGCCACCCGTTCTCGCGCCGCCCGCCCCGGACACGGGCAACTCGACCAGGTACGCCATGCTTCCCCCTTCGCGACACCTGCCACGCCAGCTCCGTACCCTACCGATTCGACGGCATGTCGGGACCGAAACGGTCTCGAACCGTCCCCTTGCACCGAGCTGGCAGTACGTCCAGGCATCGCGGCCCTGGCTCCGCTCGCGCCCCCTGGGGGGAGGCGATCTCGCGCCTGGGCGAGGACCGCCGCCTGCTCTCGTGCCGCCCGCTGCTGATCCCCCATGTCGGGGCCCGGCCGAAACGATCGCCGGGCCCCGCCCGGGAGGGGGCCGCCCCTACGGGCGACGATGGTGTCAGGCGGTCCTCCATTCCTGCGCCGCGTCCAGCAGCCAGTCCGTCAGGTAGCCCGCGAACGAGGAGCGGACCAGCACCCAGAACCCCGCCCGCGGTTCGTCACGCGCCACCAGCACCACCTGGGTGCGGCCCAGGGTCGTCTGGGCGCAGCGGCCCGCGGCGAAGGCGCGTGGGTGGAGGTCCAGCGGGCAGCCGTGGGCCAGCAGGTCGCGGGCGCGGGGGCCCGCGACGAGCAGCGTCGTGCGCTGGGCCGAGACGTCCGTGACGGACACGGGCTCGTCGCCGGCGGCCTCGCGGATCCGGGACTCCAAGGCCCGCTGCCCGCCCGGCGGGCCGACCACCAGCCACTCGTCGGGGCCGAGCCAGACAGCGGTCAGCTCGCCGGCGCGGACGACGGTGTTGGGTTCGACGGGCAGTTGCAGGCCCAGCGCGAGGCCGACCGCGTCCGCCGCCGCTCCCTTGGGATCCAGGCGCACGTCGATCTGCGTCAGGAAGGGGAGTTCGGCCAGGCGGACCGCGCCTGCGGACTCTCGGGTCGCGGCGGCCAGGCGGCCGGCGGCCCGTGACAGGGGGCTGCGGAGCGGGGCGGCAAGGGCGGTGTCAGCCGTCACGGCGGGCTCCTTCAGGGTCGTAGAGGACGGGGCTTGCGACGGTCACCGGGACCAGCCGGTCGCCGACGGGGGCGTAGAGCCGCTCGCCGATGCGGTCCCGGCCGCCCTTGATCAGGGCGAGCGCGAACGTCCGGCCGAGGGCGGCGCTGCGGTAGCTGGAGGTGACGTGGCCGAGCATCGGGACCGGCGGCGCGGGCAGCACGCTGTCGGCGACCAGGTGCGTGCCCTCGGGCAGGAAGGTGCCCGGGTCCTCGGGCAGCAGGCCGACCAGGTGCTTGCGGTCGGGGCGGACGGTGTCGGCGCGGGCGTACGAACGCTTGCCGATGAAGTCCGGCTTCTTCTTCGACACGACCCAGCTCATGCCGAGGTCCTGCGGCGTCACCGTGCCGTCGGTGTCCTGGCCGACGATCGGGTAGCCCTTCTCGGCGCGCAGGACGTGCATCGTCTCGGTGCCGTACGGGGTGATGCCGTACGGGGCGCCGGCCTCGTACAGCGCCTCCCACAGGGCGGTCGCCTGCCACGGCGAGACGTTGATCTCGTAGGCCAGTTCGCCGGAGAAGCTGATCCGGCAGACCCGTGCCTCGATGCCGGCGACGGTCGTGTCGCGCCACGCCATGAACGGGAAGTCGTCGTTGGCGAGGGCGAGTCGGGGTGCGAGCGAACCGAGGAGCTCGCGGGAGCGCGGGCCGACCAGGGCGACGGTAGCCCACTGCTCGGTCACCGATGTGCAGTGGACCGTCAGCTCCGGCCACTCGGTCTGCAGCCACTCCTCCATCCAGTCCAGCACCGTGGCCGCGTTGCCCGTGGTCGTGGTGACCAGGAAGCGGTCCTGGGCGAGACGGATGACGGTGCCGTCGTCGAAGACCATGCCGTCCGGGCGGCACATCACGCCGTAGCGGATCATGCCGACCTTCAGGGTGCTCATCATGTTGGTGTAGAGCCGGTCGAGGAAGACGCCGGCGTCCGGGCCCTGCACGTCGATCTTGCCGAGGGTGGAGGCGTCCATGAAGGCGACGCTCTCGCGGGCGGCCGCGCACTCGCGCAGCACCGCGGACTCCATGTCCTCGCCGTCCTGCGGGTAGTACCAAGGGCGCTTCCACTGGCCGACGTTCTCGAACAGCGCGCCGTGCGCGACATGCCACTCGTGCAGGGCCGTCGTACGGATCGGGTCGTGCAGCGCGCCCCGGTCGCGGCCCGCGAGCGTGGCGAACGAGACCGGCGTGTACGGGGGCCGGAACGTGGTGGTGCCGAGTGCTGAGATGTCGACGCCGAGCAGTTCGGCGACGACGCCACTGGCCAGGACTCCGGAGGTCTTGCCCTGGTCGTTGGCGGTGCCGGCCGTGGTGTAGCGCTTGGTGTGCTCGACCGAGCGCATTCCCGCACCCGTGGCCCGGGCCAGGTCGTCGACCGTGACGTCGCGCTGGAGGTCGACGAACCGCGGCGCGCCCTCCCGGCCCGGGACCGTGAACACCTGCATGGGCGGCGTCTGCGGCTGCGCGGTCACCCGGGGGAGGCCGGGTGTCCGAGGGGTGTAGCCCTCGGCCTCGATCGCACGCGCACCGGCGGCGGCGCCCTGCGCGAGGACCCCGGCCAGGGTGAAGACGCCGCTCGCGCTGCCCGCGACCTCGACCGCCTGACGGGAGGCGTCAGGGACGAAGGAGCCGAGCGCCTCGTCGTAGCGCAGCTTGCCCCCTGCCTGGCTGAACAGGTGGGCCACCGGGTTCCAGCCGCCGGAGACCAGAAGGAGGTCGGCGGCGAACTCCCGCTGTCCCGCGGACTCTCCGTACGGGGCGACGGCCACGGTGGTGAGACGCGGGTCACCCTCCGTGCCGGTGACGGCGTGGCCTGCCAGCACCTCGATGCCGGCAGCCCGGGCGCGCTCCGCCCACTCCCCCGGCTCGGTGCGCGTGTCGACGACGGCCTGGACGGCCACGCCTGCCGCGGAAAGGTCCAGTGCTGCGGCGTACGCGCTGTCGTTGGTGGTGAAGACGACCGCGCGGCGGCCGGGCAGGACGCCGTGGCGGTTGACGTACGTACGGGCCGAGCCGGCCAGCATCACACCGGGGCGGTCGTTGTCCGCGAACGCCAGCGATCGCTCGTGCGCTCCCGTGGCGAGAACGACACGGCGGGCGCGGATGCGCCAGACACGTTCGCGGGAGACGTTCTCCGGGGCGTCGGCGCCGAGGTGGTTGGTGCGGCGCTCGACGGCGAGGAGATGGTTGTCGTCGTAGTAGCCGAACACGGTGGTGCGGCGCAGCACGCGGACGTCCGGAGCGGCGTCGAGGCGGGCTCCGGTCTCGTCGACCCAGTCGAGGAGTTCGCCGGTGCCGAGGAGGCTGCCTCCGAGTTCCGGCTGGTCGTCGGCGAGGATGACGCGGGCTCCGCTGCGGGCGGCGGCGGCCGCCGCGGCGAGTCCGGCCGGGCCTGCGCCGACGACGAGCAGGTCGCAGTGTGCGTGGACGGCGTCGTAGCGGGCCGGGTCCGGTTCGGTGGCGAGGCGTCCCTGGCCGGGGAGGCTGCTCGCGACCAGGCCGTCGTAGAGCTCGACCGTCGTGGCGGGGAGCATCGGCTCGGGGAACGGCGCCTCGATCTGGATGACGGCGTTGGGTTCCTCGACGCCGGCGGAGAAGATGCCGCGCGGGCGGCCGAGCTTGATGCTCGTGCCGGCCTCGATGACGCCGTTGGCGAGGAGGGCGGAGGCGAGCGTGTCGCCCCGGTAGCCCTGGTATTCGGTGCCGTCGAAGCGGAAGGTCAGCGGTTGGTCCCGCGCGACCCGGCCGCCGGTGGTCAGGCGGAACGGCTGGGTGTTCTCCCCCACCCCGCCGGCGGGCCGGCTTCCGGAGCCTGCCGAGGGCTCCGCGTTGGGCCCTGACAGGGCCTCGTCCTCACACGCCGGCCGGGCCGGCACAGCCGCACGCCGCTCGACAGCGGCCGGCTTCGGCTCGTCGGTCCGGTACACCGCCAGGATCTCGTTCGTCGCCGTGTCCCGCACCGCGTTGAACCAGCGGCGGCAGCCCGCCGCATGGCTCCAGCGCTCGGCGAACGGGCCCTTGGGGTTGGCGCGGAAGAACAGGTAGCGCGCCCAGTCCTCGTCGGTCAGCGCCGCCGGGTCCTTGGGGTAGGGCACGTGCGCCTGGCCGCCGTAGTGGAACTCGGCCTCGTCACGAGGCCCGCACCAGGGGCATGAAATCAGCATCATCGGCAGGCTCCTAGTGAGCGACCGCGGCCGCGCCGTGCTCGTCCACGAGCGCGCCGGTGGTGAAGCGGTCGAGCGAGAAGGGGGCGTTGAGCGGGTGGGGGGTGTCGTTGGCGATGGTGTGGGCGTACACCCAGCCCACTCCGGGGGTGGCCTTGAAGCCGCCGGTGCCCCATCCGCAGTTGAGGTACAGGTTGTCCACCGGGCTGAGGCCGACGATCGGCGACGCGTCGGGGCTGACGTCCACGATGCCGCCCCATGTGCGCAGCACATGCGCCCGGGCGAAGACGGGGAACAGTTCCAGGGCCGCCGACATCTGCTCCTCGATGACGTGGAACGCGCCGCGCTGCGTGTACGAGTTGTACGCGTCGATGCCCGCGCCCATGACCAGTTCGCCCTTGTGCGCCTGGCTGACGTACACGTGCACCGCGTTGGACATGACGACCGTAGGGTGCACCGGCTCCAGCAGTTCGGAGACCAGGGCCTGCAGCGGGTGGCTCTGGATCGGCAGTTCGATGCCCGCCATCGCCGCCAGGACCGAGGTGTGGCCCGCCGAGCAGAGCGCCACCTTGCCCGCCGCGATCGGGCCCAGCGACGTCTGGACTCCGACGACCCGGCCGCCGACGACGTCGAGGCCGGTGACCTCGCAGTTCTGGATGATGTCGACGCCGGCCGCGTCGGCCGAGCGGGCCAGGCCCCACGCCACGTGGTCGTGCTTGGCGATGCCGGCCCGCGGCTGGTAGGTGGCGCCCATCACCGGATAGCGCACGTCCGGGGAGACGTTGACGATCGGGCAGACCTCCTTGACCTGCCGCTCGTCGAGCCATTCGGCGTCCACGCCGTTGAGCCGGTTCGCCTCGACCCGGCGCACGCTGTCGCGCACGTCCTGGAGGCTGTGCGCGAGGTTCAGCACACCGCGCTGGGAGAACAGGATCGGGTAGTCCAGCTCCTCCGCCAGTCCCTCCCAGAGCTTCAGCGCGTGCTCGTAGATGCCGGCGCTCTCGTCCCACAGGTAGTTGGAGCGGATGATGGTGGTGTTGCGGGCCATGTTGCCGCCCGCCAGCCAGCCCTTCTCCAGGACGGCGACGTTGGTGATGCCGTGGTTCTTCGCCAGGTAGTGGGCGGTGGCCAGGCCGTGGCCGCCTCCGCCGACGATGACCACGTCGTAGGACCGCTTCGGCTCGGGCGTGCGCCACAGCCACTCGGGGTGCTCGGGCAGGGCGGCACCTGGGGGGACGGTGCGGGTGCTCATCGCGTGTCTCCTGACAGGTGGGGGTAGAGCGGGTTCTTCGCGGCCAGCGCCTCGGTCCGGGCGCGCAGGGCCGCGACGTCGGGCTCGGGCTGGAGGGCCAGGGCGATGATGTCGGCGACCTCGGCGAAGTCCTCCTCGGTGAAGCCGCGGGTGGCCAGCGCCGGGGTGCCGATGCGCAGGCCCGAGGTCACCATGGGCGGGCGCGGGTCGAAGGGGACGGCGTTGCGGTTGACGGTGATGCCGATCTCGTGGAGCAGGTCTTCGGCCTGCTTGCCGTCGAGTGGGGAGTCGCGGAGGTCGACGAGGACGAGGTGGACGTCCGTGCCGCCGGTGAGGACCTTCACTCCGGCGGCCGCCGCATCCGGCCGGGTGAGCCGTTCCGCGAGGATGCGGGAGCCTGCGAGGGTGCGGGCCTGGCGTTCGGCGAACTCCGGCGACGCGGCCACCTTGAACGACACCGCCTTCGCGGCGATGACGTGCTCCAGCGGTCCGCCCTGCATGCCGGGGAACACCGCCGAGTTGATCTTCTTGGCGATGTCGGCCTCGTTGGTGAGGATGACGCCGCCGCGCGGACCGCCGAGCGTCTTGTGCGTCGTCGTGGTGGTGACGTGTGCGTGCGGCACCGGGTTGGGGTGCAGTCCGGCGGCGACCAGGCCGGCGAAGTGCGCCATGTCGACCATGAGCAGGGCGCCCACCTCGTCGGCGATGCGCCGGAAGGCCGCGAAGTCCAGCTGCCGCGGGTACGCCGACCAGCCCGCGATGATCATCTTGGGACGGTGTTCCTTGGCGAGGCGTTCCACCTCGTCCATGTCGACCAGGTTGTCCGCCTCGGCCACGTGATACGGCACGACGTTCAGCATCTTGCCGCTGTAGTTGATGCGCATGCCGTGGGTGAGGTGCCCGCCGTGCGCGAGGTCCAGGCCGAGGATCGTGTCGCCGGGCTGCAGCAGCGCGAAGAACACGGCGGTGTTCGCCTGGGCGCCCGAGTGCGGCTGCACATTGGCGAACCCGGCGCCGAACAGGGACTTGATCCGCTCGATCGCCAACTTCTCGGTGACGTCCACGTGTTCGCAGCCGCCGTAGTAGCGGCGGCCCGGGTAGCCCTCGGCGTACTTGTTGGTGAGGACCGAGCCCTGCGCCTCCATCACCGCTGTGGGCGCGAAGTTCTCGGAGGCGATCATCTCGAGGGTGGACTGCTGGCGGTGCAGCTCGGCGCGGAGCGTGGCGTGGACCTCGGGGTCCAGCTCCGCGAGGGGGGTGTTCAGCGCGTTCATACGGTGTTCGCGTTCCTCTCGGCGGCCTCGACGACGTTCGCGAGCAGCATCGCCCGCGTCATGGGTCCCACTCCTCCGGGCATCGGCGCGAGCCACCCGGCGACCGTGGCCGCGTCGGGGTGCACATCGCCGACCAGCCCGTGGTCGGTACGGGTGATGCCGACGTCCAGGACCGCGGCGCCGGGGCGCAGCATGTCCTTGGTGATCAGCCCGGGCGACCCGGCGGCCGCGATGACGATGTCCGCCTCGCGTACGTGCCAGGGCAGGCCCTTGGTGCCGGTGTGGCACAGGGTCACGGTGGCGTTCTCGGACCTGCGGGTGAGCAGCAGTCCGAGGGGGCGACCGACCGTGATGCCCCGGCCGACGACGCACACCCGCGCTCCGGCGAGCGGCACGTCGTGGCGGCGGAGCAGTTCGACGATCCCGCGCGGGGTGCAGGGCAGCGGGGCCTCCACACCAAGGGCGAGGCGGCCGAGGCTGACGGGGTGCAGACCGTCCGCGTCCTTGGCCGGGTCCATGCGTTCCAGGACGGCGTTGGCGTCCAGGTGGCGCGGCAGCGGGAGCTGGACGATGTAGCCGGTGCAGGCCGGATCGGCGTTGAGTTCGTCGATCACCTCCTCGACCTGCTCCTGCGTGGCGTCGGCGGGCAGTTCGCGGCGGATCGAGGCGATCCCCACCTGCGCGCAGTCGCGGTGCTTGCCGGCGACGTAGGCGCGGCTGCCCGGGTCGTCGCCGACCAGGACCGTGCCGAGCCCCGGCGGGCGCCCGTCGGTGGCGGTCACCTTGGCCACACGCTCGGCGAGTTCGCGGCGGATCTCCGCTGCGGTCGCCTTGCCGTCGAGCAGCTGTGCGTTCACCGGCGGTACTCCTTCTCTGCGGTCAGCCACGGAGGCGGGACATGGTCGGGTCGAACAGGGGCTCCTCGGCGACGACGGCCTCGACGCGCTGGTCGAAGTAGCCGATGTGCACCGAGGTGCCGGGGGTGGTGAGTTCCGTCGGGAGCCAGGCGTAGGCGATGCCCTTGCCGATCGTGTAGCCGTGGGCGGCGCTGGTGACGTAGCCGACCGCGCGGTCGCCGTCGTACACCGGCTCCTTGCCCATGACCACGGCGTGCGGGTCGTCGACGGTGAGGCAGGTCAGCTTCCGCCGTACGTCGGCCTTGCGGCGCTCCAGCGCGGCCTTGCCGATGAAGTCGTCCTTGTCGGACTTGACGGCGAACCCGACGCCGGCCTCGTAGGGGTCGTGCTCATAGGTCATGTCGGTGCCGAAGGAGCGGTAACCCTTCTCCAGGCGGAGGCTGTTGAACGCGCCCCGGCCGGCGACGATGCCGCCGAGCGGCTCGGCTGCCTGACGCAGGGTGTCCCACAGCTTCTGGCCCATGTCGGCGGTGGTGTACAGCTCCCAGCCGAGTTCACCGACGTAGGACAGGCGCATGGCGGTGACGGGGACTGAGCCGATGTGGGCGCGCTTGGCCCGGAAGTACTTGAGCCCGGTCGCCGAGAAGTCCGCGTCGGTCAGCGGCTGCAGGACGTCGCGGGCGAGCGGTCCCCACAGGCCGATGCAGCAGGTGCCGGCGGTGATGTCCCGCACCTGCACCGAGCCGTCCTCGGGCAGATGCCGGGTGAACCAGTCGAGGTCCAGGTTGCCGTTGGCACCGACCTGGAACAGGTCGCGGCCCAGGCGGGCGACGGTGATGTCGCTGCGGATCCCGCCGTCGTGGTCGAGCATCAGCGTGTACGTGACGGAGCCGACGGACTTGTCGACCTTGCCGGTGCACAGCCGCTCCAGGAACGCGGCGGCACCGCAGCCGGTGACCTCCAGGCGCTTGAGGGCCGTCATGTCGTACATCGCGACGGTCTCGCGGGTGACCTGCGCCTCGGCGGCGACGACGGGCGACCAGTAGCGGGCGGCCCAGTCGTTGGGCGTGACGATGGAACGGCCTTCGACCAGGCCCGCGTTGGCCTCGTACCACTGCGGGCGCTCCCAGCCGTTGGCCTCCAGGAAGAAGGCTCCCAGCTGCTGCTGGCGGGAGTGGAACGGGCTGGTGCGGATCGGGCGCGGCTCCCCCGTCGGCTGCAGGGGGTGCAGGATGTCGTAGACCTCGACGAAGTTCTGGCAGTCCCGGGCGAGGACGTACTCGGGGGCCAACTGGTGCGGCTCGAAGCGGTTGACGTCGCACTCGTGCAGGTCGAACGAGGTGCAGTGGCCGTCGACGATCCACTCGGCCACGGCCCGCCCCACACCGGCGGAGTGGGTGACCCATACGGCCTCCGCGACCCAGAAGCCCTTCACGTCCGGGGACTCGCCCAGCAGGGGCAGTCCGTCGGTGGTGAAGGAGAACAGGCCGTTGATGCCCTCCTCGAGGTCGGCCTCCTTCGTCGCGGGCAGCAGGGACTGCGTCTCCGTCCACGCCTCGGCGAAGTCGTCCTCGGTGAACTTCAGCACCGACGGCATCTCGTCGGCCTCGTCCACGGACAGGATGTCGTTCACGTCGACGGGCATGGGGCGGTGGCCGTAGTAGCCGATGCCGAGCCGGTCGAAACGGTCGCGGTAGTACAGGTCCGCGTCCTGGTGCCGCAGGATCGGACGCACCGCCTCCTGCGTCTGGCCTTCGAGGGCCGGCACCGGGCCGGTCCAGGCCAGCTGGTGGGCGAGCGGGGTCAGCGGGAGGTCCATGCCGACCATGCGGGCGATCTTCGGCCCCCAGATCCCGGCGCAGCACACCACGATGTCCGCGGGGATCTCGCCCTGGTCGGTGACGACGCCGGTCACGCGGTCGTCCTCCGTGCGGACGTCGAGGACCTCGTGACGGGCGAGGAAGCGTACGCCGCGCTCGGTGGCCCGCCGGATCTGCGCCTCGACGGCGAGGACCGCCTTGGCGAGGCCGTCGGTCGGAATCAGGAGACCGGCGAGGACCTTGTCCTGGTTCACGAGCGGATGCCGCTCGACGCACTCCTCGGGGCTCAGCAGCCGGCCCTCGATGCCCCAGGAGGTGAGCCAGCCGTGGCGGCGCTGGAGTTCGGCGACGCGCTCGGGGGTGGTGGCCACTTCGAGGCCGCCGACCTGGAGGAAACAGGGCTGCCCGTCGACGTCGAGCGAACAGAACTTCTCGACGGTGTAACGGGCCAGTTCGGTCATGGTCTTGGACGAGTTCGTCTGGAAGACCAGGCCCGGGGCGTGTGACGTCGACCCCCCGGTGGCGGGCAGCGGGCCCTGGTCGACCACGGTCACTTCGGTCCAGCCTCGCGCGGAGATCTCATCGGCGAGTGCCGCTCCCACGACGCCCGCTCCGATGATGACCACCCGGGGTCCCGCCATCGCCGCACCTCCGACTCAATAAGCCATTTAGTTGCTGTCTGCGCAACACGATTCAGGTTGCGCAACTCAATCTGCCTGCCGTGGGGATGGGTGTCAAGGGGTTGTGACGTTGGGAAACGGGCCGAGAACACAGGCGGAGTCCGGCAGGAACGCCACAGGGCCCGGCGGACTGCCGTCGCAGCCTGCCGGGCCCTGTGAGTCGCTTTTGCGCCGAGGCGCGGTCCCCGCTCAGCCGCCCAACCGGTCCAGCAGCGCGCGGCGCCAACGCTCGGTCTCGGCGATCTGGTTGAAGGTGAAGAGGTGCAGACCGGCCACGTCCGCCGAGGGTGTGGTGAGCACCTCGGCGCCGCGGGCCAGCAGCCGCTCGGGCGAGTAGCCGCCGGGTGCCGCGAAGCGCAGGAACCAGGAGGCGTGCTTGGTCAGGAAGCGGGTCGACTCGCCCACGCCGATCTTCGCCGCCATGGACAGCAGCTTCGCCCGTTGCACGGGCCCGGCGACGCCCACATGGACGGGCAGGGCGATGCCGCGGCGGCGTATCCGGCCGAGCCAGTCGCCCAGCACACGCGGCTCGAAGCACAGGTTGCTGACGATGTACGTGGCGTGCGCCCGCTTGTCCCACATCGCCTGGACGGTGAGGTCGTCGTCGATGAGCGGATGGCTCTCGGGATAGCCGGTGATGCCGACGTGGTTGAACGGGCTGCCGAGCTCGCTCAGCCTGCGCAGTGCAGGCAGTGCCCCGTCATAGGCTCCGGCCGGCGGGTCGGCGTCGCCCGCCGGCACGAAGACATCGTCGATTCCTGCCCCGCGGAGCCGGTCGACGACGTCCTTCAGGTGGGCGTCGTCCCGCAGCAGCCGCGCGGGGACGTGCGGGACGACGCGGTAGCCGTGCTCCGCGAGCCGTGTGGCGAGGTCGAGCGTCGGCTCCAGTCCCTTGACCGGCGACGCCGTCACGGTGACGACGACGTCCCGGGGGACATGGGCGGTGACCTTGTCCTCGGTGGCCTTCGCGGGCAGCACCTCGTAACGGACGCTCCGGAGCAGCGCGCGGAAGCGTTCGCCGCCCAGTCGGGGGCTAGGTACGCGGCTCAGCATGTGCCGACCTGCTTCCGGGCCTCGCGGTACCGGTGATACGCGACCGTGCACTGCAGGGAAGCCATGGCGCCTCGTCTCGCTCGCGCGCCGGATACGCGCGAGATGCTCGTAGGAGTATCGTTATACGCATCAGGTTGTGATACACGCAACCTTGGAGACGCGCGACACCCTGTGACGCGCGCCGCAGCCGCTGTTTTTACTGGCGGGTATGGTTTCGTCATGAGCAACTACACCCCAGAAATCGAAACGACTGGTTCGCAGCCCGGTGGGGTGCAGTCCGTCGACCGCGCCATCAGCGTGCTGGAAATCCTGGCCCAGCGCGGCGAGGCCGGCGTCAGCGAGGTCGCCGTCGAGATCGAGGTCCACAAGTCCACGGCATTTCGCCTGCTGGGCGCGCTGGAGGCGCGCGGACTGGTGGAGCAGGCGGGCGAGCGCGGCAAGTACCGGCTCGGTTTCGGCATCGTGCGCCTTGCCGGCGCGGCCACCGGGAGGATCGACATCACCCAGCAGAGCCGCCCGGTCTGCGAGCGTCTCGCCGAGGAGATCGGCGAGACCGTCAACCTCGCCGTGAAGCAGGAGCACTACGCGATCAACCTCTACCAGGTGCGCGGGCGCGGCGCCGTCACCGCGCACAACTGGGTCGGCCAGCTGACCCCGCTGCACGCCACCTCCAGCGGCAAGATCCTGCTGGCCCACATGCCCGCCAAGGAGCGCGCGGCACTGCTGGCCGAGGCCGGCATGAAGAAGATGACCTCGCACACCGTGACCGCGAAGACGAAGCTCGAGAAGAACCTCGCCGAGGTCCGGGAGCGCGGCTACGCCTGCACCCTGGAGGAGTTCGAGGTGGGCCTCCACGCCATGGCCGCGCCGGTCCGCAACCGGGACGGAGAGGTCATCGCGGCGCTCAGCGCCTCCGGCCCCGTGTACCGGCTCACCGAGGAGCGCATGCACGAGCTCGCTCCGGTGCTGGTCCAGGGCGCGGAGGAGATCAGCCATCGGATGGGCTACCTGGGCTGAGGCGGTGCGCCGCCGCCCGACGACCACGACGTCACGCCGATGCGGCCGTGAGCTGCCTGCGCCACCGCGTGAACAGCCGTGCCTGGTTCATCGCGAGCACGGCGACCGGGTGCCCGGCACGCCGGTAGACGGCCAGGAAACTGCGGTCGTCCGGAGCTCCTTCCTCGACGGTCACACTGTCGGAGCCCGCCGCATGACCGGCGAACTGGATCTTCACACCGTACTGGTCCGACCAGAAGTACGGCGGCCGCGGCGGCCCCGGTTCCGCCGCACCCGACGACAGCAGCGCCGCCACGGCCGCGTCGGGCCGCTCCCGCGCTCCGGTCCAGTGCTCCACGCGGCGATGGCCGTCCGTGCAGGGGTCGTACCAGGACGCGCAGTCACCGACCGCGACCACGGCGGCCAGGCTGGTGCGGCCGTCCGCGCCGCACTTCACGCCGTCGTCCAGCACGACACCGGACCCCTCCAGCCACTCGACGCACGGGCGCGCGCCCACACCGACGACCACGATGTCGGCGGGGATGCTGCGACCGTCCTCCAGCAGGACGGCGTCGACCTTGTTCTCGCCGCTCAGCCCCTTGACGCCCACACCGCACACCAGCCGTACGCCGTGGTCCGTGTGGAGGGCGGAGACGATGCCCCCCATGGTCGCGCCGAGCGGCCCTGCCAGCGGTGTCGGCGCCGCCTCGACAACGGTCACGTCGAGTCCGAGGGCGTACGCGGTGGAGGCGACCTCGGCGCCGATGAACCCGCCGCCGATCACGACCAGCCGTCCGCCCAGGGCCAGTTCGTCCCGCAGGGCACGGGCGTCGTCCAGCGTGCGCAGGGTGTGCACCCCGGCCAGGCCCTTGGCGCCGGGCAGGGTGCGTGCGGCGGCGCCGGTCGCGATGACGATCCCGTCGGCGCGGACCTCCTGCCCGTCGGCGAGCCGCACGGAGCGGTCCGCCCGGTCGAGTCCGGTGGCGCGGGCGCCGAGCAGCCACTGCGCCTGCAGGTCCTCGTCCTGCGTCTCCAGGGCGAGGTCCGCCTCGCCGAGGGTGCCGGCCAGGAACTCCTTGGACAGCGGAGGTCTGTCGTACGGGCGGTGGGTCTCGTCGCCGATGACGACCAGCCGCCCGTCGTAGCCCTGTTTCCGCAAAGAGCGCGCCGCCGACAGACCGGCCAGCGAGGCGCCCACCACGGCCACGGTCCTCACGCGACGCCGCCCGCGAGCCGGGACGTGATGCAGGGCGGCAGATTGGGGGCGTCCGTGGACAGCTGCACGTGGATCATGCCGTCCTCGACGTGCACCTCGTGCGTGCGGACCGGGCGCTTCGCCGGCGGGGCGTCGACGGTTCCGGTGCGGAGGTCGAACTTCGAGGCGTGCAGCGGGCATTCCACCTCACAGCCCTCCAGCCAGCCGTCGGCGAGCGAGGCGTCCTGGTGGGTGCAGGTGTCGTCGACGGCGAAGAGCTCGCCGTCGTCGGTATGGAACACCGAGACCGGCGGGTCGATGTCGAGCCGACGGGCTTCGCCTCGCGGCAGATCCGCGAGACGGCACACGGGAATCATCATGACACCTCGGTGCGTATAAAGAAACGGATTGCGATTGACGCAACGCCAGTGTGCGGGCGTCCCCGAACCCCTGTCAAGGGATTCAGAAGACGGGCGCATGCCCTCTTCCGCGTTGCTCTGGATCAGACCCTGTGCGCTACGGGCAACGCATCGTGGGAAGGCGTACGGGGTGGCGGGCCGGACGCCAGAGCCAGCAGCCGGGAGGCCTTCAGTTCGGTCTCCCGCCACTCCCGCTCCGGCTCGGATCCCCAGGTGATGCCGGCACCCGTGCCGAAGCGCAGCACCGGGCCTGCGGGAGCGCGGCGGTCCACCCAGAACGTGCGGATGCCCACGGCGAGTTCGCCGGTCCCGCGGTCGGCGTCGACCCAGCCGATGCCGCCGCAGTACGGCCCGCGGGGCGTCGTCTCCAGCGCCTCGATGATGCGCAGCGCACTCGACTTGGGCGCGCCCGTGACGGAACCGGGAGGAAATGTTCCGGTCAGCAGCTCCGGCCAGCCCGTGCCCTCCGCCAGTTCGCCGCGCACGGTGGAGACCAGGTGGACCAGGCCCGGATGCTGTTCGACCGTGCACAGGGCCGGGACGGTCACCGATCCGGTGGCGCAGACCCGCCCCAGGTCGTTGCGGACCAGGTCCACGATCATCACGTTCTCGGCGTGGTCCTTCTCCAGCAGGTCACCGGCGGTCCGTCCGGTGCCCTTGATCGGCCCGGACTCGACGGTCCGGCCGTCGCGCCGCAGGAACAGCTCGGGAGAGGCGGTGGCCACCTCGACGCCATGGGCCGGGAGCCGGACCGTGCCGGCGTACGGGGCGGGATTGCCGCGGGCCAGCAGGGCGGTCAGCGCATCGACGTCGGCCGTCTCGGGGTCGGGCAGCGGTGCGGACAACACGCGGCACAGATTGGCCTGATAGACCTCGCCCGCCGCGATGTGCTCGCGGATGCGACGTACTCCCGCCGTGTAGGCGGTGCGGTCCAGGGAGGAGGTCCAGTCTGCGGCCGTCGGGCCCCGCCAGGCCCCGGGCACGGGGTCGGGCACCGGCTCGAGGCGTACGTCCCCGAAACGGGCGCACACCAGGCGGCACTCGAAGTCGACGACCACCGCCCAGAAGCCGGAGGAGTCCAGGGCAGCGAGGTCACTGGTCACATCACGCAGATCGGTGGCGACGAGGTCGCCGAAGCGGGCCAGCGGGGCGAGGTCGGACACGGCAGTTCGTCCAGTGAGCGGCGGATCGGATGGTCAACGGCAGTGCGAGCGGCGAGTGACCGGCCGGCAGTTCCTCGGCGGCAGTTTCCCGGCCCGGGCGTGCCTCCGTGCCGGGGCTCTCGTCCGCGGTGAGCCCGGTGAGGCGCGGTCGCGGTCGAGAGCCCCGGCGGCGTGTGGCTGCGCCCGTGGTCACCAGCCGCGGGCCGCCCACTCCTTCAGGTGCGGTGCCTCGGCGGCGACGGTGGTCGTGTCGCCGTGCCCGGTGTGGACGACCGTCTCGCCCGGGAGCGTCAGCAGCCGCTCGCCGATCGAGGTGATGATCGTGCCGAAGTCGCTGTACGAGCGCCCGGTCGCACCCGGCCCTCCCGCGAACAGGGTGTCACCGCTGAACAGTGCGCCCAGGTCGGGTGCGTACAGGCACACCGCGCCCGGAGCGTGCCCGGGAGTGTGCAGGACACGCAGGCCGACACCCGCCACCGTGAGAACCTGGCCGTCGGCGAGAGCGCCGTCGGGCCGCCGCCTGGGGTGCGCCATCGTCCACAGCACGTCGTCGTCGGGGTGCAGGAGGACGGGCGCGCCGGTGGCGTCCGCGACCTGCGGGGCCGCGTTCACATGGTCGTTGTGCGCGTGGGTGCACACGACGGCCGTCAGGCGGCGGTCGCCCACGGCGGCCAGGATCGCCCCGGCGTCGTGCGCCGCGTCGATGACGACCGCCTCGTCGTCGTCGCCGACGATCCAGACGTTGTTGTCGACGTCCCAGGTGCCGCCGTCGAGGCTGAAGGTGCCGCTGGTGACGAGGTGTTCGATGCGGGGTGCGCCGGCCATCACAGCACCACCACGGAGCGCAGCACCTCGCCGCGGTGCATCTTCTCGAACGCCTTCTCCACGTCGCCGAGCCCGATGGTCTCGGAGACGAAGGCGTCCAGGTCGAAACGCCCGCCCAGATACAGGTCGATGAGCGCCGGGAAGTCCCGCGAGGGCAGGCAGTCGCCGTACCAGCTGGACTTGAGCGCGCCGCCGCGTCCGAAGACGTCGATCAGCGGCAGTTCCACCTTCATCTCCGGGGTGGGCACGCCGACCAGGACGACCGTGCCGGCCAGGTCGCGGGCGTAGAAGGCCTGCTTGTACGTCTCGGGGCGGCCGACCGCCTCGACGACCACGTCCGCGCCGAAGCCGCCGGTCAGTTCGCGCACCGCCTCCACGACGTCCGCCGACGTGCCGTCGACGGTGTGGGTGGCCCCCATGGTCAGGGCCCGCTCCAGCTTGCGCTGGTCGACGTCGACGGCGATCACCTTGCTCGCGCCGGCGAGCTTCGCGCCCGCGACCGCGGCCATGCCCACGCCACCGCAGCCGATGACGGCGACGGAGTCACCGCGGCCGACGGCGCCGGTGTTCACCGCCGCACCGAAGCCCGCCATGACGCCGCAGCCGAGCAGCCCGGCGGCGGCCGCCGGGGCCGCCGGATCGACCTTGGTGCACTGCCCCGCGGCGACCAGCGTCTTCTCCGCGAACGCGCCGATACCGAGGGCGGGCGACAGCGGCGTGCCGTCCAGCAGCGTCATCTGCTGCGTCGCGTTGTGGGTGGCGAAGCAGTACCAGGGCTTGCCCTTGCTGCAGGCCCGGCACTGACCGCATACCGCACGCCAGTTGAGGATGACGAAGTCACCCGGCGCGAGACCGGTGACGCCTTCTCCGACGGCCTCGACGCGGCCCGCCGCCTCGTGCCCCAGCAGGAAGGGGAAGTCGTCGTTGATCCCGCCCTCCCGATAGTGCAGATCGGTGTGGCAGACGCCGCACGCCTCGATCTTGACCAACGCCTCACCCGGACCGGGGTCGGGGACGACAATCGTCTCCACGGAGACGGGTGCGCCCTTCTCCAGGGCGACGACGGCACGAACCTCATGAGCCATGAGCTACTCCTCGAGCGGGAACTCTCCCGCACTTGTTGCTTAATTAGATACGCGCACCGCTATACGCAACCGATCATCGGACAGGAAGCGCCGGGGGTCAAGAGGTCGGCTCCGACCGCGTCGGCTCGGCCGGATCCGCCGAGGGGAAACCGGGGCGCAGCCCCAGGGATGCGCCCCTCCCCCGGGCCGATTCCGGCCCCCCGTTCGCTCCGGCCCCTCGGCTCAGCCCACGGCCTTCGAGTCCGCCATGGCCTCGGCCGGCCGCGCGCCGTCGTCCGGCTCGCGTTCGTCGCCGGCGTCGGCGGCACCCTCACGCACCGCGGCGGACTCCCCCTTCGGCTCGGCGCGCAGCGCCTTCACCAGGGAGACACACATTCCGATCATCACGAAGAGGAACGGGAAGGCGGCGATGATGGCCACTTGCTTGACCGCCTCCAAGCCGCCGGCCAGCAGCAGGACGGCCGCGACCAGACCCGTCAGCGCGCCCCAGAGGATCACGACCGGGCGACAGGGGCTCATACAGCCCCGGCTGGAGAGCATGCCCAGTACCACGGAGGCCGCGTCGGCGCCGCTGACGAAGAACAGGCCGACCAGGACGATCACCACGAACGAGGTGATGGGGAACCAGGGAAGCGTCTGCAGGGTGGCGAACAGGCCCGCCTCCTCGCCCTTGGCAACCGCCTCGGACAGACCGCCGCCGTGCATCTCCCGGTTCAGGGCGGTGCCACCGAGGATCGCGAACCACACGACGCTGACCACGCTCGGCGCGACGATCACACCGACGATGAACTCCCGGATCGTACGTCCGCGGGAGATGCGTGCGATGAACGTGCCCACGAAGGGCGTCCAGGAGATCCACCACGCCCAGTAGAAGACCGTCCATCCGGAGAGCCAGTCGCCGCCGCCGAACGCGCCCGTCGTGAAGCTCATCTTCGGGAGCGAGGCCAGGTATCCGCCCAGCGCCTCGGTCTGGCTGTTCAGGATGAACACCGTGGGGCCCACGACGAAGACGAACAGCAGCAGGACGCCGGCAAGGATCATGTTGCCGTTGCTCAGCCACTGGATGCCGCGGTGCACCCCGGAGAGGGCGGAGAACACGAACATGACGGTCAGCACCGCGATGATCGTGACGGCGAACGCGGTCGATTCGCCGATTCCCCAGAGCGTCTTCAGGCCGCTGTTGATCTGGAGCGCGCCGAGCCCGAGGGAGACGGCGGAGCCGAAGAGGGTGGCGAAGATCGCCAGAATGTCGATCGACTTGCCCAGCGGTCCGTCGACCCGGTCGCCGAGCAGCGGCCGGAAGGCGGAGCTGATCAGGCTGTTGCCGCTCTTGCGGAATCCGAAGTAGGCGAGCGCCAGGCCGGCGACGGCGTACATCGCCCACGGGTGGATCGCCCAGTGGAAGTACGAGTACTCCAGCGCCACCTTGGCCGCTTCCTCGCTCCCCGCCTCGGCGGTGCCCGGCGGAGGGCTGGACATATGCATGATGGGTTCGCTCGCCCCGTAGAACATCAGGCCGATGCCCATGCCGGCGCTGAACATCATCGCCACCCAGGAGGCGGTGCTGAACTCCGGTCGCTCATGGTCCTTGCCGAGCCGGATGCGGCCGAACCGGCTGAACGCCAACACGGCGGCCAGCAGCACGAATCCGGAACTCGTCAGGACGAAGAGCCAGCCGAAGTTCCCGATGATCCGGCCCAGCGTCGCCTCGGCCACCGAGGCGAGATTGTCGGTGAAGAACACCCCCCACGCCACGAAGAGGGCGGACAGCGTCACGGAGATGTAGAGGACGGAAGGATCCACCCGGTCCAGGGCCGATCGTGCTTTCTTCGTTGTTGCTGTACTCATCCGAAGCCTTCCCAAGGGGACGTGGGGCGATGGAGGGTCGCTCTGCGGGACCACCACACGATGGTGCGCTACACGCAACTGCCAGCTTGATGTGCAACACCGTCCCCCTAGGTTCCCGGTACGTCAAGCCCCGTACACCCATCGTTATCGCAGGGTGCCCGTACGCCCCGGGGCTCCCGGCCTACGGCCGGGAGGCGAGCACGCTGCCGACGCCGCCCCGGAACAACCGCAGATGACGCTCGTGTATCGCCTCCGTGTACGCCTCCGCCGTCGCGGACGCCGCCGTGTCCCAGCCGAAGAACCGGGCGTGCCGGGCAGCGGCGTCGCCCATGCGGTCGCTCAGCGACGGGTCGCGCACGAAGGCGCCCAACGCGCGCGCGTAGTCCACCGGATCGTGCCCCGCCACGAGCACGCCGCTCGTCCCGTGCCGTACCGCCACCGGCAGGCCGCCCACCTCGGCCGCGATCACGGGGGTGCCGCAGGCCTGTGCCTCGACGGCCACCAGGCCGAACGACTCGCTGCGCGACGGCATCACCAGGACCGATGCCGCCCGGTACCAGTCGGCGAGCTCTTGTTGGCCCACCGGCGGCCAGAACCGCACGACGTCCGCGATGCCGAGCGCGGCGGCCAGCTTCCGCAGTCCCTCCGGCTTGGCGAGTCCGCTGCCGCTCGGCCCGCCGACGACCGGCACCACCGTCCGCTCACGCAGCTGCGGCCGCTCCTCCAACAGCCGTGCCACAGCGCGCAGCAGGACGTCCGGCGCCTTCAAGGGCTGTATACGGCCCGTGAACAGCGGGACGAACGCGTCCTGCGGCAGCCCGAGGCGAGCGCGGGCCGCGGCACGGCCGTCGGCGGGGCGGAACACATCGAGGTTGACCCCCGGGTGGACGACGGCGACCCGTCCGGTGTCGGCGTCGTAGTGGCGGAGCAGTTCCCCGGCTTCCTTGTCGGTGTTGGCGATGAGCCGGTCCGCGGCGCCCACTATCTGCGTCTCGCCGATGACGCGGACCTCGGGTTCCGGGGTGTCGCCCTCGGCGAGGGCGGCGTTCTTGACCTTGGCCATGGTGTGCATGGCGTGCACGAGCGGGACGCCCCAGCGCTCGGCGGCCAGCCGGCCGACATGGCCGGAGAGCCAGTAGTGCGAGTGGACCAGGTCGTAGTGCCCGGGACGGTGGCCTGCCCAGGCCTGCATGAGGCCGTGCGTGAACGCGCACAGCTGGGTCGGCAGGTCCTCCTTGGCCAGCCCTTCGTAGGGCCCCGCGTCGACGTGCCGGACCAGCACACCGGGCGCGAGCCCGACGACGGGCGGGAGCGCGGCGGAGGTGGCGCGGGTGAAGATCTCCACCTCGATGTCGATCGCGGCGAGCCGTCGGGCGAGCTCGACGATGTAGACGTTCATGCCGCCCGCGTCGCCCGTGCCCGGCTGATGCAGCGGGGACGTGTGCACGCTGAGCATCGCGACGCGGCGTGGGCGGCGGGGAGTTCCGGGCTGTGGCGGTCGGGGCGGACCGGCAAGGGTGGCGGCGGGCCGGGTCAGGTACCGGCTCACCTGGCGACCTCCGCTTCCGGCGCCTCGGCCGCGGACCGGGCCCGCAGGTCGAGGCGCTGCTCGCCCGCGTACACGTTCATGGAGTCGCCGCGCAGGAAGCCGACGAGCGTGAGCCCGGTCTCCGCCGCCAGGTCCACCGCGAGGGACGACGGCGCCGAGACCGCCGCCAGCACCGGGACGCCGGCCATCACCGCCTTCTGCACCAGCTCGAAGGACGCCCGCCCGGACACCAGCAGAATGCTCCGGGACAGCGGCAGTTCGCCGGACCGCAGCGCGCGGCCGACCACCTTGTCGACGGCGTTGTGCCTGCCCACGTCCTCCCGCAGGTCCAGGAGTTCGCCCTCGGGCGAGAACAGCCCGGCGGCGTGCAGCCCCCCGGTCCGGTCGAACACCCGCTGCGCGGCCCGAAGCCGGCCGGGCAGTGCGGCCAGCAGCCCGGGCGCGACGCGGACCGGGGGCACGTCGGAGACCGGCCAGCGGGCGGTGGTCCGCACGGCGTCCAGGCCGGCCTTCCCGCACAGCCCGCAGGAGGAGGTCGTGTACACGTTCCGTTCGAGCGTGATGTCGGGCACCGGCACGCCGGGGGCGAGCCGCACGTCGACGACGTTGTACGTGTTGGATCCTCCCCCAGCCACCGCTGGGGGTGCCCCCGGCTCGGCGCCCGCGCAGTACACGATGTTCGCCACGTCCTCGGTCCGGCCGAGTACGCCCTCGCTCACCAGGAATCCGGCGGCCAGCGCGAAGTCGTCGCCGGGCGTGCGCATGGTGATCGCCAGCGGCTTGCCGTTCAGCCGGATCTCCAGTGGCTCCTCAGCGACCAGTGTGTCCGGGCGGGTGCTCACCGCACCGTCCCGGATGCGCAGCACGCGCCGTCGCTCGGTGACCCGTCCCATGGCCCAACTCCCGGTTCTGTACGTACTCGTGATCTGCGGGCGTCAACCTCCTCGGGCTCCCGAGGACGTCGACGCCCGGGGGTGTCAGCCGCCGATCGCCGACATCGGCCGCCCGGGCTGCAGGAAGGAGGGGTCGTCGAGCCCGGACCCCGCCTTCTTGCCCCGCATGGCCGCCTGCCACAGCCGCGCGATCTCCTCGTCCGCCGCCCCGGAACGCAGCGCCGCCCGCAGGTCGGTCTCCTCGGTGGCGAACAGGCAGGTCCGCACCTGGCCGTCGGCCGTGAGCCGGGTGCGGTCGCAGGCGCGGCAGAAGGGGCGGGTGACGGAGGCGATGACCCCGACGCGGGCCGGGCCGCCGTCGACGATCCAGCGCTCGGCGGGCGCCGAGCCGCGGGCCCCGTCCGGCTCGGGAGTGAGCGTGAATCGTGTGCGCAGGCTCTCCAGGATGGTGCCCGCGGTGATCATGCCGTCGCGCTTCCAGCCGTGCTGGGCGTCCAGCGGCATCTGCTCGATGAAGCGGAGCTCGTAGCCCATCTCCATGCCCCAGGCGAGCAGGTCGGGCGCCTCGTCGTCGTTGAGGCCGGGCATCAGCACGGCGTTGACCTTGACCGGGGTGAGACCAGCGGCGCGGGCCGCCTCCAGGCCGCTGAGCACGTCCCGGTGGCGGTCGCGGCGGGTCAGGGTCGTGAACACATCGGGGCGCAGGGTGTCGAGGGAGACGTTGACCCGGTCCAGGCCCGCGTCCTTCAACGCCCGGGCGGTGCGCCGCAGTCCGATGCCGTTGGTGGTCAGCGACATCCCGGGGCGCGGTGCGAGGGCGGCGACCTGCTCGACGATCCCGACGAGGCCGGGGCGCAGCAGCGGCTCGCCCCCGGTGAAACGGACCTCCTCGATGCCGAGACGGGTGACCGCGATGCGGATCAGCCGGACGATCTCGTCGTCGGTGAGCAGGTCGGGTTTGGCGAGCCACTGCAGGCCCTCTTCCGGCATGCAGTACGTGCAGCGCAGATTGCACCGGTCGCTGAGCGAGACCCGCAGGTCGGTGGCTACGCGACCGAACGTGTCGATGAGCACGGCCGATGCCCCGTCAGCACTCGATGACGTTGACGGCGAGGCCGCCACGAGCGGTCTCCTTGTACTTCACCTTCATGTCCGCGCCGGTCTCCTTCATGGTCTTGATGACCTTGTCGAGGGAGACGTGGTGGCGGCCGTCGCCGCGCAGGGCCATCCGCGCGGCAGTCACCGCCTTGACCGCGGCCATGCCGTTGCGTTCGATGCACGGGATCTGGACGAGGCCGCCGACCGGGTCGCAGGTCAGGCCCAGGTTGTGCTCCATGCCGATCTCGGCGGCGTTCTCCACCTGTTCCGGGCTGCCGCCCAGCACCTCGGCCAGGCCGCCGGCTGCCATCGAGCAGGCCGAGCCGACCTCGCCCTGGCAGCCGACCTCGGCGCCGGAGATCGACGCGTTCTCCTTGAACAGCAGGCCGATCGCACCCGCCGCGAGAAGGAAGCGGACGATCCCGTCCTCCTTCTCTTCCTCCAAGGCCCCGCCCGCCGCGAACGTGAGGTAGTAGTGCAGAACGGCGGGGATGATGCCGGCGGCACCGTTCGTCGGTGCGGTCACGACCCGGCCGCCGGCCGCGTTCTCCTCGTTCACCGCCATCGCGTAGAGGGTCACCCACTCCATCGCGCGGGCCGCCGCGTCGCCCTCGCCGCGCAGCGCCCGGGCCGCGGCCGCGGCCCGGCGGCGCACCTTCAGGCCGCCGGGGAGGATGCCCTCCTGGGCCAGGCCCCGGGAGACACAGGCCTGCATGACCCGCCAGATCCCCAGCAGGCCGGTGCGTATCTCGTCCTCGGTCCGCCACGCTCGCTCGTTCTCCAGCATCAGCGAAGAGATCGACAGGCCGGTCTCCTTCGTCAGGCGCAGCAGTTCGTCGCCCGTGCGGAAGGGGTGCTTGAGGACGGTGTCGTCCCGCTTGATGCGGTCGGCGCCGACCGCGTCTTCGTCGACGACGAAGCCGCCGCCGACCGAGTAGTACGTCTTCTCCAGCAGCGGCAGACCGTCCGCGTCGTACGCGAACAGGGTCATGCCGTTGGCGTGGTACGGCAGGGAGCGCCGGCGGTGCAGGACGAGCTGGGCCGACACGTCGAAGTCGATCTCGTGGGTCGCGCCGATCTCGGTGCCGAGGAGGCGGATACGCCGGGTGGTGCGGATCCGCTCGACGTCCAGCTCGGCCTGGGCGACGTCGACCGTGTGCGGCTCATTGCCCTCCAGACCGAGCAGCACGGCCTTCGGCGTGCCGTGGCCGTGCCCGGTGGCGCCGAGGGAGCCGAACAGCTCCGCCCGCACCGCGGCGGACTGGGCGAGCAGGCCGTCCTTCTTCAGCCGGGCAGCGAACATCCGGGCGGCTCGCATGGGGCCGACCGTGTGCGAGCTGGACGGGCCGATGCCGATGGAGAACAGGTCGAAGACGCTGATTGCCACGCCATACTCCGTGGGATTGGCGGGACCTGCCGGCCGGTCGACAGGCACGTCCCTGACGGGGTTGTCAGTTGAGGGCCCGGGCGGAGCGGGTGCTTGTCCGCCGGGGCGGTGACGCGGCCTTCACCGTGTCGGTGTCGTACGCCGGCCGCAGTACGCGGCGTACGCGTCGGCGGACAGGGCGCCGGCCATGTTCTCGACCCGCAGCCTGAACAGCCAACCGCCGGTGTAGGGAGCGGCGTTGACGACGCCCGGGTCGTCGGCCAGTGCCGCGTTGACTTCGAGGACCTCGCCCGAGGCCGGGGCGTACAGGCCGCTGACGGCTGTCGGCGACCTGATCTCCCCGCAGGTCTCCCGGCCTCGACCCGGGTGCCGACCCTGGGCAGCCGGAGGTGGACGACATCGCCGAGGGCCTTCGCCGCGAACGCGGTGATGCCGACGGTGGCGTTGCCCTCGTCCACGACCAGCCACTCGTGGTCCCATGTGTACCGCAGGTGCTGCGGAACGCTCATGGAGTCCTCCCGCAGGCACGTCAGAGGGAGCCGGGCCGGGGAGCTCATGACGTGGCGGCCGCGGCGGCAGGGGTGATCTTGCGGCGCAGCCGGTTGAACAGCTTCGGCTGGTTGAGGGAGAGCACGGCGAGGGTGGAGCCCTCGTGCTCGTAGACGGCCGTGAAGGAGCGGCTGTCGAGGTCGCCCTCGATGATCTGGGGCCGGGTGCCGGGGGCGACGTGTCCGGCGAGCTGGATGCGCACCTTGTACTGGTCGGACCAGAAGTACGGCGCGGTGCGCGAGGCGGGGGCCGACACGCCGGAGAGCAGTGTGCGCGCGGCGGTCTTCGACTGCTCGATGGCGTTGCTCCAGTGCTCGATGCGGGCGTGCCGCCCG
This sequence comes from Streptomyces sp. NPDC049597, assembly GCF_040675505.1. Taxonomy (NCBI): domain Bacteria; kingdom Bacillati; phylum Actinomycetota; class Actinomycetes; order Kitasatosporales; family Streptomycetaceae; genus Streptomyces; species Streptomyces sp. NPDC049597. Next base: position 115,185 of record NZ_JBFAOY010000011.1, read on the forward strand.
GTGAACGGGCTGGGGCAGCGGGCGACGTCGCCGACGGCGACCACACCCGGGACGCTCGTCGCGCAGCCGGTGTCGCACACGACGCCGTCGCCCACCTGGACACCGGAGCCGGCCAGCCAGTCGGTGGCGGGCCGTACGCCCACGCCGACCACGACGACGTCGGCGGGCAGCAGACGCCCGTCCGCCAGCTGTACGCCGGTGACTCGGCCGTTGCCGGTGAGTCCGGCGACGCCGGTTCCGCAGAGCAGGTCGACGCCGTGATCGGTGTGGAGCGAGGAGCACACCAGCCCCATCTCACGCCCCAGTTGGCGCTCCAGCGGTATGTCGAGCGCCTCGACGACGGTGACGTGGAGCCCGAGCTGGTGCGCGGTGGAGGCCACTTCGGCGCCGATGAAGCCGGCGCCGATGACGACGACCCGGGGCAGGCCGTCGCGCAGTTCGGCGCGCAGCGCCTTGGCGTCGTCCAGGGTCCGCAGGGTGTGGACACCGGCCAGACCGTCGGTGCCGGGGAGCGTCCTGGGGCCGGCGCCGGTCGCGACGACGAGTCCGTCGGTGCGCAGTTCCCGGCCTCCGGTCAGGGTGACGGTGCGGGCCGTGGTGTCGAGGCGCACCGCGCGCTCGCCGAGGATCCACTGCACGCCCAGTTCCTCGTACTCGTCCGCGTCGGCGAGCGCGAGGGCGTCGGCGTCGATGTCGCCCTTGAGGAAGTCCTTGGACAGCGGCGGGCGGTCGTAGGGGGTGTGGCGCTCCTCGCCGACGACGGCGATCTCGCCGTCGTAGCCCTCTGCGCGCAGCGCGCGGACGGTGCTCAGGCCTGCCAGCGACGCGCCGACGACGGTGATGGTCCTCATGCCTGCTCCCCGGCGGTGACGTGGCGCAGAACGTGGCCGTCGGCCGGGGATGCCTGGTGGGTGCCCACCAGGTTCGCCGCCGGCGGGCAGGTGGTGCGGTGGGACTCGCCAGGCGGCAGGTCTTCGATCCGGCACACCGTGATCATGGGGAACCTCCGGGTTGCGGTGCCCGACTGGGACGGGGCCGTCGGCCGGGGGTGGCACCCGGTCTCTCGACGGAGCGGAAGAGACTGCTGTCTCAGATGGCACAACCGAATTCGTTATGCGCAACATGGTTTCTGTTGCGCCCGGAGGTTGTCAAGAGCGGAGCCGCATCCGTCACGGGGTCGGCTCGTCCCTCCCCCGGTTACCTCTCCCGGACTCCGTCCGGGGGTGCTCCCAGGGAGGCGCCCCCTCGTCCGGCAGCAGGTCGCCGTCGCTCCGGCGGGCGCAGGCAGCGCGGATGTCGGTGACGGCAGCGGGATCGGCGGGCAGCCCAATGGCCCGTCCACCTGCCGGAGGGGCCGTGCGGCAGGCGGACGGGCGGTACTGGGGTGGGGAGGTGTCAGCGGGTGGGGTGCGCGCCGAGCTTGTCCTGCAGCCAGGCGTGGAATGCGCCGATGTGGTGCTCGCTGGGCACCAGGACACCACCCTTGGTGTAGGCCCGGGAGCTCATCCCGGGCTGGGTACGCTCACACGCGTCGAAGTCCTGCTGGTTCACCCGGTGGAACAGCTCCACCGAACGCTCCACGTCCTTGCCGCTGTCCACGACGTGCGGCAGATACAGCCAGTCGCACTCCACGACCGTGCGGTCGTGCGCCATCGGGTACATCCGGTGGAAGATCACGTGGTCGGGGACGAGGTTGATGAACACCTGCGGCTTCACTGTGATCGCGTAGTACTTGCGGTCCTGGTCCTCTGCGACGCCCGGGATCCGGTCGAGACCCTCGGAGCCGTCGACGGTGAAGCCCTGGACGTCCTCACCGAACTGAGCGCCGTGGCCGACGTAGTACTGCGCCGCGTAACCGTCCGCGAACTCCGGCAGGACTTCGGTGAGTTCGGGATGGATGGTGGCGCAGTGGTAGCACTCCATGAAGTTCTCGATGATCAGCTTCCAGTTCGCCTTCACGTCGTAGGTGATACGGCGGCCCAGCTGGAGGTTCTCTACGCCGTAGCGCTCGATCGACTCGAGGTCGCCGAGCCGCTCCACGACCGCGCCCATCACGTCCGCCTCGAAGGAGGGCGGGTTGTCGGCCAGGCACACCCACACATACCCGAGCCACTCCCGCACATGGACGTTGACCAGGCCGTACTCGGTCCGGTCGATGTCCGGCATCGACGTCAGGTTCGGCGCGGCGACCAGCTTTCCGTCGAGGCCGTAGGTCCAGGCGTGGTACGGGCACTGGAAGGCACGCTTGACCTCGCCGGACTCCTCGGTGCACAGCTTGGCCCCGCGGTGCCGGCAGATGTTCAGGAACGCCTTGACCGAGCCGTCCCGCGAGCGGGAGATCAGCACGCTCTCGCGTCCGACCTGGTAGGTGCGGAAGGCGCCGGGCTTGGCCAGCTCGGCAGCGCGGGCCACGCAGAACCACATGGCCTCGAAGACCCGCTCCTGCTCCTGGGCGAAGACCTCGTGGTCGGTGTAGTACTCGCCGGACAGCGTGGGGATCAGGCTGGGCGGCAGGTTCGTGATGGTCATCGTGTCACCTTCGGAAAGTGTCAGACGCGCACGCGGCGGGGGTCGAAGAGGGCGATGGGGCGGTCCGTGGTGCCTTCGGTGCCCAAGTCGGCGGGGATCTCGCCGATGACGGGCACGAACGTGAACCCGTGGCCGGAGAATCCGCAGGCCACGGTCGCCTGCGGGGGCTCGGGACGGTGGGCGAGGACGAAGTGCTCGTCCGGTGTGTTGGCGTACATGCAGGCCGCGGCCTTGAGGAACCGGCCGGGCAGGGCGGCGGGGCAGGCGCAGGCCGTTGAAGGCGCTGCGGCCCGCGGCGATGATCCCCAGGTCCTGTCCGGGCTCCCACAGGGTGTTCCACAGCTTGGCGCCGAGATCCGTGCCGCCATGGTCTTCCTCCTGTTCCGTGTGCGGGGACGGGCGGGTCAGTGCCCGCGGGCGATCCAGTCGTCGAGGTGGGGCGCTTCGGCCCCGATCGTGGTGGTGCCCCCGTGGCCGGTGTGGACGGTGGTGTTGGCGGGAAGCGTGAGCAGCCGGTCGCGGATCGAGGCGATGAGGGTGTCGAAGTCGGAGAAGGAGCGGGCGGTTGCTCCGGGACCGCCCTCGAAGAGGGTGTCTCCGGAGAACAGGGCTTCCAGCTCGGGCACGTACAGGCAGACCGACCCGGGTGAGTGCCCGGGCGTGTGCAGTACATACAGTCCGGTGCCGGCCACGGTCAGCAGCTCGCCGTCGACCAGCTCCCACGGCTCCAGCTGCGGGTGCACCGCCTTCCACAGCACCGCGTCGGCCGGGTGGAGCAGGACGGGCGAGCGGGTGCGGGCGGCGAGTGCGGGTGCGGCGTTGATGTGGTCGTTGTGGGCGTGGGTGCACACGATGCCGACCAGGCGCCGGTCGCCGACGGCGGCGGCGATCGCGGCTGCGTCATGGGCGGCGTCGATGACGATGACCTCGCGGTCGTCGCCGATCAACCAGACGTTGTTGTCGACCTCCCAGCTGTCCCCGTCCGGTTCGAAGGTTCCGGAGGTGACCAGCCGCTCGATCCGCGCCGTCACAGGACCACCACCGAGCGCAGCACCTCACCGTGGTGCATCGTGGCGAACGCGGCTTCCACCTCGTCCAGGGCGATCTTCTCGCTGACGAAGCCGTTCAGGTCGAAGCGGCCCTGCAGGTGGAGGTCGATCAGGGCGGGGAAGTCCCGGGAGGGCAGACAGTCGCCGTACCAGGAGGACTTGAGTGTCCCGCCCCGGCCGAAGACGTCCAGCAGGGGCAGGTCGAGGGTCAGTTCAGGGGTGGGGACGCCGACGAGGACGGCGGTGCCGGCCAGGTCGCGGGCGTAGAAGGCCTGCTTGAAGGTTTCGGGGCGGCCCACGGCGTCCACGACGACGTCGGCGCCGAAGCCTCCGGTGAGGGCTCGGACGGCCTCGACGGCGTCGGTCCGGGAGGAGTCGACGGTGTCGGTGGCGCCGAACCTCTCGGCCCACTTCAGCTTCCGCTCGTCGACGTCGACGGCGATGATGCGGCTTGCGCCGGCCACCTTGGCGCCCGCGACGGCGGCCATGCCCACACCGCCGCAGCCGATGACCGCGATCGAGTCCCCGCGGCCGACGCCGCCGGTGTTGACCGCAGCGCCGAATCCCGCCATCACGCCGCAGCCGAGCAGTCCCGCCGCGGCGGCCGATGCGGTCGGGTCCACCTTGGTGCACTGGCCGGCGGCGACCAGGGTCTTCTCGGCGAAGGCGCCGATGCCCAGGGCCGGGGACAGCGGGGTGCCGTCGGCGAGGGTCATCGGCTGGGCGGCGTTGTGGGTCGCGAAGCAGTACCAGGGCTTGCCCTTGCTGCAGGCCCGGCACTGGCCGCCGCACACCGCACGCCAGTTGAGCACGACGAAGTCGCCGGGCGCGACGTCGGTGACGCCCTCGCCGACCGCCTCGACCACGCCCGCGGCCTCATGGCCGAGCAGGAAGGGGAACTCGTCGGCGATGCCGCCCTCCCGGTAGTGGAGGTCGGTGTGGCAGACGCCGCAGGCCTGCACCTGCACCAGCGCCTCACCCGGTCCGGGGTCCGGCACCAGGATGGTCTCCACCAAGACCGGAGCGCCCTTCTTCCGGGCGACGACGGCGCGTACCTCGTGTGTCACTGTCGATCTCCTCGCTGGGGAGACGGCCGAATGCGGTTCGGCCGGATGTGCTGGATGGCGGGGGCGTCGTATCGCTCCGCCGGAGCGATGACGGGGAAGGAGCGGGAACGTCGCTGTTCGTGGGCCCGCGGGGACGGCGGGCGATGTGCTGAACGATGTGGCGACCGGCGCCGGACCGGCGTGCCCGGGGCCTGGGAGAACCAGGGCCGAGCCTCGCGCGTACTGTTGCGTATTACGCGCTGCACTTCACTATAAGAGACAGTTTGCCTGATGCGCGACTGCTGTCAAGGGGGTGGCCGGGCGGACTTCCCCCTCCTGCCGGACCTGCGGCCGGTCGCGTGTCACCCCGTTCGCGCCTGCGCCCTCAAGAACGTTCGAGGTCGTCCTGCCGCAGGCCGGCGCGGTGCTCGCCCTCGGCCGCCGAGCGCTGCCGGGAGCGGACGGGAAGGCCACTGGTCTCCGCCAGCGTGCGGCCCCGCGTCTCCTCGGCCCAGACCACGGACACCAGCCAGCCCACCAGGGTGATGCCGGCGCCGATCAGCATGGTCGTGCCGATGCCCAGCCCGCTGATGGAGAGCGGCAGCAGGAAGGTGCCGGCGGCGGCGCCGATACGGCTGATCGAGGTGGCCACGCCGCCCGCCGTGGCCCGGATGCCGGTGGGGAACAGCTCGTTGGGATACGTCCACTCCAGCACCGTGGGACCGCCCGAGAAGAGGGCGTACGCACAGAAGCACAGGATGACCACCGAGACGGGGAGCGCGGAGCCGCCGCCGAGCACCGCGAGCGGGACCGCCATCAAGGCGAACGACCAGATGATGACGGGGCGGCGGCCCACCCGGTCCACCAGGCGCAGCGCGGGGAGGCAGCCCAGCACGAACACGACGCTGATCAGCGCCGAGCCCAGGTTGCCGGCGTTGCCCTCCCCGAGGCCGAAGGAACCCAGGATGGTGGGGCCGAAGGTGTACAGGGCGAACATCGGCGTGATCTGACACATGTAGAACAGTCCGCAGAAGAGCGTCCGCCGCAGATAGACGCCCTGGAACAGATCACGGAACCGGTTCTTCTCCACCGACTGCTCGACGGCCGAGGCCGCGAGCAGCTCCTCGATGGGGACGGTGCGGCCCAGTGCCCGCTTGATCGAATCCTGGGCGTCGGCGGTGCGGCCCTTGTTCACCAGCCACAGCGGGGACTCGGGCGTGCCGATGCGCATCAGCAGGATCACAGCGCTGAGCACGGCGCCGGAGGCGAGCATCCACCGCCAGGTGCCGGCGCCGCCGATCTCGGCCATGACGTAGCCGACCACATAGGCGGCCGCCGCGCCGACGTACCAGGCGAGGATGAGGACGCCGAGCAGGCGCCCCCGGTGCCGGTTCGGCACCCATTCGGCCAGCAAGGAGGTCGCGATCGGGTAGTCGGCTCCGATGGCGATGCCGAGGACGAAGCGCAGCAGGACGAACTGCCAGGTCTCGGCGGCGAACACCGACAGCACCGATCCGCCGACCAGAATCGCGAGGTCGATGGTGTACATCGCCTCGCGGCCGAGCTTGTCGGTGACGGCTCCGCCGAACAGGCCTCCGACGAAGATGCCGACCAGGGCGGCGGCACCGATGAGACTCTCGTCCGCCGTGCTCAGGTGCAGTTCGCCGCTCATGCCGACCAGGGCGACGCCGATGATGCTGAGCAGGTAGCCGTCCAGGAAAGGACCTCCGGCACAGGCCCAGGTGAGTTTTCGGTGGAACCTGTTCAGCGGCGCCTCGTCGATGGCACGGATGGACATCTGAACTCCCGGAATGGGGGACTGGGGGCTGCGTGGCCCGAGAACCGGGGCGGCGGCCTCGCGGTCAACGGCTCACACGTGAGCTGGGTTGCGCTCAGAAAAACGCGTTCCTGCATACGCAACCGAACATGCATACTGTGTCTTCGTCAAGACACGCGGCTGAAGCTCTTGTGACTTCGCCGCGCGTCCAGTCGGCGGATCCCCTCATCGGGCGACGGCAGGATCGTCAGCGGAACACGGGAGCGCGAACCCGAGACGTCGGCATGGGACTTCTCCGCGGGGAGGTCATCCACGTGCCGTCCGGGCGCATGACGCGCGAGGAGAAGGGCGGGACGACGACCGAGGTCGCCCCCGGCACCACGGCGGTGTTCCCCATCGGCCGGCAGGGCACATGGACGCTCCACGAGAGGCTGCGCAAGGTGTTCGTCATCTACCGCCCTTCACGGAGGCCCGCCGTATGCCGGCGCTGGACGGCCACCGCACGTCAGCGCCATAGACGCAACCTAATCCTGAAGACGCAACCCGCACCCTCACAGTCACAGGCGTCGCACAGCAGCCACCAGCCGAGCGCGGCAGTTGCCCGCCGACTCTTGACCAGCCGCCACCCACGCTGGACGATGTTGCGTATCACTCACCCTGTTGTGTAATACGCATCAACGGAGGATGTCATGTCTCCTCGACCGCAGCCCGGCCGCGAGTTCGTCCTCACCCTTTCGTGCCCCGACCGGGCCGGCCTCGTCCACGCGGTGACCACCTATCTCGTGCACCACTCCGGCAACATCCTGGAGAGCCAGCAGTTCGACGACCGACTGCAGGGCCGCTTCTTCATGCGGGTGCACTTCGACGTCTCGGATCCGGACGTGTCACTGACTCAACTGCGCACCGGCTTCGGCCCGGTGGCCGAGGCGTACCGGATCACCTGGCAGCTGCACGACGCCGCGACCCCGACCCGCACACTGATCATGGTGTCGAAGTTCGGCCACTGCCTGAACGACCTGCTCTTCCGCAGGTCCACCGGCGCGCTCAACATCGAGGTCCCGGCGATCGTCTCCAACCACCGCGACTTCGAGCCGCTGGCACAGAACTACGGCATCCCCTTCCATCACATCCCCGTGACGAAGGAGACCAAGGCCGAGGCGGAGGCGCGGCTGCTGGAGCTGGTGGACGAGCTCGACGTCGACCTCGTCGTCCTCGCCCGCTACATGCAGATCCTCTCCGACGACCTGTGCAAGCAGCTCGACGGCCGGGCGATCAACATCCACCACTCGTTCCTGCCGAGCTTCAAGGGCGCGCGGCCGTACGTCCAGGCACACGAGCGCGGCGTCAAGCTGGTCGGGGCCACCGCGCACTACGTCACGTCCGACCTCGACGAGGGCCCGATCATCGAGCAGGACGTCGTGCGCGTGGACCACTCGCGTCAGCCGGACGAGCTGGTCACCATGGGCCGCGACGTCGAGGCCCAGGTGCTCGCCCGCGCGGTGGAGTGGCACAGCGAGAGCCGCGTGCTGGTCAACGGCAACCGCACGGTCGTCTTCCGCTGACCGAAGCGGCCGAAGCGCCCGAAGCGTCCGCACCGGCCGTACTGACGTCGCCGGCTCCCGGGAGGGGCCGGCGACGTCGGCATGTGCGCCCGCAGACCCCTCAATCGCCCGCGGGGTCGGCGAAGACCTTGAGGACGCCACCGGAGCCTGCTATACCGGCTTCATCGCATACGGGTGGCCGGTTCCGAGGCACAGTTCCTCGCCGGAACCTCCCGCTGCACGCGCGAGATCTCTGGGCACCGGATGCGTATAGTTGCGCCATGAGCAACTACACGGCAGATGGCGAAACAGCGGGTCCCGCGGCGGGCGGGGTGCAGTCCGTCGACCGTGCCGTCAGTGTCCTGGAGATCCTCGCCCAGCGCGGGGAGGCCGGCGTCAGCGAGGTAGCCGCCGAGCTCGACGTCCACAAGTCGACGGCGTTCCGCCTCCTCGGGGCGCTGGAGGCACGCGATCTGGTCGAGCAGGCGGCCGAGCGGGGCAAGTACCGGCTCGGCTTCGGCATCGTGCGCCTGGCGGGCGCCGTCACGGGCCGCCTCGACCTCACCCAGCAGGGCCGGCCGGTGTGCGAGCGGCTCGCCGAGGAGATCGGCGAGACCGTCAACATCGCCGTCCTGCAGGAGCACTACGCGGTCAACCTCTACCAGGTGCGCGGCCCGGGCGCGGTCGGTGCGTTCAACTGGGTCGGGCAGCTCACCCCGCTGCACGCCACGTCCAGCGGCAAGATCCTCCTGGCCCACCTGCCGCCGAAGGAGCGCACGGCAGCGCTTGCGGGGTCCGGGCTGAAGAAGCTGACGCCGCACACCATCACCGCCAAGGCCAAGCTGGAGAAGACTCTCGACGAGGCGCGGGAGCGCGGTTACGCGGTGACGATGGAGGAACTCGAAGTCGGGCTGCACGCCATGGCGGCCCCGATCCGGTCCCGCGACGGCGAGGTCATCGCTGCTCTCAGTGCCTCCGGCCCCGAGTACCGCCTCACCGAGGAACGCATGCATGAGCTCGCCCCCGTGCTGCGCACGGGGGCGGAGGAGATCAGCCGCCGCATGGGCTACGTCGGGTGATCCGCGTGATTGCGTGATCACGCTCGGGCCGAAGGGCCGGACGAGGCCCCGCCCGTCCTGGGGTGGGGCCGGGCTGAGCCCGCGCGGGACGACGAGTTCCAGCTGGTTCGGGCCCGGGCCCCGGCGACGGGCTAAAGCCCGCGCGGGACGTTCCAGCTGGTTCGGGCTCAGGCCCCGGCGCTGGCTGAAGCCCGCTCCGGCCGGATGGTCGGGCCCAAGCCCGCCCGGACCGAAGGGCCGGGCCCAAGCCCGCCCGGACCGACGCGTCAGGCCGAAGCCGTCTGCGCCTCGCCCGCGCGGGCAACCGCATGCGGCTCCAGCCGGACCACGATGCTCTTGGACGTCGGCGTGTTGGAGATGTCGGCCACCGCGTCGAGCGGGACGAGCACATTCGCCTCGGGGAAGTACGCCGCGCAGCAGCCGCGGGGCGTGTCGTAGGCGACGGCGCGGAACGCCTCCGCCCGCCGCTCCGGGCCGTCCGCCCACTCGCTGACGAGGTCCACCAGGTCACCGTCGTCGATCCCGCGCTCGGCGAGGTCGTCGGTGTGCACGAACACCACTCTGCGTCCCTGGTGGACACCGCGGTAGCGGTCGTCGAGTCCGTAGATCGTGGTGTTGTACTGGTCGTGGCTGCGCAGTGTCTGCAGCAGCAGCCGGCCGGCCGGAACGCGCGGCACCTCCAGCGGGTTGGCCGTGAAGCGGGCCTTGCCCGTGCTGGTGGGGAAGCGCCGCTCGTCGCGGGGGCCATGCGGCAGGGTGAAGCCTCCGGGCTGCCGGACCCGGGCGTTGAAGTCGGCGAAGTCGGGCAGGACGCGGGCGATGCTGTCGCGGACGGCGTCGTAGTCGGCCTCGAAGGCCTCCCACGGCACGTCGCCGTCCGAGCCGAACAGGGCGCGGGCCAGCCCGCAGACGACGGTCGGCTCGGACAGCAGCTGCGGGGAGGCGGGCGGCAGCCCGCCGCGCGAGGCGTGCACCATCCCCATCGAATCCTCGACGGTCACGAACCGGTTCTCCCCGTCCGGCCCCCGGTCGCGTTCGGTGCGGCCGAGGACGGGCAGGACGAGGGCCTCCCGGCCGCAGACGGCGTGGGAGCGGTTGAGCTTGGTGGAGACCTGTACGGTCAGCCGGCAGTTCCGCAGAGCTCGCTCCGTGGCCACCGTGTCCGGAGCGGCGGAGACGAAGTTGCCGCCCATGGCGAAGAAGACCTTCACCTCCCCGGCGCCCATCGCGCGGATCGTGTCGACCGCGTCGAAGCCGTGGTGGCGGGGCGGGTCGAATCCGAACTCGTTCTGCAGCGCGTCGAGGAACTCGCGCGCCGGCTTCTCGTAGATGCCCATCGTCCGGTCCCCCTGGACGTTGGAGTGGCCCCGCACGGGGCACACTCCGGCGCCGGGACGGCCGATGTTCCCGCGCAGCAGCAGGAAGTTGACCACCTCGCGGATGGTGGGCACCGAGTGCTTGTGCTGGGTGAGGCCCATCGCCCAGCACACCACGACCGACTCTGCGGAGAGGACGTCGCGGGCGGTGGCCTCGATGTCGTCGTACGCGAGTCCGGTCGCCTCGGCGACCTCGTCCCAGTCGAGCTTGCGCAGCAGTTCGGCGAAGGCCGCGAAACCGTCGGTCTGCGCGGTGATGAAGTCGTGGTCGAGGACCGTGCCGGGGGCCTCGTCCTCGGCGTCGAGCAGCAGCCGTGACAGCGCCTGGAAGAGCGCCTGGTCGCCCCCGAGCCGTATCTGCAGGAACCGGTCCGCCAGGGCCGTGCCGCCGCCCGCGACTCCGCGGGTGTTCTGCGGGTTCTTGAAGCGGAGCAGCCCGGCCTCGGGGAGCGGGTTCACGGCGACGATGCGCGCACCGCGCCCCTTGGCCTTCTCCAGCGCGGACAGCATCCGCGGGTGGTTGGTGCCGGGATTCTGCCCGACGACGAAGATCAGGTCAGCGTTGTGCAGATCGTCGAGGTGGACGCTGCCCTTGCCGATGCCGATGGTCTCGGTGAGCGCCGAGCCGCTCGACTCGTGGCACATGTTGGAGCAGTCCGGCAGGTTGTTGGTGCCGAATTGCCGGACGAGGAGCTGGTAGAGGTAGGCGGCCTCGTTGGAGGTGCGGCCCGAGGTGTAGAAGGCGGCCTCGTCGGGGCTGTCGAGCGCCTTGAGCTCCCGGGCGACGATGTCGAAGGCCCTCTCCCAGGTGACCGGCACGTAGGTGTCCGAGTCGGCCGGCTTGTGCATCGGCTCGGTGAGGCGGCCCTGCTGGCCCAGCCAGTAGTCGCTGCGGCGGGCCAGTTCGTCCACCGGGTGCGCGGCGAAGAACTCCCGCGTCACCCGGCGGACGGTGGCTTCCTCGGCGACCGCCTTGGCGCCGTTCTCGCAGAACTCGGCCCTGCTGCGGTGGTCGCCCTCGGGCCAGGCGCAGCCGGGGCAGTCGAAGCCGTCCTTCTGGTTGACCTTCAGCAGCGTCAGCGCGGTGCGCCGCACGCCCATCTGGTCGTACCCCATGCGCAGCGCATGGGTCACCGCGGGGATCCCGGCGGCCCAGCGCTTGGGCTCGGTCACCTCCAGTGCGTCCTCGCCGGGGTCCACGCGCGGCGCCTTGCGTGCCATGACTGCCTTCCTTGTCGATGCCTGGTCGATGTCGGTGTGCGGGTGGGAGGGCGGCTATGCGCCCAGGCGGGTCTGGAGCCACGTGTGGAATTCGCCGATGTGGTGCTCGCTGGGCACCAGGACACCGCCCTTGGTGTAGGCACGGGAGCTCATCGCCGGCTGGGTGCGCTCACACGCGTCGAAGTCCTGCTGGTTCACCCGGTGGAACAGCTCCACCGAACGCTCCACGTCCTTCCCGCTCTCCACGACATGCGGGAGGTAGAGCCAGTCGCACTCCACGACGGTACGGTCCGCCGCCACCGGGTACATCCGGTGGAAGATCACATGGTCCGGCACCAGGTTGATGAACACCTGCGGCTTCACTGTGATCGCGTAGTACCGACGGTCCTGCTCCTCCGCCACACCGGGGATGCGGTCCAGCCCCTCACTGCCGTCCACCGTGAAGCCCTTGACCTCCTCACCGAACTCCGCGCCGTGACCCACGTAGTACTGCGCCGCATAACCGTCAGCGAACTCCGGCAGAACCTCCGTCAGCTCCGGGTGGATCGTCGCGCAGTGGTAGCACTCCATGAAGTTCTCGATGATGAGCTTCCAGTTGGCCTTCACGTCATACCTGATCCGCCGCCCCAGCTGCAGATCCTCGACGCCGTAGCGCTCGATCGACTCGATGTCGCCCAGCCGCTCCACGACCGCGCCCATCACGTCCTGCTCGAACGACGGCGGATTCTGCGCCAGGCACACCCACACATAGCCCAGCCACTCACGCACATGAACGGTCACGAGACCGTACTCGACGCGGTCGACGTCCGGCATCGAGGTCAGATTCGGCGCAGCGACCAGCTTCCCGTCCAGACCGTAGGTCCAGGCGTGGTACGGGCACTGGAACGCCCGCTTCACCTCACCCGACTCCTCCGTGCACAGCTTCGCACCGCGGTGCCGGCAGATGTTCAGGAACGCCTTCACCGAACCGTCCCGCGAACGCGAGACCAGCACACTCTCCCGCCCCACCTCAACGGTCCGGAACTGACCCGGCTTCGCCAGGTCCGCGCCACGGGCCGCGCAGAACCACATGGCCTCGAAAACACGCTCCTGCTCCCGCGCGAAAATCGCGGGATCGGTGTAGTACTCCCCCGGCAGCGTGGAGATCAGGCTCGGGGGAAGACTGGTGCTGGTCATCGGTTCTCACCTCGGAAGATGTCACACGCGCACACGGCGGGGGGATCGGGCCGTCATGGATGGCCCGCAACGTCGCGTTTCTCAATAAGCAACAGCTTGCGTATTACGGAACAAAGAATCTGGTGTGGGGGCACCGGTGTCAAGAGCGCGTCCGGATACGGGTGGGCCGGCGATTCCGGCCGGACACCAGGTGCGATCCGGCGTCGGGCACCGGGTGGACTCCGGGGCGCGGACACCGGGCCTCTCAGCGCAGGAGCCGCTGCGCCTGAGCCGCCGCCTCGACGCCCCAGCGTGCGGTCACCCGCACCGCGTCCAGCGTCGAGGCCACGTCGTGCGCACGCAGGCACCAGACGCCCTGCGCGGCGGCGAGTACGGAAACGGCGGCGGTCGCGGCATCCCGCAACCCGGCCGGGCGCTCCTGCCCCGTCGCCGGATCGGCCAGCAGGCGGCCCAGGAACGACTTGCGGGACGCGCCCACAAGGAGGGGATGCCCCAGCTGCTCTCGGACCTCCCCGAGACGCCCCAGCAGCTCCCAGTTGTGCTCGGGGGTCTTGGCGAAGCCCAGCCCCGGGTCGACGATCAGGCACCCGGGGTGGATCCCCGCCTGCAGCGCGGCCTCGACCCTCCGGCGCAGCTCGTCGACGACGTCGGTGACGACGTCTCCGTACGCGGCGTTCGCCTGCATGCCGGCCGCGTGCCCGCGCCAGTGCATCACCACGTACGGCGTGCCTGCCTGCGCCATCAGCGGCAGCATCGCGGGGTCGGCGAGGCCGCCCGAGACGTCGTTGATCAGCCGTGCCCCCACGTCGAGAGCGAGGGCGGCGACCTCGGCCCGCATGGTGTCGACACTGACGACCGCGCCCGCCGCGGCAAGCTCCCGGACGACGGGAAGCACGCGCCGCAGCTCCTCCTCGACCGGCGGGCGCGCCGCACCGGGCCGGGTCGACTCGCCGCCCACGTCCACGATGTCCGCGCCCTGCTCCAGCAGCGCGAGCCCGTGCGCGACAGCCGCCTGGGGGGTGAACGACTGCCCGCCGTCCGAGAACGAGTCGGGCGTGACGTTCACGACTCCCATGACGAGCGTCCGGCCGGGCCGCGGGAGCCCGTACGGATGGAGGTCCGGCACTCCCGGGCGCGATGGGGCCGCGCCGGAGGCCGCGGGGTGACCGGCCGACACCCCGACCAGTGGGGCGCCGACGACCGCCACGCTCGTCACGCAGCGCCTCCGGCCACCGGGACGGCGCCGAGCCGGGCGGCGACGCAGGAGGGCGGGAGGTTCGGCGGGGCGTCGGAGAGCTTGACGTAAACCATTCCGTCCTCGACCAGGACCTGATGGGTGCGCACGGGGAGCCGGGCCGGCGGGGCGTCCACGCCGCCGGTGCGCAGGTCGAACTTCGAGGCGTGCAGGGGGCATTCGACCTCGCATCCCTCCAGCCAGCCGTCGGAGAGCGACGCGTCCTGGTGGGTGCAGGTGTCGTCGATCGCGTAGAGCCCGCCGTCCTCGGTGTGGAACACGGCGACGGGCGGGTCGGACTCGTCGAGCCGGAACGCCTCACCTCGCGGCAGATCGGCGAGACGACACGCAGGAATCATCATGAGCCACCCCTCGGTGCGTATTACGGAACGGAATGCGTAACGTGCAACGCCAGTGTGAAGTCGCCCGTACCCCTTGTCAAGAAGTCGAGACGGGCGTCCACAGAGGTCTCCTGCGGCTCGGCAGGCGCGGGTTCGGACCTGGCCTCGCGGCTCGCTGGACTCGCTGCCGTCGCCGACTTCGACGGCACTGGACACCTTTGTTGCGACCCGGCGATCACGGCACTGCCCTTCGCGCGCACCACCGGCGGGAGCCGCCGCCTGAGTGCTGTCGTCGGCGCCTTCGGAGGAGGCCGACGGCTGGCGCCTGCTGGAGGCGCCAGCGGCCGCACGGGCCGGGACGCCGACCTCACCGGCCCATAGGCGGCGACTCCGACCAGGTCGGCATGAGCGTGCAGGAGGAAATGCCGCCGGACGGATGAACCAGGCACTTGTGATGAGTTTGATAATTGACGCTCCATCGCACACTGAGAATTCTGGGGCGCACCCAAAGAGCCCGATTTCAACAGGCGAGGAAGAAATGCAATCCATTTCGAAGTGGAGCGTGGTAGCAGCAACGGCGTTGTCGCTCGCGACTCTCGCCGGTTCCGCCTCTGCGTCCCATGAGCCGTACCCGCTCAAATGGGACATGGCTGTCAAGCGCACGGAAGTCATCAGCCTGACATCTGCGAGTACAGGAACCACGGTGGTCGACAACGGGACACCCGGACGCGGGGTCGGTGATCAGATCATCATCACCGCAAACCTCTTCCGCGGAGGTTCCGGTTATGGCACCGAGGGTGCGGTGTGCACCCGCGTGGCAGCGCAAACCACTCACTGCACAGGCACGTTCAGCCTTCCTCGGGGCCAGCTGACGTGGCAGCACCTGCAGACCACCCCTCTCGGCGGCCCGCCCAGCGACTTCGACCTCGCCATCACCGGCGGCACCGGCGCGTACGCCACTGTCCGTGGTCACGCCCACGTCGACAGCATCTCCGAGGCAGGTGGAGCCCTCACCCTCTATCTCGTGCACTGACCTGGGTGTTGTCTGGGGTCGGCGCAGGGGCTCGGTGTGCCGGCGGTACCGGGACGTGCCCTGCCAGGAGCGCCCATTCAGTCACGGTGGCACCTGACGAGGCTTCGCACGGCCTTGGGGACGGTGCTCCTGCCCCAAGCACCGCCAGCGGGACGACGACGTTCGCCCACAGGGCGGGATCGGCGGCCCGGCGGCCGACACGTCGGGCCGCCGGGCCGGCTGTGCGTGTCAGCGCACCGGGCACTTCTTCCAGGCGAAGTGGTACTTGGTCGTGAAGCTGCCGTCCGTCGAGTCCATCGCCATGAAGCTGGTGGTGTTGGTCGTGTCGGAGCGTCCTCCGTCCACGAGCAGCTCGGTGTTGATGTTGAAGTTCCGCTGCTCACCGCAGGGCTTGTGGACGAGGGCGTGGATGGCGGCTGTGTCGGAGACCTGCCAGTTGCCCTGGAGCGGGCCGTGGAACCGGTGGCCCCGGTACGCCGTCTGAGACATGCCCTGGAAGTAGTAGCTGGCCCGCTGCGTGGCGCTCGCGCCGTTCTGCAGACTGGCGAAGCCGCGATAGTCGGCCTTGGCGATGGCATAGGTGAAGCCCTGCGGGGCGTACACGTTCAGACCGAGCTGGCAGTTCTTGCGGAAGTCGGTCGGCTTGGCGCCCTTGCCCACCTGAGCGAGGTACTCGCTGTAGGTGATGGTGAAGGCCGTGTTGTCCGGCGCGACGGCCACGGTTGCGCTGCCGGGGCGGCAGCCCGAGCCGTTGACGGAGACGAGGTCGATCGTGACCTTGCCGGGCGGGGTGGGGGAGTTCACGACCGCCGTGGTCCCCCAGGACGGGGTGAAGGTGGCGACAAGTGCCGCCGTGGCGCCGCCGATGAACATTGTTCTGAACATGGGGTCCCTTCTGGTCACTCGGGGCGCCCGCTCGAACCACTTCGATGGGGCCGTCACCCATAGCGCCACAAAGTCGACCATGACGTGACTCCGAGCCGCCGGACCCACGCCGAACAGCTGCCATGTGGGCTACATGTCCTCCTCACCACACAGGACACGGTCTCAATTCCCAAATCCCCACCGAGCCGGCCGGAAATCGGGTGAGTGCCATCGGCGCGGTGGTGTGTGATCGGGGGTATGGCGATTGTGTTGGGAAACCCGGGAGTCAGCGGGTTGAGCGAGGCCGTGGGCGTGCTTCGGGAGTGGCAGGACGACGGGGCGCCGATGCAGCTGCACCCTGGGGACTTGGGCTGGTTCTGGCGGTTCGGTGCAGGGGCGACGGCCTCGGCGGTACGGACCTGGAGCCGGGACGCACAGATTCTCGCCGTCGGGCTGCTGGACGGTCCCGAGCTGTTGCGGCTCACGATCGCGCCAGACGCCCAGCAGGACGAGGAGCTGGCGCAGCGGCTGGTCGAGGACCTGGCCGAGCCGGAGCGCGGCGTACTGAGAGGGGGGAAGGCGTACGTCGAGGCGCCCAAGGACGCACTGGTCCAGGATCTGCTGTTCCAGGACGACTGGAACAGCGATGAGCCCTGGACGCCCCTGCGCCGCGACCTCACGAAGCCGGTGGAGGACCCGGGCGTGCGGATCGAGGTGATCGGGCCGGACCAGGCGCACGTGCGGACCGCCGTACAGCGGGCATCGTTCGACAAGTCGACGTTCACGCGCGAGAACTGGCAGGCCATGGCGGCCGGATTGCCGTACGCCGACGCCCGGTGTCTGGTCGCGTACGACGACCGGGGCGGCGCGGTGGCGGCGGTGACCGTGTGGTCCGCGGGTCCGGGGAAGCCCGGGTTGCTCGAGCCGATGGGCGTGGACCGGGAGCATCGCGGTCACGGCTACGGCAAGGCGATCACCGTCGCCGCGGCGGCCTCACTCCAGGAGCTGGGCTCGTCGAGCGCGATCGTCTGCACCCCGAGCTCCAATGTCGGCGCCGTCGCCACCTACAGGGCAGCCGGCTTCACGCCACTCCCCGAGGTCCGGGACCGACGCCGCGATGCCCAGTAGTGCTTTTGACAGCTGCCTGCTCGGGGCCGGGCAGCCTGCGCCAGCCGTCGGTGCCGGTGCCGAGCGGTGGTACCACGGCCCGTAGCGCAGGCGACGGTAATCCTGTACGTCAACACCGTCGAGCAGGTCCCTCGAGACTCCCGTACAGCAACAGACCGATGCTCCCAAGGTTCATCGAGGGAAGTCGGAGGGGGCCGGGCGGGTGGTGCATGTAGGCCCGTCGGCCGTGCGCACCTCCGTGTCGGCACGGTGCGGGGAGGCCCGCTCGCTACCTTCCAGGCACCTACACCCGAGACGTGAGGGGTTCAGCCATGGCCAAGTGCGAGATCTGCGGCAACGACTACGAGATGTCGTTCGAGGTACACGCCGCGGGAGCGGTGCACACGTTCGACAGCATCGAGTGTGCAGCCCAGCGGATGGCACCGATCTGCGAGAACTGCGAGTGCCGGATCCTCGGGCACGGTCTTCAGGCCGACGGACAGTTCTTCTGCTGCGCGCACTGCGCGCGACAGAAGGGCTTCGCGCAGCTCGCCGATCACGCCTGATCCGCTCCGGGCGCCACGACTCAGGTTCCGGCTCAGGTTTTGTGGTGCGTATCCGTCTGTCAGCTGATCAGGGCGGAATGATCACCCGTCACATGAGTGCGTCAGCAGTGGTCCTCGACGTAGAGCATGCGGCGCCCTGACTCAGCTCGGAACTCGTGCGCGAGGTAGCGGCCAGTCGAGCATGTCGCACCAGGCCCCTTGTACTCGTCCTTGATCCGGTCCCAGAGTCCGGGGCGCTCGCTGTCCCTCGTGAGGCGGGGGATGATCCCGCCCATACTCCCCCACACCACAGGTGCCGCAGCATCCTTGAGGAGCCGACGGACGATGCGCAGGTCCACCCGCCTGCGGTGGAGAACCCAGCAGGTTCCTTGCTCGTCGAGTAGCTTCACGGGATCGTTCAGACTGTCCGGGTTGGCGGGGAACGGCTGCATTCCGCAAGTCTCGCAGCAAGTCAGGACCACGGGACCCGCTTGCGCAGAAGGGTGAAGCCTGCGCGGACGGCAGAACGTGGGGTTCCAGGGCTGGTGGCCGCGCGGGATCCTGGCCGTGACCGTACGGCCGGCGAACGGGGATCGTTCATGAACTGCCCGAGGTGTGGAGGAACGGCCCAGCAGGGCCCGAACGGGTCGTGGTCGTGCCCGAACTGCGGACCGATCAGCGGATGCACGCCCGCACCGGCCACGAGCGCACTACCCTCGTCGAAATGAGCGCGCCACAAGAAGCACCGCAGCCGGCCGCCGCAGACGACGGACCGAAGATCACCCGTACCGACTGCGACCGGTGCGGGACCAGGGTCTCGGGGATCGACGGCCGGTACGCGTGCGGGGTGTGCGGCTGGGTGAACCACTGGTCCGAGGGACACCGGCCACTGCCGCCCGCGGAGGCCGACGTGGACTACCCCGGACCCGGCGCCGCCCCCCGGCGCCGGCGCTGACACGACGCCCAGGCGAGCCAGGAACTGGCCCGCATCGCCGACGGCCTGCCCCGCTGCCGACGGTGTCGCAGACTTCGCCGCCCAGCTTCTGCTGCATTCCCACGTGGAGCTCTCCGCTGAGCGGCTCGGGGCTGCCGCAAAGCCCGATGGTCATGAACGAGACGCCCCAGGCGTGCTGGTCAGAGCGTTGAGGCCGTCCCGGGGCAGCGGGCACCTACCAGAGCCGCGGGTCATCGCTGTGCATCCATGCGCAGGGTCAGGGGTAGGTTCAGTGGACGGCTCGTACAGGAGGGGCGACCTTGTTGGAGGGGAGCGAGCAGCGGGGCCAGGAATCACCTGGCCGGCTGAGATCACTGATGCTATGGGTGACGGCAGTGTCCGTGCCCGCTGCGGCCGTGATTGTCATCGCTGTGTGGGCGGGCAAGAATGCCTGCAAACTGATGACGGGCGAGTCGGCCACCGTTCGCAGTGTGACGCGGTGCGTTGAAGGCGGCGGCATGTCGCTGCCGGCTTCCCATTGCGACGGATCGTGGGAGTTCGCGGACGGCCGTACCAGCGTCGGGGAAATCACCAGTGGCAGAGTGTCCGTGGGCGACACGATCTTCGCGGGCGACGGGTGGGCGTACTCGTCGACCGCTCCGTTGCACAGGCTGGTGTGGATTCCGAGCGGTATCTTCTGCGCGATCGTCGTGGTCGTGGTCGTGATGTGGGTGGACCACCGCATGAAGCAGCGGTCAAGGCAGGGTGCTTGACGGTACAGGCACATAAACCGTGCTGCGGGAACAGGAGTACCGCAACCTGCGTCACTCACAGCGATTCCCAGCAGCGTCCTACAGGGGGCGGCACCACCACCTGGCCGTCGTGGTGAGCGGTGCCGCGCAGCCGAAGCTCTGGAGTTCCTCAAACCTCGATTGGCGATCCGATCATGCAGGGCAATCTCCCTTCCACAGACCGGAACGGACAGCAACGGGGGTAGGAAATGGAATACCTGTTGATCGTGGGCATCGCGCTCGTCGTCTTGGTGCTCATCTCGGTGACACGCGGACGCAGAAGTGCCGGTTCGTCGCGTGGGCGGTCTCGGGGAGGCGATGGCGGCGGACACGCCTGCGGGAGCGGCGGCTGGTCCTGTGGCGGAGGCTCGTCCTGCGGGGGTGGCGGAGGCGACTGACCACCGGGGAACCGACCGCCCTCGGCCACCGGGGACGGCTTCCAGCCTGTTCAACGCCCTCAGCCAGCCGGTGGCTTCCCCGGGTCTGTCGATTCGCGTGACATTTTCGGCCCGCCGGGCGGGAGGAGGCCCAACACCAACTGACACCCCGGTCCTCGCCGAATCGATGTCGGCTCGGCGTGAGCGGCTCGCCAAGGCGCGAGAACTCCTGCCACCGTGGGGGATCATCATGCGAGCAGCGCGTGGCGTCGTACTCCTCGGCGCGACGCGTGGCTCTGCGGCCTTGGGCGCCGGCCGTACCCGCTGGTGCCCGGGCCGTCCCGTCGGGACGGACACCTCACCCCCCGCGACGGGCCA
Organism: Streptomyces sp. NPDC049597; assembly: GCF_040675505.1. Taxonomy (NCBI): domain Bacteria; kingdom Bacillati; phylum Actinomycetota; class Actinomycetes; order Kitasatosporales; family Streptomycetaceae; genus Streptomyces; species Streptomyces sp. NPDC049597. Next base: position 135,583 of record NZ_JBFAOY010000011.1, read on the forward strand.
TCACGGCCCACATCGGCGGCGCTGCCCGCGGGAGCACGACAGCGGGGACCAGCCCGGACACAGGAAGTGCCGTAAAGCAGCGGCCTGTTCAGTGCGACGCCCTCGGTAGGCAGCTCCGCTCACGGTTCCGGCCCTTCGCGCTCTGGCCGTCCGGTGGGCACCGCGGACTCGGCCTACTGCCAAGACCCCGAGAGCGGCCGACAAGGTTGTTCATCGAGGGTTCACCGCGCCAGGCACTGGTATCCCCTCCGCCCCGCGCCATGGTTTCCAGGCTCCGCGCTGGGCAATGATCTCGCCCGGTGCGGGTCAGCTGACCCGCACACGCTCTGTGTGAAAGGTTGTCAGGCGATGTCCTCAAGACCGACACGGTCGTTGATAGAACGGGGCGTCACGCGCGCCACCACCGTCGGGGTGGTCTCGGCGCTTGCCGCCGCCCTCACCGTCGCACTGCCCATGCCCGCGTCATCCGCGGCACCCGACCCGGTTGAGCACCCCGCCACCTGGGTCGACCCCCTGATCGGCTCGGCGAACGGCGGCAACACCTATCCAGGCGCCGTCCTGCCGTACGGCATGATCTCCTGGTCCCCCACCAGCACGACCGGCGACCAGACCAGCACCGGGGCCGCCAACGGCTACCACTACGACGCCACGCGCATCCGTGGCCTGAGCCTGACTCATGTCAACGGCGCCGGGTGCCACCCCGGTGCCGCCGGCGACATCCCCATCATGCCTTTCGTGGGAGACGTCACCTCCTCCCCGTCCGCCGACACCAAGGACGAGGTCTACGCGGCGGGCTTCTCCCACGACAACGAGCAAGCCGTACCCGGCCGATACACGCTGGGCCTGGACTCGGGCGCCAAGTCCGACCTGGCCGTGTCCCGGCGCGCCGGCGTCGCCGACTTCACCTTCCCGGCCGGGAAACCCGCCAACCTGCTGTTCCGCGTCTCGAATTCGCTCAACGGGAGCGAGGACGCGCACGTCGACATCGACACCGCCAAGCGCAAGGTCACCGGTTGGGTCCACACCGGCGCCTTCTGCGGGCGGCGCGCCAACGGCGGCGTGAACAACCGCAAGAGCTACTACAAGCTCTACTTCAGCGCTTCCTTCGACCGGGCGTTCGGCTCCACGGGAACCTGGCAGGACAGCACGCTCTTCCCGGGCACCACCTCTGCCGGCGGCGGCGAGGGATACGCCACCGGAGCGGACCGGGCGGGCCGCGGCTCAGGCGGGTACGTCGGGTTCGACACCCGCCGCGACAACGATGTCCACATGCGACTGGGCATCTCCTATGTGAGCCTGGCCGGCGCCGAGGCCAATCTGCGTGAGGAGATCGAGCCGCAGGACGGTGTCGAGGACGTCGCCGCGGCCGGCTTGCGCACCTGGAACCGGGAGCTGAGCAGCGTCAGGATCAGCGGCGGCACGCCCGCCCGGCGCACCGCCTTCTACACCGCGCTGTACCACTCGCTGCTGCAGCCCAATCTGCTCAGCGACACCGACGGCCGCTACCCGGGCATGGACGGCGAACCCCACCGGATCGAGAAGGGCCAGAGGGCGCAGTACAGCAACTTCTCCGGATGGGATCAGTACCGCGCCCACGTGCAGCTCCTGGCGCTGCTCAAGCCCGACATCGCGGGTGACTACGCCCAGTCGCTGTACAACTTCGCTCGCCAGAACGGCGACGTGTGGGACCGGTGGGTGCACATCAGTGGCGCCACCCACGTCATGACCGGTGACCCCTCGGCGGCGACGCTGGCCACCTTCTACGCCATGGGCGTACGGAACTTCGACGCACGAGGTGCCTTCGACTCACTGGTACGCCAGGCCACCGTCTCTCATCCCGACGGCCTTCTTGACGCGGGCTGCCCGGGCCAGTGCGTCGGACAGCGGCCCAACCTGGAGCAGTACAAGGCCAGTCGCTACGCGGCACACGACGTCTGCCACTGCTGGGGCGGGGCCGCCGAGACCCTGGAGGCCTCGGTCGCGGACTCCGCACTCGCGCACTGGGCGCGGCTGCTCGGGCGGGAGAAGGAGGCCGACGAGTTCACCGAGCGGGCCGGCTACTGGCGCAACGTCTTCAATCCGCGGGCGACGGACGGCGCCGGTTACATCCAGGCCCGCAATCTGGACGGCTCGTGGGTGACCCCCTTCGACCCCGGCAGCGACCGGGGCTTCGCGCAGGGCACGAGCGCCACCTACACCTGGATGGTGCCGCAGGACGTCCAGGGCCTGGCCGACGCCATGGGCGGGCGCTCCGCGGCAGCGGCGCGGCTGGACGGCTTCTTCCACAAGCCCGACGGCTCCTGGTCGATCCGGGGCGGCGACCCGCTGCGCTACGACCCCACCAACGAGCCCGGCATCCATGCGCCATGGCTCTACAACGCGCTGGGACAGCCGTGGAAGACACAGGAAACCGTGCGGCAGATCGTCGACACGGTCTACGGCACCGGACCGAGGGGCCTGCCCGGCAATGACGATCTGGGCACCATGTCGGCCTGGTACGTCTTCTCCACGCTGGGCCTGTTCCCGCAGCAGCCCGGCAGTGCGGCGATGCTGCTCAGCGCCCCGGTGTTCACGCACGCGATCGTCGAACGGCCCGGGGAGCGCGACATCACCATCAGTGCTCCCGACGCCGGCGAATCGCACCGCTACATCGACGCGGTGCGGGTCGGCGGAATTCCGAGTGACCGCTCCTGGGACGACGGCGGTCTCGTCGCGTCGGGCGGCCGGCTGGACTATCAGCTGTCCGACCAGCCGGACAAGGGGTGGGCCACCACGCCGGCGAACCTGCCGCGCTGAACGCCTGCACCACCGGGTCGCACCGCGCACATGACGGCGGCGCAGAGGCTGTCCCAGGGCCGGGGGTCAGCAGCCCGCGCCGACCGGCCGTAGGCACCCCGGCGGACCGGACTGTGCCCCAGCCCCGGCCAGGACGGCTGGGGCACGGACCCGGTCCGAGGAACTCGCCGGTCTCTTCGGCCCGTTGGACACCGAGGAACCGGCACACCCCCCTGTGAACCACAGCCCGGGGCCGGCCACGTGGCCGGCCCCGCGTCTCCCCCAACGAAGGTCGGAGGCGCCGCCTGGCAGCGGCTCAAGCCGCCCAGGCGCGGAGCTGCTCGGCTACGGCGGCCGGGCGCGGCACCGGCCGACGGAGATGTCCGGCGGCCAGCAGCAGCGGGTCGCCCTGGCCCGCGCCCTGATCACCCGCCCCGACGTGCTGTTCGGCGACGAACCGACCGGCGCGCTCGACTCGCGGACCGGCCGCGAGGTGCTGACTCTGCTGCGCGGCATGGTCGACCGGGACGGCCAGACGATCGTCATGGTCACCCACGACCCCGTCGCCGCCTCCTCCGCAGACCGCGTCGTCTTCGTCGTCGACGGCCGTGTCAACGGCGAGTTGACCGGCTCCTCCGCCGAGGACATCGCGGCGCGCATGGCCAAGCTGGAGGCATCGCCGTGCTGAGCATCACCCTGCGCACCTTGCGCACCCGCTGGGTCACCTTCGTCGGCAGTTTCGTCGCCCTCTCCCTCGGTGTGGCGCTGATCGCCGTCATGGGACTGGCACTCGCGTCCTCGCTGGACGCACCCGACCGGAGGCCGGAACGGTTCGCTGCCGCGGCGGTCGTCGTCAAGGGCCGGGACACCCTCGAGGTGTCCACCGCGATCGGCGACCGCACCCACAAGCTCGCGCAGCCGCGTGCCGTGTCCGACGACGCGATCGCGAAGCTGCGCGGCCTCGGGACCGTCGTCGAGGACCGGTCGTTCGCCGTGCGGGCCGAGGGCGGGCCCGCCGATCTGGTGGGCCGCCCCTGGTCCACCGCGGCCTTCGCGCCGTACGAGTTCGACGCGGGACGCGCGCCCGTGGCCGCTGACGAGGTCGTCGTCGGCGGGGACTGGGCCAGTCAGGGCACCCGGGTGCGGACCGACGGCGGCACCGTGCGCGTCCTCGGCGCCGTGGCGGGGCTCGGCTTCGAGAACGCCGTGTTCTACACCGATGCCCGCGCCGCCGAACTGCAGCCGCGCAGCCACCAGCTCGTGGTCGGCGCCGATGCGGCGGCCGTGCGCGAGGCGGTGCGCGGCAGCGAGGGCGTCCAGGTCCTCACCGGGGACGCGCGCCGGTACGCCGACGCCGACCCCGACCGGGACGGCGAGGCCCTCACCGCGATGAACGCCATGTTCGGCACGGCCGGCGGTGTCACCGGGTTCGTGTCGGTGTTCGTGGTGGCTTCGACCTTCGCGTTCGCGGTGGCCCAGAGGCGCCGGGAGTTCGGGCTGCTGCGCACCGCCGGGGCGACCCCGGGGCAGATCCGACGCATGGTCGTCTCCGAGGCGCTCGTGGTCGGTGTGATCGCCTCGGCCGCCCGCTGTGTGCTCGGATCCCACGGGGCTCCGAAGCTCGCCGAGTGGGTGGTCGCCGAGCGCCTCGCGCCGCGCTGGTTCACCATCGGCGATCACACCTGGCCCTACCACGTGGCGTTCTGGACGGGTCTGTTGGTGACCCTGTGCGGCGTGATGGCCGCGTCATGGCGGGCGGGGCGCACCGGTCCCGCCGAGGCGCTGCGCGAGGCGTCCGTGGACAGCCGGGCGATGACATGGGGCCGCCGGCTGTTCGGCGGGGGCCTGCTTGTCACCGCTGCGGTGACGCTGGTCCTGGCCCTGGTGACGGACCCGGGCAGCCTGCTCCAGCGCAAGACCTATGTGAGCCGGCCGATGCTGCTGATCACGGCCGTCGCGCTGCTCGCGCCGGTGCTGGTGCGGCCACTGGCCCGGCTGATCGCCTGGCTGCCGGCCCGACTGCCGGGCGCCTGCGGGATGCTCGTACGGGAGAACGCCGCCGCCGGGGTGCGCCGCACCGCCGCCGTCGCGGCGCCCGTGCTCGTCACGGCCGCGCTGGCGGGCTCGCTGCTGGGCGCCACCGCCACCCTCGATGAGGCCAGGGCCACCGAGGTGCGCGAGCAGACGGTGGCGTCCTGTCCCGTCAGCGCAGGCCCGTGTCGCACCTGACGGTCGCGTCCGCGTAGGTGCCGGGACGGACGGTGACGTCGATCGGCTTGCAGAGTTCCGTTCCCGGTGCTTCGGCTGTCACGGTGTACTCGCTGGGGCGCAGCGACACCCGGAACCGGCCGTCCTGTCCGGCGCGTACCGTCGCCGCAACGTCATCCGTGGTGCGGTCGCGTACGTGCACGGTCGCCTTGGTCGGTTCGCCCCGGCAGTCGTCCTCGGCAGGCTCCGGGACTCCCTCGACGGGACACACCGGCCACAGGACGACGACGCCCGCCACTCCCGACCCGGCGCTCCTCGAAGGGGTGCCGGGTCCCTCGTGCGGCGTGTCCTCGCAGGAGACAAGTCCCGCCAGCGCGATCAGCGATGCGGTGGCGGACACCGTAAGGACACGGGAACGCACCGTGCTCCTCCTTGAGCCCGAACCGTCCGTGCGGACAGCTCGCAAGCCGTGTGGACATCTCCACTGTAGGAGGCCCGCGCCAAGCACCATGACCGACGGGGCAGAAACAAGGGCGGAGGGGCCGACACAGCGCCCCTCCGCCTCAACGGTCGTCCGGTCTCCTCTTCCCTAGCAGTAACCGAGACGTCCGAACCTCGAACCCCACATGGACGTGCTCACGTGCCGCTCGTTCACGAGCCAGGCACGCTGCCCGACCGCACAGCCGCTGACGGCCACGGGGTCGATGGTGACCGCTGAGTAGTCGCCCCAGCGCTCGACGGTGGCCGACGACGGGTTGTAGGGGCCGGTCGCCACCGCGAGCGTCACGCCTCCCGTGACGGTCGTGGGATCGGTCGCGAACCGTCCGCCGCCCTTGACCGCGGCCTGGTGGAGGCCGGTACCGACCGCGTCGGTCGACGACCAGGTGAAGAACATGCGTCCGATGGGGTTGGCCGCGGTGCCGCCGATCGGGGAGCCGACAACCGCGGGGTTGAAGTCGTCGGAGTCACCGGATTCGAAGACGAACCCGGATGCGGTCAGGGCGTTGGTGCCGGTGTTGATCTGATACCACTTCGGCGTCGGGCGCGAGTTGGCCGCGATGGTGTGGATGTTGAGGAGCTGATTGCCCATCTGGGTGCTGGCGTTCTGGAAACGGGCGTCCGACGAGTCCAGCCGGTCGACGATTCCCGGCTGGCGCGCGTCCGGAGGAGCGGAGAACGCCGGCACCGGCACGTTCACCGGCGCGGCGATGCTCGCGTTGCTCCGGCCGAGGCCCGTGGCCCGGAACAGCCGCAGCGCCCCGGCGGGGCTGCCCGCCAGGAGGAAGGCGTTCGCGTTGTTGTCCTCCACGATGGGAGGCGCCACCGAACCCACCGCCCCGAGGTTGAAGTACTGGAAGGCGGCGGCTCCCCCGTTGTAGATGTCAGCCTTGGCGAGGCCCATCACACGCGTGCGGAGGTAGGCGGTGAGGGACGAGTTGAAGACGTTGCCCGTGATGATCACGGCGTCCTGGTCCAGGCCCAGCTGCGGGAAGTCGAAGAAGTCGGTGCCCTCCGGGAGGTCGAACCGGTAGCGGAAGTAGGAGCCGGTCGGATCGGACGTCGTGGACACGGCGACGAAGAGGTGCTGGACCGAGGGGTTGGTCGGCTCGGGGAGCGCCTCGGCGACGATGACCCATCGGTTCCACTTCTTGTCGTAGACGACCCGTGGATCGAAGATCAGGGTCGTCGTGTAGTTGAAGAAGCTCGCGAACGTGACGTTCAGTACGTTGGCTCCGTTGGCCTTGTTGAAGACGCCGATTCCTCTGCCGTTGGTGACCTCCACGAAGTGGTTCAGGCCGACAGCACCGTGCGTGTCCGGTGGGCGAACGCCGGTGCTGCCCTGGTTCAGGCCCTCGAAGCCGAGCTGCCCCGCGGGCGGCGCCATGGGAGCGAGAGACCGTGAGCCGGCGACGCTCGGACGCTTCTGCGAAGGAAGCTCTCGGGCCGTGGCACGCAGCTCCTCTGTGTCGATGGGCAGCGGTGCCGGGGGCTGACGCCGGTCCTCGGACTCGGTGTTGCCCCTGGGCGTCACGGCCTTCGCCGGTGGCAGCCGGATGTGGTCGGTCGCCACCACGGCGTCCCCGTGGTCCCGTGCCGTGGCGCTCGGGGACGTCGCGGGCATGCCGAAGCCCAGCGTGAGTGCTGCCAGCACGAGTGGCAGGACTCGCCGAACGCTTCGTCTGGTCGTCAAGATGACCCTCTTTTTCTGATGCACAGCCGCAAGGCTGATGTCGGAAATCCCGGGCCATCATGGAGAGGGCGTGAGGCCGGTCGACGTACTGAAAGGCCGGGACACGCCGAACATCACCTGCTTGCCGCGTACGACGGGAAGAGGCGTCCTGCCATGCCCGATCCGCCCGCTCTGGCCGACCCGCGCAATGTCCCGCGGCGGTCACCAATAGAGCCGTCGGGATCGATGTCGTTCTCATGAAGTCGCCCACAACCAGCGGCGAGACGCCGCCTCTCACGACCGGCCCGGGACACCTCTGCCCAGTAGCCAGTCCCTGACGCTCGGGGCACTGTCCAGGAGTCGGCTGACCCGCATGCCCTCGTCACGCGAGGTCACTTTCGGGAGAGCGGCGAAGTCATCAGTCATGACGTCCAGCAGACTCATCACGCGGTCTCCTGTGCGTAGCGTGATGAGCAGCTCGCAGCGCAACTGGCCTGGGATGCCGGGGCGATGGGGCAGGCTTTTCCACAGGGCCGGCCACAGGTAGTGCGTCCCCTCGCGCGCTGCGTGCGCCTCCACCCATGCCGGGTCCAGCCGCTGGTTGGAGCGAAGTCCATATGCCCGCTCCTCCAGCCTGAGCAGCGAAGGCGTATCGAGGATCTTCAACTCCCGAGGCACCGGCTCATCCGAGTTCATCGCCCCATGCTGCCCGACAGCACCCCGACACCATGACCCGCCTCCCTGCCGGGCGGCGTTCTCCTCGCCGCGCCGGGAAGCCCGCGAGCGGTTCATCGCAACGCGGGTGCTGCGCCTGGCCGCGTCGGCGTCGGGTCACCACTGGGCGATGGGCGGCGTGTCCGGCTCGTGCCGCCGCCAGGCTTCGGTGATGCGGGTGAGGCGGGCGGGGGCGGCGATGCCGCGCACCGTTGCGATCCTGCCGTTGGTGATGTCGAACGTCACGGCGCCCACGACCTGTTCGCCGACCACGGCGAGGATGGCGGGGGCGCCGTTGACGAGCGCGTAGTGCATGGCGGGCGTGCCGCCGGCAAGTCGCCGTTTCGCGGGCGTGGGTTTGAAGCCGGCCCTCGCGACGGCGGCGATGCGCTGCGGGGTGTCGAACCGCAGCAGCGTCTTGGCCAGGCCGGCGCCGTCGGAGATCGCGGTCGCGTCGTCGGTGAGCAGCGCCACCAGCCGTTCGGTGCGGCCGGAGGAGGCAGCGGCGAGGAATTCCTCGACGATCCTGCGGGCGGACGCAGGGTCGGCTTCGTCGCCGTCGCGGCGGCGCGCGGCGGTGATCCGGCGCCGGGCCCTGTGGAGGTGCTGCTGGCTTGCGAACTCGGTGATGTCGAGGATGTCGGCGATCTCGGCGTGGGTGTAGGAGAAGGCCTCGCGCAGGATGTAGACGGCCCGCTCGTGGGGTGACAGGCGCTCCATGAGAGTCAGCACGGCCAGGGAGACCGATTCGCGCTGCTCGAAAGTGTCGGCGGGGCCGAGCATCGGGTCGCCGTCGAGGAGCGGTTCGGGCAGCCAGGCGCCGACGGTGCGTTCGCGGCGAGCTTGTGCCGAGCGGAGCCGGTCGAGGCACAGGTTGGTGACGACCTTGGTCAGCCATGCTTCCGGCACCTTGATCAGCTGCCGGTCGACGGCCTGCCAGTGCAGGAACGCGTCCTGTACGGCGTCTTCGGCGTCGGCGGCGGAGCCGAGCAGCCGGTACGCCAGCGAGGCCAGCCGGTTCCGGCTGGCCTCGAACCGACTGGTGTCGAAGCGATCAGTGACGGTGTTGTCCACGTGGATCACCCTAGGCGGCTACGCAACCGCCTTGGGGGCGGAGGCGTTTGGCGCGGCGGCCAGGCGGCGCTTGCGCTTGGGCAGGCCGAAGGTCGGGTGCGAGGTGGCCCACAGCGAGACCGTGAGGATGCCCGCCTTGATCCGCGCGGCCTTCCGGCCGCCCACGTACTTCGGCTTTGCCTGCGCTGCGTCGTCGACCATCTGCAGGATCCCGTCCTGCCGCCCGAGGCTGATGTGGTTGCCCAGGTAGACCAGCTTGCCGTTCGCGATCCTGCGGCCGGTCAGGCGTCCGACGACCGCGTCCGCGGCCTGCCGGCCGGTATAGCCGGCCGAAGCGCAGGACATCGGCAGCGGCCGGCCGTTGTCGCCGATGGCGTGGGCGCTGTCGCCGACGGCGTAGACGTTCGGGTGCGAGACCGACCGCATGGTGCGATCGACGACGATCCGACCGTTCTCGGTGACCTCGAGGCCGCTGGCGGCGGCGATGGGACTGACCGCGAACCCGGCCGTCCACACCGTCGCGTCGGACGCCAGGACAGTGCCGTCGGCGCACAGCACGCGCGTCGCTTCGACGGCCTCGACGACGGTGTGCTCCACGACGGTGACGTCCAGCCGGTCGCAGGCCTGGCGCAGGTGGTTGCGGGCTCCGGCGGACAGCCGGGCACCCAGCTCCCCGCGGGCGACCAGCGTCACCGACAGGCCGGGCCGGGATTCGGCGATCTCGGTGGCGGTCTCGATGCCGGTCAACCCGTCGCCCACGACCAGCACGCTCCCGCCTCCGCCCCGCGCCTCCAGGCTGTCCAGGCGCTCGCGCAGGCGCAGCGCCGAGGGCCGGCCGGCGACGTCGAAGGCGTGCTCGGCCACGCCCGGGACGCCATGGTGGGCGACGTGGCTGCCGAGCGCGTAGAAGAGCGTGTCGTAGGCGAGCTCGCCGCCGCCGTCCGCGTCGGCCACGGTGACGACGTGGCGCTCGGGGTCGACGGCGGTGACACGTGCCAGGCGCAGCCGTATGCCCGTGCCCGCGAAGACGTCGGCGAGCTTTTGGGCCTCGATCTCCTGGCCGGCCGCGATCTGGTGCAGCCGCAGCCGCTCGACGAAGTCGGGCTCAGCGTTGACCACGGTGATCTCGGTGTCCGCCGGGGACAGCCGGCGGGCCAGGTTCCCGGCCGCGTAGGCCCCGGCATAGCCGGCGCCGAGGACGACGATGCGGTGCTTCATGTGACGCTCCTGTCGGTTCGCTTGATCCCGGTGATTGAGCGGAACGGCGCCCCGATTGCTGACAGGAACCGCATGTGACATGGGTCACAGGCTCATCGCGAGGCCGCTCCGGGTCGCGCACTCGGCCGATGGAGCCGTAAACACCCTCGCTGTGCGCGGCGTGACGTGGCCCTCGGGACCGCTCCGGCCGGCTCCGTGCACCACTCGCCGACCGCGACGTCTTCGACGTCTGCCTCTGACGCGAAACTGGTTGCGGTATCGAACCTTATGGTTGTACGGTCGAACCATGTCCAGGGATCAGAGGGCTCATGACCCGGCCGCCCTCCAGGAGGTACTGGGGAACTTCGTACGCGCCTTCGGGCTGCATCAACCGGAAGCGACCCCCTGCGGCCGGCCGATCCCGGTCTCCGAGGCGCACGCACTGGGCGAGCTGGCCCAGGAAGGCGAGCTGCGGCAGGTCGAACTCACCCGTCGGCTGCGGCTGCAGAAGAGCACCGTGAGCCGCCTGGTCGGACAGCTGTCCGCCCGTGGCTGGGTGGAACGCGCCCCGGCGCCGGATGACGGACGCGGTGTTGTCCTGCGGCTCACCGCTTCGGGGCGGCGGGCGGCACGGAACCTGGCCGAAGCGCGGCAGGAGCGGTTCTCCCGGCTGCTCGCGTCGATCCCGGCCCATGAGAGAGCGGGCGTACTCCACGCCCTCGATGTGATGGTGGAGGCACTGGATGAATAGCAGCAGGCGCCGGGCCGTGGTGGCGGGCGTGGGCGTGACGATCGCCGGCGCGGTGACGGCGGTGGCCCTGGTGACAGGCGGCTCGCAGCAGGACCCGGGCAAGGACCGGACCGAGCGGCAGGCGGTGGTGGCTGAGCGGGGCAGGACCGTGATGCCCTTCGACCTTGAGCAGACCACCCACCGCTTCATCCCTGCAGCGACGGGCGGCACCCAGGATGTCGTGGCCGACCGGCCCGGCGATGCCGAGCAGATCGATCTGATACGTACTCACCTGCGCAAGGAAGCCGAGGCGTTCAGCCGCGGGGACTTCGCCGATCCCGCCCGCATCCACGGCTCCGACATGCCCGGCCTCGCCGAACTGCGGGAAGGGTACGACCGTGTCGAGGTGCGCTACGAAGACCGGCCCGACGGAGCCACCTTGACCTACACCACGCAGGACTCGGCGCTGGTCGACGCCTTGCACGACTGGTTCGAAGCGCAGACGGGCGACCACGGCGCGCACGCCGAGTCCGGCCACTGAGCCGGGGGGAACGGGCCAGGGCGCGTTGACCGATACCGCCAACGCGTAGTCGCCCCTACCCGCCTGGGCGCGGATCGTCGGCGCACCGGCGTCATGGGCCTCCCCGGCTCGGGTCAGCGTGCCCCGCCGGCCCTGTTCCTCCCCAGGCAACTCGGCCCCCCGCCTGGCAGATCGGCCCGGTCATCGGCTCGTCGGTGGTCTTCGCGGTTGTTCAGCGGGCGGCGGCGGGCAGGTGAAGGCGTCCGTCCTGGACTTCGGCGATCTGGTCGACGACGGCGAGGTGGGTGCGGTCATGGGTGACCAATACGGTGGCGATGGCCTGCTGGTGTGCGCGGCGTGCGATCAGGTCGACGACGGCGGCACCGCGTTTGCGGTCGGGGCGCTGGTGGGCTCGTCGACCAGAACGGCAGTGGGGTCGTTCATCAGAGCGCGGGCGATGTTGACGCGTTGCCGCCGGCCGCCGGAGAGCTGGTGTGGGCGGCGACCCACCCTCTCCCGAGGAGATTCTCGGTCGTCGGCTGGCCCGTGGGGAGATCGACGAGGAGGAGTACCGGCGCCGCTTGGATGAGCTGCGCGCCGACCCTCGCACTCATCCCTGAGCCGCCGGCGCCCCGGTGCGGGCGTCCCCTGCGGTGAAGGAGGCAGATCGCCGGATGGGCCACAAGAGGCGCGGCCGCACCGGCGGACGCAGCGGAATCGGTGACGTCTCGTCCCGGCGCACCTGTCGGGTGACTGCTCTGCGGAGCGGGACCATGGAGAGGAGGACGTTCACATGCCCAGGTCACCGCACACAGTCAGCGACGTCATGACGCGCACGCCGATCGCCGTGGGGCGTCGTGCGTCGTACAGGGAAATAGTCGAGCTCTTGGCTAGATGGAAGGTCAGTGCACTGCCCGTGCTGGAAGGCGACGGGCGCGTCGTGGGGGTGGTGTCGGAGGCGGACCTGTTGCCCAAGGAGGTGTACCGGGACGCCGAACCGCCGCTTCAGGACAGTCTCAAGGCCAGTGGGCTCTACGCGGATCAGCTCATGTCCAGCCCGGCGATCACCGTGCACGCGGACGCGACCATCGCAGAGGCGGCAAGGATCATGGCGAGGCGCGGTGTGAAGCGGCTGCCCGTAGTGAACAGCGCCGGACTGCTGGAAGGCGTGGTCAGCCGGGGGGATCTGCTGAAGGTCTTCCTCCGGCCGGACGAGGACATCGCTGCCGAGATCCGCGACGGCGTACTCGGCGCCATGCCCGCCGCGTCGGAGCTCCAGGTGGTGGTGGCGGATGGCGTGGTCACCGTCGGTGGACTGCTTACGGACCGGCGTCTGGTGCCGCTGCTGATGCGGGCTGCCCAAGCCGTGGAGGGAGTCGTCGACGTACGGCTCGATCTGCAGGCACACGCCATCGCGGGGTCTGAGAACGCACCGTGATGCCGGGACATGGCGAGGCATGCACGGCAAGGCCGGAGGGCGAGCCCTCCGGCCTTCTCGATGCGGCCGCGCGGGCAGAGGACAGACGCGGGCGAGGCGCGAGCGCGGACGCGGCCTGCGGAGAGCCCTTCCTCTGAGGACGCGGATCGCCGCCGGCGGGCGATTCCATTACACCGTCCGGTCGTTTGATTGAAGACTGCGGTCGATCTATTGTACGATTCAGTCGTTCCACTGCAAGGGGTAAGGGATATACGATTGTGATCGCTCTGCTGTTGGCCCTGGGCAGCTCCCTCGCCTACGGGTGCGCCGACTTCCTCGGCGGCCTCGGCGCCCGCAAAGCGCACGTGCTGCGTACCGTGATGGTCGCCGCCCCGGCCTCGCTCGCCGTCGAGTTGCTGTTGTGGCCGTTTCTCGGCGCCTCGTTCAGCAGCGGCGCTCTCCTCTGGGGCGCGGCATCCGGGGTCGCGTCGGCCGCCGCGTTCGCCCTGCTCTACCGCACGCTGGCGATCGGCCCGATGAACGTGCTCTCGCCCGTCACCGCGCTGGTCTCCGCCGTGCTGCCGGTCGGCATGGGTCTGCTGCAGGGCGAGCGCCTGGGTACGGTCGGGGTGGTGGGGCTGCCGCTCGCGCTGATGGCGGTCGTCCTGGTGAGCGCCGGACACGGCGCCGGAACGGCCCGTCCCTCGCGCACCGCGCTGCTGTTGGCCTTCGGCGCGGGCGCCGCCATCGCCCTTCAGCTGATCTTCCTGCACCAGGCGCCGTCCGACAGCGGCGTGGCCCCACTGATCGTGGGCCGCGCCGTCTGCTCGGCGGTCACCCTGGCCGCTGCCGGGCTGACGTACCGCAGGCTCGGTCCCGAGCGGCCCGCGTACGCGATCTCGGCCACGGCGGGTGTACTGGACGCCGTGGCGAACCTGCTGTTCCTGCTCGCCGCCCGCAGCGGGGACCTCGCCGTCGTCGCCGTGATCACCGCTCTCTATCCGGCCGGCACCGTCCTGCTCGCCCGCAGTGTGCTCGCCGAACGCATCCACCGCGGACAGCTCGTCGGCCTCGGCACCGCCGCCGTCGCCGTCAGCCTCCTCGCCCTCACCTGACCCCCTTCCGCCGCACCACCGCCCCCGCAAGGAGCCCCGCATGTTCATCCAGCCCTGGGACGCCGGCCTGGACGAAGCCGAATGGCAGGCCTGGATCGCCGACGGCCACGACTTCGGCCTCCTGAGCGTCAACGGCCTGCCCGGCCAGGCGCCCGCCACCGTTCCCACCCACTTCACCAGCGACACCGGCCACCTCCTGATCCACCTCGCCCGCCCCAACCCGGTCTGGACGGCGATCGAGAACGACCCGGACGTCACCTTTGCCGTCTTCGGCGACTACGCCTTCATTCCCGGCACCTGGCGCGCCAAGCCCGGCACCACGCCCACCGACGGCGTCCCCACCAGCTACTACACGGCCGTCCAGTTCACCTGCCGCGCCCACATCGTCGACGACCCCGAGGCCAAGGCCGAACTGCTGCGCCATCAGCTCGCCCACTTCCAGCCCGACGGCGACCACGCGCCCGTCGCGGTCGACCAGCCCCCGTACGGCCGGATGCTCTCCGGCATCCGCGGCCTGCGCCTCGAAGTCACCGAGGTACGGGCCAAGTTCAAGTACGACGACAACAAACCCGTCGAGCACCGCACCACCGTCGCCGACCACCTCACCGAACGCGGCCAGGGCCTCGACGTCCCCAGCGCACTGCAACAGCGCCGACGCCTGGACCGCGTCGGCACCTGGAAACCCTGAACCTCACCCCGGACGCCCGCGCAGAACGGAACCCAGCACATGACCGTCTTCCGCCTCGTCCCCGCCGTCGCGGAGGCCTTCCCCGACACCCTCATCGCCCTGGTCACCGCCACCGGCCTACGCGGCAACGAGCCGTGGCCCGACACCGCCGCCGCCGTGGACGACCTGGAGCGGCAGCTCGCCGACGGCACCTGGCAGCCCGCCGACGAGGCCGACCCCCGCATCGAGGCGTGGCACACCGCCTACCGTTCCTTCGGCACCAACCCCCGCCGCATCCGCCCCAGCGTCGACGCGCTCAGCCGCCGACTCGCCAAGAAGGGCACCCTGCCGCGCATCAGCCCGGCTGTCGACTCCTACAACGCCGTCTCCGTCCGCCACGGCCTGCCTGCCGGCGCCTTCGACCTCGACCACGTCACCGGCGACGTCGACATCCGCTACGCGGATGGCTCGGGCCGTCAACGACGCTCCCAGCCAGGCATTCCCAGCTTTACGGGGAGAGAGGGGACGCTTTCGCTCAGGTGCGGCAATAGGCACGCGCAGTAAGCGAGTTGACCGAAGTGCTCTTGCTCTGGACCTGCCACCCGTTGAGCGTCGGCGTTGCATCGCTGAACACAACGTCATCCGCTGGATCGTCGCCCGTGAAAGCGTAGCCTCCACCAACAACCGTGGTTCCGGCTGGACAGGTGGCAGTCGATGTCGCGCCAGGAGCGACCGTCACACCAAGAGCTTCCACGGTGGGGCCGCTGCCAACGCCCTGCTCGCCCTGGGAGCCCTGGGGGCCCGGCGCGCCCTGGAAGCCCTGCGAGCCGCGCGGCCCCTGGGGGCCCTGGTCGCCCTGGTCGCCCTCGAGGCCCTGGAAGCCCTGGGGGCCCAGCGCGCCTTGGGAGCCCTGGAATCCCTGATCGCCCTGGTCACCCTGCGATCCCTGCGGACCCTGGAAGCCCTGAACGCCCTGGTCACCCTGCGAGCCCTGGGGGCCCTCGGCACCCTGCAAACCGACGACGCCCTGGGGACCTTGCTCGCCTTGCGGGCCCTGGGCACCGACACCCTGGGGGCCCGTGGCGCCTTGCTCGCCCTGGACTCCCTGCCCGCCCTGAGTGCCTTGGAATCCCTGGTCGCCCTGGGGCCCCTGGGACCCCTGGGCTCCCTGGAGGCCTTGAGGGCCCTCACTACCCTGCAAGCCCTCGGCACCCTGGGCGCCTTGCTCGCCCTGCGGGCCCTGGGCACCGACACCCTGGGGGCCCTGGGCGCCGGTGGCGCCTTGCTCGCCTTGCGGACCGGGATCGCCGGCACCCTGGGCGCCTTGCTCACCCTGGAATCCCTGGGGGCCTTGGAATCCCTGCGTGCCCTGCAATCCCTGGGCACCCTGCTCGCCGACACCCTGCTCCCCCTGGGTGCCCTGCTCGCCCTGGGGCCCCTGTTCACCAGCGCCCTGGACCCCCTGGGTTCCTTGTGTTCCTTGATTTCCTTGAGTGCCCTGGACGCCCTGGGTTCCTTGGGTGCCCTGGGTTCCTTGGGTGCCCTGGGTTCCCTGGGTGCCCTGGGTTCCTTGGGTGCCCTGGGTTCCCTGGGTGCCCTGACTGCCCTGGTGGCCCTGGGTTCCCTGGTGGCCCTGAGTTCCCTGGGTGCCCTGGACACCCTGACTTCCTTGGTGGCCCTGAGTTCCCTGGTGGCCCTGCGGGCCCTGGGGCCCCCGCCTGCCCTGCGGTCCGCGCCCGTTGTCGTGATCCATGGCCCTGTCGCGGTCGGCACTCACAGAGCCGTTCGGGCCCGGCAGACCCGTGGTGTGCCCGGTGTCGGCCCGGTGGATCGCGTCGGCAACGGCGGCCGAGGCCGGGACGATGTTGAGAACGGCGACGAGCGCGCCCGCCGAGACCACAGCGGCCCGCTTCACCACATGCTTCGGCAGCGACCTTCGACTCATGAGAGAACCTTCCTGCGAACAATGTGAACTCGTAAAAGGAGCAACGGAGTGCGACCACGCGGGTCATTCGCGCCCATCACGCGCGAGATTGAGCGTGTGCCTATACCTGACCCGCTGCGTTCACGCAACATGCACGGCCTGGAGGGAGATCACCCGAGCGGTGGGCGCACGCTGAAGCGAGACTGTCCCGCGGTGCGCCGCTCCCCCACCCGCCAAAGCACCCGATCACCAGCACGCGACTGCCTCGTGTGCCGGCCGAGAGGGAGCCGTGTGCCGTCGGCGGCGTTCCAGCACCGGATTCGGCCGATGACACATCATCAGGCGAATGCTGCTACTGCTCACTTGGGGAAGGAAGGGCATGCGACGATCGAGGAATGGAGCTCGCTGATTCTTCGTTTCGTCGGCCTCTGCTGATCGAGTCGCTGACCGTGTTGGCGGCTGAGCCACAGGCACAGGCGGCCTGGCTGGACAGTCACGGCGTGGTGACGGACGAGATCGCTCTGGGCTTCGATCATGCCCTTCGCATGGCCGAAGCCCTGGTGGCCGGGGGCCAAATGGCCGACGGGGTCATGGTCGGCCTGCAGGAGATCGACGTGACCCTCAGCGCGATGAGCGATGGCCACAGCGCTGATCGATGGACGAAGCGTGCTCTGTCCACTGACGAGGGGTGGGCCCAGGCCCGGCGGTTGGCCTGCCAGGTTCTCGTTGCGGAACTCGGCGAATGGCAGCAGCCGCTTCCGCGGATCACCGTTGTCCGGTGACGGACTTCGTTGCAGGCTTCGTGACGTTCTCCCCGCACCGCAGCGCACCTGCACCGCCACCGCGGCCGGGCCCTCCGCGATACGCCCCCGGGTCACAAACGCTCAAGCGGACTTCCGGCCGCGTTCCCTCGGCCGCCGGTGTCGGCTTCGGCCTCCGCGACGGTCTCACAGATCCGGAAGAACTGATCGGTGCCCGTCATCACCAGAGTCCGGCTCAGATGCCGCGGCACGCACGCCAGCACCAGCTCCGCCCCGCTCACCCGGGCCTGCCGACCAGCCCTGAGCAGCACATTCAGCCCGGCTGAGTCGCAGAACGACACACCCGACAGATCCAGCACAACGAATCCGTCGGGACCGGCAAGCGCCTCCAAGCACCGCTCCCACAAGACCGGGGCGGTCACGTAGTCCAGCTCGCCGCTGACCCGGGCCACCGTACAGCCGCCCACAACGGCCGTCTCGATCGCGAGATCACCTGCCACAACGCTCTCCCCACCGTCTCACCAGGAGAACTGCAGAACCTCGCTGAGCCTATCCGCTCACCGACAATCAGCCCGCCGCCCCGCCGCACCATACGGGTTGTTCAGCCGACCGCGCTCAAGCAGCCGACAAGGCCTGGAACTGGAGCGGCCCGCTCATCCGGCACAGATCGCCTTCTTCCGCTGTTCCCCGCCCATCGCCGGACACGGATCCCTGTTCGGATTCATTACGCGCCAGTACGCTGCTGCCCCGTCACGAACTGCCGCGGAGGCGCGCATGGGGGAGCCGACGTTCGGAGTGCTGGGGGCGCTGCAGGTGCGGGCGCGGGGTGTGAGCGTACGCGTCGGCGGCCCCAAGCCACGGGCCGTCCTCGCCGCTCTTCTCCTTCAGCCGGGTGGCTTCGTCTCGCTCGATCTCCTGACCGAGGTGCTGTGGCCCGGCGGCGCCCCCCGGTCCGCGGTCGCCAATATCCGTACGTACGTGCGTACGCTGCGAAGTGCCTTGTCAGCTACGGATGTTGACACCTGCCGGCTGTCCACGCGGTCCTCGGGCTATGCGCTGGACGTCGGCCCCGACGACGTGGACACGCTGCTCTTCGAGAGGCATCTGGACCGGGCCCGCGAGGAGCGGGACCGGGGCAGGGACACGGCGGCGTTGCGTGCTTACGAGTCGGCCCTCGGCCTGTGGCGCGGCAGCGTGCTCCAGGACGTGCCGTCCAGCGTGGTGTGGGACCCTGTCGTCACCCGCCTCGAGGAGCTGCGCTCGGTCGCGGTCGGCGAATGCCTCGAAGTGCGGCTGCGTCTCGGGGACTTCGCGCCGCTGGTCGCCGAGCTGAGGGCACGGCTGGCCGAGAACCCCCTGCGCGAGGACCTGTGGCAGATGCTGGTGCGCGCACTGCACGGCTCGGGCCGCACCACCGAGGCCAGGGCCGCGTACACCGAGGCCGAGCAGGTCCTCGCCGCCGAGCTCGGCATCGAGCCGAGCGCACCGCTGCGTGCCCTGGGTGAAGAGCTGGGCGGGTACGGGTATGCCGGCCGGAGCCGGGCGACGGCGCCCGCGCCGGTGCACCAACTCCCCATGGACATCCCCGACTTCACCGGCCGCACCGAGGAGATCGCGGTACTGGAGGGGCTGCTGGCAGGTGCCCGGCGGCAGCCGGTCGTGGCGGTGCTCTCGGGCCCACCGGGCTCGGGCAAGTCCACGCTCGCGGTCCATGTGGCGCACCGAGTACGTGAGGCGTTCCCCGACGGGCAGCTCTTCGTGGACCTGGGCGGGCTGAGCGATCAGCCGCGTGGGACCGGTGACGTCCTGGCGGAGATGCTGCGCGGCCTCGGCGTCCTGGACAGTGCCGTCCCGGTCGAACTGAGCGAGCGGGCCGCGCTGTTCCGCTCGCGCCTGGCGCAGCGGCGGTTCCTGGTCGTGCTGGACGACGCCGCGGCTGCCGCCCAGGTGCGTCCGCTGCTGCCCGGCACCGGCGGCTCGGCCGTGCTGGTCAGCTCACGTCGCCGGATGCCGGGCCTGCCCGCGTACCACTGCCCCATCGGCCTGATGAAGCACGAAGAGGCCCGCGCACTGTTCGGTGCGATCGTCGGGGTGGACCGGCTGCGCGGGCAGGGGGCGGACGCCGAGCGGGTCCTGGCCGGCTGCGGTTCACTGCCGCTGGCCGTACGGATCGCCGGCTCCCGCCTGGCGAACCGGCCCGGCTGGACCGTGGGCACCCTCGCCGACTTCCTGGAGGACGAACGCGGACGCCTCGACCAGCTCCAGGCCGGGGAGATGGAGGTGCGGGCAAGCGCCGAACTCAGCCACCGGCATCTGCCCGTGTCGGCGGCGACCGCCTTCCGGGCGTTCGGCCGTCTTCCCGACGAGCCCGTGGCGGGCTGGCTGGTCGCGGTGGCGGCGGGCCTATCCGACGGCGCTGCCGAGGAACTGGAGACGCTGCTCGACGAGCACCTGGTCGAGGTGGTGGGCACCGACGCCCTGGGCCTTCAGCGGTACCGCATGCACGACCTGCTCCGCTGTTATGCCCAGGAGCTGTCCGAGGCGGACGACCCCGGCGTGCGCCGCGCGAGCCGACTTCGGATGGTCGACGCCTTGATCGCGCTGGCCCGGTTCGCGAACGCGGCGATGCCGACGCGTTTCCTCGGTGTCCTCGGCGAGCCGGTCCGCCCGGCCGGACCTGCCGCTGCCCTTGCGCCCCTGGTGCGGGCCCGGCCGGTGGAGTGGTTCGAGACGGAACGCCGCACGCTGGTCGCCGCGGTGGAGTCGGCGCTGCGGCTCGGATCCGTCGCCCGCGCCGCCGACCTGGCGATCGAACTGGCCGGCTTCTTCGACATGCGCTTCTCCTACGACGACTGGCTTCGCACGCATCAGCTGGTGCTCGATGCGATGCCCGACCCGTCCGACGCGCGCGCCGCGGCGCTGCTGCGCAACCTCGGCCAACTCCACCTCTACCAGGACCGCTACGCCGACGCGCTGGCCTGCTTCGACCGGGCGCGCGGGATCTTCGCCTCGCTCGGGCATCTGTCCGGCGAGGCGGTCGCCGGGCTCGGTGCGGGGTCGGCGTACCGGATGACCGGTGAGTCCGACGCCGCCCTGGAGGTGTTCGCCGACGCTCTGCAGCACTTCGGCAAGGCCGGTGACCGGCACGGCGAGGCGGTCGCCTGCAACGCCATCGCCTCCGTGTGGCTCCAGCGGCAGGACCCCCAGGCGGCGACGCCCTGGCTGGACAGTGCGCTTCAGCTGGCCCGCGAGGTGGGCGACCGGCACCGGGAGGCACAGGTGCGGCGCAGGATCGCCGTACTGCACGAGCAGCGAGGCGAACCGCACTGCGCGCAGGACGAGTTGGAGCAGGCCCTCGGCATCTTCGACGACCTGGCCGACAGGCACTGCGCCGCCTTCGTACGGCAGGCGCTCGGGGAGCTGTTCCTGCGGCAGGGCATGGCCCAACGGGCCTCGGCGCCACTGGTCGACGCGCTCGCGGTGCAGCATCGGCTCGGTGACCGCCCCGCCGAGGCGCGCGTCGCCTGCCTGCTCGGCGAGCTGCACCGGGCGACCGGCCGGGAGCAGACCGCACTGCGCTACTTCCACCGCTCGCTGTCCACGTGGCGCCGCCTCGGCGCCGGCGACCAGGCCGAACTCGTGGGCGCCCGGCTGCGGTCACCGCGCTGAACCGCCACCGCGCGAACGCAGGCGCCGGCCAGGGCGGGTACGTGGAGTCCGTCGTATCCGCCCCGGCCGTGCCGCCGACGCCGCGACCGCAGAGGCAGGGCCGCAGCGCGGCCAGGGCCGCCGTCAACAGGTGTCGAAGCCGCGGCCGTGCGGCATCCGGTACCTCGACCGCCGCGGTCGCGGTCGGCTCGTGCATCGGCGGTCGTCCGCGGGGCGGTGGTGGCTGGGCGGGCGCCGGGTCGGGGGTGAATCGGCCCTGCCGAGGGCGTCAGCGGCTTCCTCGGCGCCGAAGGACGACGCCTGGGCCCCGGCCGGCTGTACGACGACATGGCCCTCGCCGTCGGCGTCCACGGTCACGGAAGTCGCGGATCCCCCGTCAGCACCCGTTGGTGCTGGTCTGGTACCGCACGGTGTAGTCGGGGTACGACAGGCCCTGGACGACCGCGACCACGACCGAGCCGTCGTGGATCTGCTCGTAGTGCAGATGCGGGGACAGGTCGTAGATCGCGGACGAGGCGCCGACCTCACCGATGAGCTGGCCCTGGCTGACATGGGCGCCGCGCTCGACGGTGCGGGTCTTCAGGTGTGCGTAGCGAGTGCGCCAGCCGTTGCCGTGCGCGATCACGATCGTGTTGCCGTAGCCGGTTTCGGTGGCGTAGTACGAGGCGACGACCTCGCCCCCCGCGCTGGCGAGCACCCGGCGCCCGAAGTCGTCCGGGGTGCCGTTCGCGTCGTAGTGGTTCCAGTCGATCGAGTGCGCCGGGCTGTGTCCCTGCCAGTTGCTGCCGCGCCACTCCTGACCGCAGCGGAACGGCATCTTGAAGTGGGGACGGCTCGCGATCTGCGCGGCGTCCGACGTACTGTCCAGCGGCGCCGCGACGGCGACCGGAGCGGTGACGGCGAAGGCCACGGCCACACCTATGGCGGCCAGAAGGCGGCGTGAACGTCTCTGCATGGTCCTCCCCTTGTCCTCGGATGTCCTCGGTGGGTCCCTCGGTGACCGAGCGATTCAAGACGGAGGGCATACAGAGCGGATACAAACCGCGGACGCCCCGCTCCGGGCGGCCCCGCTCCTCGACGTCGCCGCCGAGGAGGAGAAGGAGACATCGGCACACGCGCCCGCGGGCACTGCGGGAGAGGTGCGACCATCCCCCGGCTGGTGATCACTGGGCACGGCACCTCGGTTGCCCAGCACGGGTCAACCGCTACCCGGCCCCGGCGAGTTCTTCGGCCTCCCGGCCCTGCCGGTCTTCGCGAAGCGGCAGCCTGCCTGGTTCGGGTGCCGAAGTCCGGCCGCGACCCTGGCTCAAACGGCCAGGGCCGCGGGGCCCGGAACCGGCCGGCGGTCAGGAGACGAGGGGCGCGGCCTCCACTTCGGTCAGCTTCACCGTGCACAGGCCGCCGCGCTCCGTCTTCACGTCCGTCACCTCGAGCTGGGTGCCCGGCGCGAGGATGTACTCCTCCTCCCCCGTGAAGGCGGAGAAGCTCCGGATCCCCACCGCCCGCGCGGGGGTCACCTCGAAGAGCGTCCGCTTGCCGCGGCTGCCCAGGAAGGACCGGGCCACGCTCAGCTCGGAGGTGCACGAGGACACGCCCCACCAAGTCACCGTCCGCCCGACCGGGTACTGCGCCCGCAGGTCCAGCGACACACCGCGCCACAGCGGCCGGGTGTGGGCGGGCAGCCCCGAGACCGCCGAGAACAGCAGGCGCAGGTACGGGAGGTAGGGCACGACCTTGGTCCGGTCCGGGGAGCGGAGGACGGCGTTGATCTCACGGTAGAACGCGGACTCGCAGGTGTAGAGGTAGAGCGCGGCGATCGCGTCGGCGGACAGGCCGCCGGCCGTCTCGTCGGCGCGCCGCTTGCCGAACTCGCGGGACCGGTCGATGTGCCTTCCGAGGCCGGACAGCACCTCGGCGACCGGGGCGGCGGCGTCCTGGAAGTCCATCAGCGGGGTGTCGAACACACCGGTGATCGCCGGGAGGACGAGCCCCTCGTCCTTGACGCTGGTGAGCCGCTCCAGGTACAGCTGGTGCAGTTCCATGGTCGACCCGATGAAGGCACCCATGCGCGCCGCGACGTCGCCGTCCGCACCCTGGGTGTCGGCAGCCTTCTCGTTCCACCCCTTGCTCGGCAGCCAGTCGATCTCCTCGGCGCCCAGCGAAGCGAGAGCGGAGTTGACCGTGGCGAAGTGGTCACCCTCGCAGAAGATGTCGCCCTGTGCCGCCGGGTTGGCGTGGTCGATGTGCCGGACCTCGACGTCCGGGTACCGCTCCTGGAGCCGAAGGACGACCTTCTTCAGGTTCCGGGCGTGGGCCCCCCACCAGGCGAAGACGACACCGCGGTCCTCCTCGTCGGCGTCCTGCTTGGCTTTGAGGATCTCCTCGACGATCCGTTCGGCGACGGGCCGCCAGAACGCGGTGTGCCGGTCGGCCCCCATCGCGCCGTCGCCGCTGGCGGTGAGCGAGGCGTTCAGCAGCAGCACGCCCTGCGTGAGCATCGCCTGGAACCACTCCGGCGGCTGGACCGTGTCCTGCTCCTTCAGGAGGGCGCGGACGTCGGCGATGGGCGTCTTCTTGACGATGCCGTGCTTCCACATCGCCGCCGCCTTGATGATGCAGCGGATGCTGACGACCCTGCCGAACTGGCTGTCCTTCCAGTCGTTGAAGGTGTTGTCGAACATGGCTATGCCGGTGGCGCTCTCCGGCCGCGGGTACGGGTTCTGACCGAAGACGACGACCTTCCACTTGTGCGGCGGGTGGGGCTTGAGCGCCTGGAAGGTCAGCTCCCGGACCGGGACGACCTCCGGGCTGCGGCCCTGGCCGATGAGGTCGGCGGCGTCCGGCTGCGCCTCGATGACGGGCTTCAGGAGCGGAAGCCAGGGTTCACCGCCGCCCTTGAAGAGTTCGCTGAGGCCCAGCGGGTCGTTCGCGTCGGGCTCGGCCTGGGTGGTGGAGGCAGCATCGCTCATGGGGGAAGGGCTCCCGGTCGTCGTACCTGAGGGATGGAGGTGGCCTGCGGGCTCACCGGCGGGGTGGCCGGCTGAGGGGAGATGGTCAGGGGCGAAAGGAATGCCCTTTCGGCGGCACGATGCGCACCCGCTTCGCGACCGGCGCGTTCTCGATGCCGTCGAGCTGCGCGGTGATCGTGGTACGCAGCTCGTCGTCGTCCTCGAACCAGTGGTCGTGGAAGAGCGTGTAGCCGGTCCACATCAGATTGGCGCAGACCCGGGCCGGAACCCGGCCGGTCTGCGCGCCCATCCCGACCAGCGCCACCGAGCGGATGCTGCCCGGCACCTGACGGTTCTGCCGGTGGACGGCCTGGAACGCGGCGGCGCACGCCATGGCCACGTTCAGCGTGGCACTCACGTTCTGCGAGGACTCCACCATGGTCGGCGTCGATATCAGGTACCGCGGGACGGTCGCCCCGGACGGGACGCAGACCGCGCTGCCCACCGGCAGGCTTCCGGCGAACCGGTCACGGATCGCCCGCTGCACGCGCAGCTGGATGCCCGCTCCGAGATGCCGCTTGATGACGGCGTCGGCCCCGCCGTCCATCCGGCCCCGGGAGTTGGTCGGAGTCACCCAGGCGTCGACGTCCTCGTTCAGGATCGAGCCCCGGCGGATCTCGATCCCGGGGGTGTCGGCGAACGCCGCCCGCCATGCCTCCACCACGCGCTCGTTGACGTCGGTCAGCACCACCCTGAGTGCGGGCTCCACACGGTTCTGGGTCATCGTCCACTCCTGTCGAAAAAACGGCCCTTCCAACACCTCCGACGCTATCGGCCACCACTGACAATGGCGCTGCGGAAGACGGGCTATGACGGTCCGTCACGGCTGCGCAGCCATCCACCGCCTTCCCTGCCCAGCGGCGCCGGCGACAGCTCACAGCCTCTCGGGGTGGGCAAGAGCTCCCTCAGCGCTCACATCAGCGGCGCGAGCGCCCTGCGTGTGGAGTCCGACCGGCCGGGCTCCGGCGTTGTGATCCTCGAGTACGCCGTCGGGGGCGGCCCCATGGCCCCGGCGTGCCGGGGCGGGGTCAGGCCGCCGGGCGGGCCGTCCGGGAGTCGAGAGCGGCACAGAGCCAGTCGTGGGCGGCGCCCGCGGTGGGCCGCGACGGGCCTCGGAGCTCGGCGGCCAGCCGCCAGTAGCCGTCGATACGGGGGTCCGCCGCAAGCCGGCCGGCGAGCCCGTGCCGGAACTCGGGAGTGTCGCGGGCGCCGCACGCGTGTGCGTAAGCGGAGACGAAGCAGTCGAGTGCTTCGCCCTGGTGCGGTGGCCGCTGCGCCAGCAGCTGCGCCGACGCCAGCGCGTACGCCTCGACGAGACCGTCGTAGAGCACGGCCGCGCGCAAGCCCGTCTCCGGCCGGTGCGCCGCGGGCTGGCAGGGGCCGGCTCCCGAGCAGTCCGCTGAGGTGAGGGCGTGCAGCCGGGCGAAGGCCAGCACCTGTTCGGGGGCGGGGTCGTCGGGCGGCTGCGGGACCGCCTCATCGACGATCGCGGAGACCAGCCGGGCCGGAAGCCGCGCGGGCAGCAGCCAGCGCCGCCAGAAGCGTGCCATCGGCGCGGTGCTCGGCGGGACGGACACCGCCCCGATCAGGCGCAGCCGCTCAGCGCGTTCCCCAGGAGTGCAGTCGCGCAGCAGTTGGAGGGCGGCCTCCCGCCAACGCAGCGCGGCCAGTTGCGAGCCGACCTCGCTCAACTGCCGTGCCACGACGTCCTCCAGCGCATCCTCCCGGTCCAGGATCCGGCCGACGTCCGGGACGGGCAGGTCGAGGGTGCGCAGCGAGCGGATCAGCCGGAGCCGGTCGACCGCCTCGGGGCCGTACCTGCGGTGCCCACCGCTGCTGCGGGTTGCCTCCGGCAACAGGCCGCGGTCGGAGTAGAAGCGGACGGTCTTGACGGTGACACCGGCACGCTCGGCGAGTTCTCCGATGCTCCACATGCCGTCGCGGGGCGCGTCGTCGTACAAGGCTTGAACCTCCCTCAGGGGGAGCTCCTACCGTACCGGCGACGGCGGCCGGCCGATGGGGCAGGTCGTGCGGAGCGAGGTATGCGAGGAGACGTTCATGACGGCATTCGTCCTGGTGTCGGGCACCTTCACCGGCGACTGGGTCTGGCAGGAAGTGGCCGCACGGTTACGGGAGTCCGGGGCGGAGGTCCATCCGGTCACCCTCACGGGTATGGGCGACCGCCGGCACCTGGCGGGCCCCGACACGGACCTGGAGACGCATGTCGACGACGTGGTGCGCCTGATCGACGAGGTGGCCGCGCCCCAGGTGGTGATCGTCGGCCACGACTACGGCATCCACCCGGTGCTCGGTGCCGCCGGCCGGCGTCCGGCGCGGATCGCCCGGGTCGTCCATCTGGACGTGGGCATCCCCCAGAACGGCGAACCGGCCGCCCGGTTGGTGAGCGACCAGGCGGTGCGCGAGCGCCTGGCCGGGCCGGCCGATTCCGACGACGAGTGGCGGATCCAGCCGCCGGCGGCCGACGGTTGGCAGCGCTGGGGCAGTACCGCCGGTGTCCCAGAAGACGCGCTGACCCTGCTTTCGGACCGTGCCGCACCCCAGCCGCGGGCCACGCTCACCCAGCCGCTGGAACTGTCCGCAGCGGCGTCCGGGCTGCCGTCGACGGGCATTCTGTGCACGGCGAACGGGTCGAGCATCGCCGTCGTCCAGGCCATGGTGGGACTGGGTGACCCTCACTTGAAGGCGCTCACCGACCCGCGGGTGACGTTCTTCGAACTCGCCACCGGGCACTGGCCGATGCTGTCCGCCCCGGGCGAACTGGCGGAGGTGCTGCTCCAGGCCGCCGCGGGCGAAGGGCACCGGCTGAAGGCCGAAGCGTCCGGCGAACAGCCCCCGCACCTGCGGCCCTTCCTGCTGGACATACCCGAGCAGCACCGCGAGCGGGTGGGCCGGCTCGACCTCCATCTGCCGGACGCCGAGGGTCCGCGGCCCGCGGTGGTGTTCGTCCACGGCGGCCCGGTCCCGGCCGAGATGCGGCCCACACCGCGTGACTGGCCCGGCTTCGTCGGCTACGCCCAGTACGTGGCGAGCCTGGGAGCGGTGGGCGTGACACTGGACCACCGGCTGCACGGCTTCGGCGACTACGAGCGGGCCGCCGAGGACGTCACCGCGGCCGTCGATCTCGTACGAGCGGATCCACGCGTCGACGGCGAACGGGTCGCGCTCTGGTTCTTCTCCGGCGGCGGACCGCTCTCGGCCGACTGGCTCGCATCGCCTCCGCGGTGGCTGCGGTGCGTGGCAGCGACCTATCCCGTCCTCGCTCCCCTGCCGAGCTGGGGACTGGCCGATACGCGCTTCCGGCCGGCGACCGCGGTGCGGAAGGCGGGGCGCCTGCCGATCGTCCTGACCCGGGTGGAGCTGGAGATGCCGGAGATCGCGGTGACGGTCGGGGAGTTCCTGGCCGCCGCCGAGGACTGCGAGGCGGCTGTCGAGATCGTCGACGTACCGGGCGGCCACCACGGGTTCGAGACGATCGACCACACCGACCCGGCACGCGATGCGGTGACCCGCGCCGTGCGGTCCGTGCTGGGACACCTGCGGAGCTGAGACGGGCGCGGTGGGACGGCGGCGCCCCGAGGTCGTACCCGTCCGTCGCCTCGTCGTCCCGGGGCGAGTTCAGTGCGACGCGCGCGGTCAGCTCGGCGCCTGCGGGCAGTTTGACCTGGATGGGCCTGCCTCAGGGCAACCCGGGCCTGGTGGAGCCTCGATTTCATGGGCGCGTTGCTCAGACCGAGCGACCGGACGACGAACGGGTCCGGGTACCCCTGGAGGTCCCTCATGATCAGCACTGCCGCTGGTCACGGGGAAGACTGCTGACCGCGACGGCGACCCGCTCGGCCTCCAGCCGCCGCAGGACCGAGTTCTCCGCGGAGGGCGCGCAGGGTGCAGGGTGGCTGCCGGCGGCCTCGGGGAGCGGCGACGGGGGACCACCGATGTGGCCCTACGTGGCCGGACCGTCGTTGCCGACATATCGTTCACATAGACGAACAGGCGCATGCGGGCGCTAAAGACGGACGACGATCAACGCGATGTCGTCGTCCCCGCCACCGCTGACCCCGAACCGGGACAACAGCGTGTCGGCCAGGCGCTCTGGGGACATGCGAGGGTTGCCCGCGAGGATGTCGGCGAGCCGGCGCTGGCCGGCGTCGATGTCCTCGCCGCGGCGTTCGATGAGGCCGTCGGTGTAGAGCACGAGGGTGTCGCCAGGGGTGTAGGGCACGGCGGCTCTGGGGCGTGGGACATGCTGGGGCCGGGCGCCCAGCGGGGGGTCGGTGGCCTGGTCGAGCAGGACGACGGTGCCGTCCGGGCGGGTCAGGACCGGTGGGGGGTGGCCGGCGCTGCTGTAGGTGATGTGGCGGCGGCGGGTGTCGATGACGGCTTCGACCGCCGTGGTGGCCAGTGCCCCGTCCACCGCTCGGGCATACAGGCCCAGGACCTCCATGGCCCTGGCCGGGTCGTGCAGGGCACGGACGGCGGCGGACAGCGCGCTGCGGAGCATGCCCATCGCGGCGGCGGCCTCCAGACCGTGGCCGACCACATCACCCACCGCGACCGAGAAGGCGTCGTCGGGCAGGTCCACCACGTCGTACCAGTCCCCGCACACGTTGAGCCCTTTGGCCGCGGGCAGATAGCGCACCGCGATGTCCGGGTGCCGGGCCAGATCCGGGGACTGCAGCATGGCCTCCTGGAGGGTGACGGCGACCTTCCGTTCCCTGTCATGAGCCTGGCGCAACTGATCGTTCAGTCGCTGGAGCTCCTGGGCTCGCCCGTACAGTTCGGCTTCCATGGCCTGCCACTCGCTGAGCGCCTGCCCCGGCTTCCCGTGGGCGGTGTGGGACAGCACGAACGCGGTCACGTCCTCCACCCGGTGGATGATCCATGCCACCTGCCCGTCCGGTCCGAGCACGGGAGTGTTGATCGGTGACCACCACCGTTCCTCGAACGCCCCCGATCCGGGCACGGGGATGTCGTACTTCTGTACCGCCATCGTGTCCGGCTCCCCCGAACGCAGAACCCGATGCAGGGAGGCACTCAGGTTCCGCACCCCGTCGGCATGGGGGTCCGCGGGGTTGTCGGGGAACGCGTCGAAGATGTACTGCCCGACCAGGTCTTCCCGGGAACGGCCGGTCGCGTGGCAGTACGCCGCGTTGACGTCGAGGATCACCAGATCGGGGCCCAGCACCAGATACGGACTGGGGGTGGCAGCGAACAGCGCCTGATAGCCGATCGGCGGTGTGGTCACAGGTCCTCTCCCGTTCCTGTGGGTGGCACCCTCCCTGCTTCCACTATGCGCGTTGCCGGTCGCTACAGCGTGTCAGAGCCGCCTAGGGGTGGTGGAACCCCTGTTCAGGACAGGGATGGGCCTCCTTGTCGGCGCCTGCGAGGAGCGCGGTCAGGCCTCGCGCGGGTGGTGAAGCGGCGTCCGCGGAGCGTCGGCACGGCGAGCTTCGGCCGGCACGACCGGGTACGTCCACGGCTGCTCGGCGTACGGCGAGGATCTCCACGCGTACGCCCGGTCGCCATCCACGCAATCGGCCGCGATCGGACCTCGTTCGGGTGAGGGGTGCCGCATGGTCCGGGACAGCGCCTGCGTGCCGGTGATGCTCAGGTACGTCGGTCGGTGGGAGCGAGAGGACTGGTTCTGCTCATGGGTCCGGACATTCCGGTTGGTGAGGGGGCGGACACAGCCGGCTCCCGGCACCGCACGCTGACGCTTGCCGGCGCGCTCATGCTGGGCGGCTTCCTTCTCAATGTCGTCCTGACCGCAGGTCTTCATCCTTCGGGAGAGGAAGACGACCATCCCGCGATCTTCAGCGAGTACGCGGAAAGCGGCAGCTGGGTCGCCGTTCATCTGGGCCAGTTCATCGCCGTCCTGGTGACGCTGAGCGGTCTGCTCGTGCTTTACCGCGTCCTGCGCGGTACCGAGAGGTCAGCCCTGGTGGCGCAGCTCGCGGCCGCGGCGGCTGTGGCGACCGCCGCCGTCTGGGCTGTCCTGCAGGGGCTGGACGGCGTAGGCCTGAAGCAGGCCGTCGACTCATGGGCCGGCGCCTCCGGCGCGGAGAAGACGATCCGCTTTGCCCATGCCGAGACCGTGCGCTGGCTGGAATGGGGACTGCAGAGCTACTTCCGCATCCTGCTCGGGCTGAGTCTCGCGCTGTTCGGGGCGGCGATTCTCGTGGGTCGCCGGATTCCTGGCTGGCTGGGCTGGACGGCCCTCGTGGCCGGCGCGTGCTCGGTGACCTTCGGAATCGACGTAGGCTACAGCGGCCTTGCCAGCGGGCTCCAGGACGTCCTCGGCATCGCCACCTTCGTCCTCGTCCTTGTCTTCGCCGGCGGAGTGCTCGTCACCGGAGTACGCGAGCGCGGCCACCCCGGCTGAACCAGAACACGCGTATTTTCCGGGCTCAGTCCAGGCGTGAGGGCGTCGCCCCGGTGGGCCATGCAGGGAACAGGTCCGCCGAGCGCAGCGGCCACACCGGGAACCGCACCGCGCCCTTCGCAGCCGCGGTCGCGGACGGCGCCCCCGCCTCCGCCGCGTTCGTGCTCCGACCCGGGGCCGCGGTGCCGGCGGGGGACTTCCCCTGCTCTGCGGGGGCGGCGAAGGGCGGGGTGTCCTGTGCGCACCGCGCTTCCTGCGGTGGCAGGGCCCCGGTGAGGAAGTACCGGACGACGTGCCGTTTCACGCAGGTGCTCGGGTTGTCCAACGCGGTGTGCCCGTAGCCGTCGAGCGTCAACAGCCGGGCGGCGGCGAGCTCTGCGGCCATCGCCCGCCCCGCGCGGTAGGGGGTGGAGGGGTCGTAGGCCGGATTGACCACCAGGACGGGGTGGGCGGTGGGGCGGTTCCACGGGCCGGTGCAGGGGTCGGCCGCGCGGGCCGGCCACGCGGTGCACGGCTCGTTGGCCCAGACCCACCAGCGCCCGAAGGCCCCGGTCTGCTCCACTGCCTGCCACTCCAGCGCCGTGTACCGGCTGGGCAGGGCGGGCTTGGGGCTCTCGGCGCACAGGACCGCGAGCGACTGCTCGAACCCGGGGTAGCCGGCGGGCCCGGCCGGTGGTTCCTGGGGCGCCCTGCCCTGCCAAAGGGTCTGCAGAACCTCGGCCAGCCCGGTCCAGCCCGGGTGCACGGTGTAGAGCTCGCCGCGGACCTCACTCACCACTCGCGCGTACGTCCAGCTGCCCACCGGCCGCTCGGCGAGGCGCTTCAGCAGTGCCTCGTACTTGGCCTGGGTGGCCCCCGGGCTTCCGGCGGAGAAGGCGCAGCGGGACACCGGCGCGCGTCCGCAGTGAGCGAGGAACTGGCCGAGTGTGTCGACGGAACCCAGGTGCGAACCGAGGCGCAGGAAGGTGTTCGTCGCGGGCTCACTTTCTGCGCCGTGGTTCACCCACACCTGCGGGTCGACGTTTCCGTCGAGCACGAGCCGCCCGGCCCGGCCGGGGAACATGTTCGCGTACGTCGCGCCGAGCAGCGTGCCGTAGGAGATGCCCCAGTAGCGCAGCCGGTCCTCGCCCACCGCACGGCGCAGCAGGTCCAGGTCGCGTGCGGTGTCGGCGGTCGAGAGGCACGTCGCCCGGCGGCAGCTCGCGTGCCGTGTACGCGACCATCCGGGGCGCTCCCGACCCGTCGGAGAACTCGACCAAGTCCCTGACCGGGCCAGGAGGGCGGACGGAGCGACAGCGCGGCGCCTGTTCCGGGCAACCGGCCGTATCGCGTGCCTTCGTCCGCCGGATCATACGGCGGGCAACGCGTAGATCCGCTTCCCGTGCCTCACGGCCAGCCGGTTGCCCGCCGCCACCACGTACCACTTCTCGCTGTCGCCCGTCTTGTCGTTGTAGGTCCAGCGAAGCCTCCCGCTCGTCGCGTCGAAGGCGTGCACGCCGCCGTCCTCGTCGAACTCCGTCGCGCCGTAGACGGTGTCGCCCACCTTGGCGAACTGCCAAGCCGACGTCGCCGACTCGAGCAGATCCTCGTTGTGCCAGATCTGCTTGCCCGCGCCGGGGTCCACCGCCCACATGCCGCGTACGCTGTCGGACGCGTACAGCACTCCGTCCAGGACGAACGGGTCCTTGAACGAGCTGAACTCCTCCGTGGGGAGCGACCAGCGTTCCTTGCCCCCGGCCAGTTCGAGCGCTCGCAGCCGCCGGCCGTCCGCCAGGATCAACAGGTCCTCGTGCACGGCGAAATGGCGGTCGTTGGACTCGCTGATCTTCTTCGTCCACAGCTGTCGGCCTGTCGCCGTGTCGCGGACGGTCACGTTCTCCCGGTAGTCCGTGTAGGCGATCCGCCCACCGATGACCGATGCGGTGATGCCGTACTCCTCGGTCCCCGCGTCGCGCCGCTCACGCCAGGCGATCTTTCCGGAGGTGGTGTCGATGGCAGCGATCACGTTGTTGGGCGTCGTGAAGTCCTTCTCCAGGATGCCGGCGACGACGTAGACATGCCGGTCGTCGGCCGCGATCGGACGCGGCTGGTCGTACTCCTTGCCCAGGCGACTGCGCCAGGTCTCCTTGCCCGTGACCGGATCCAGCCCCACCACGTCGCCGTCGTACTCGGCGCTGCCGAGGTAGAGCGTCCCGCCGCCGACGATGAGCCTGGCGTTGGGTGTGGTGACGCCGGCCCGAGACCACCTCTCCTTGCCGGTGGTGATCTCGCGTGCCACCAGCGGGTCGCCCGCGACCAGGACCAGGTCCCCGATCACCGCCATCGCGTCGGGACCGGTCACACCGTTGTCCACGGCATCCGCCTGCCACAGAGGCTCGGGGGCGGTGCCCGGCGGCGGGGTGGTGAAGCTGTCACCGTTCCTGTCCCCGCCCGGTGTCGGGCCCCCGCCCGACACGTCGGCCTCCTCGGGACCGCATCCCACGGCCCCGGCTCCGAGGACGGCCAGAGCCAGCCCTGTCCCGGCCATCCTGAACATCTGCCTTCGCGACATCGCGTGCCCGTCACGACTGTCCACGTCTTTTCCCACTTCCTCTTGCCGTTCGGAGACTCCTTGGACGTATGGAGCGCGGTCAGGCTAACCACGGGGCCTCGGCCGGACGCCGGACGGAACGCTGTCGGGACAGAGCCGTGAAGATCCTGATACTCCGTCAAGGCGACCCGTTCTCGTGGTGGTGGACGTTCACGCGTCGCGGGACGTGGGGTTCTGGCGAGCGTCCGGTGGGCCCAGCACGCGGCGTTGCTGCCGCAGGGCATCGAGCCGCACCGTCCACCGGTGTGAACCCGGCGACAGCCTGGACCCACCTCACGAAGTACCGTCGGCAACGCCGCAGCTCACGCTCCGATACAGGACAGGCCTTAGGATGTCGCCCGTTGGGTGACGGGCGGTCCCGCGTCACATGCGGTCGTACCTCATGTGCGGTCTTGCCGCCCATCCGGCTGTGTCCTGGCAGCTGTGACTACGGGGGAGAACTTCGGTGTTCGGAATCATCAGGCCATGCCGTCATCGCCTGGGCGAGGGCATGCGTACCGAGTGGATGGCGCATCTGTGCGGGCTGTGCCTGGCGCTGCGCGGCGAGTACGGGCAGTTCGCGCGGGTGGCGACCAACTACGACGGCCTGATCGTCTCGGTGCTGACCGAGGCGCAGTCGGAGCGTACCGGCGACTGGCGGCGAGGCGCCGGTCCGTGCCCGCTGCGCGGGATGCGATCGGCGGACGTGGCGCAGGGCGAGGGCGCCCGGCTGGCGGCGACGGTGTCGCTGGTGCTGGCCGCGGCGAAGATACGTGATCATGTGGCCGACGGCGACGGCCTGTTGGGCCGCCGCCCGGTGACGCTGGCGGCACACCGGATCGCCCATGGCTGGGACCGTGCGGGTGCCGCGGGCGGCGAACGGCTGGGCTTCGACACCGCGGTGCTGCTCGGCGCGGTCGAACGGCAGTCGGAGATCGAACGGCTGACCGGCCCCGGCGACTCGCTTCTGACGGTCACGGAGCCCACGGAGACGGCAACCGCCGCAGCCTTCGCTCACACCGCGGTGCTCGCCGGTCGCCCGGGGAACGCCGAGCCGCTGGCGGAGGCCGGCCGTCTGTTCGGCCGGCTGGCGCACCTGCTCGACGCGGTGGAGGACCTGGACGCCGACGAGGCGTCCGGCGCGTGGAACCCGATCGCCGTGACCGGAGCCGACCGTGCCGAGGTGCGCCGGCTCTGCGACGACGCCGCGCATGGGATCGGACTCGCCCTGTCCGACGCCGAGTTCGTGGACGGGCGGCTGGCGCGGGCATTGTTGGGCGGCGAGTTGGAGCGCGCTGTCGACCGCGTCTTCGACCCCCGGCATCGTCACCACCGGCACCGCCACCAGGCGCGGGGCCCGCGGATGCTTCCCTGGCTGGGACGCCGTACGGCGACGGAAACGCCCTCGGCGACCGGCACGGGCACGGGCACGGCCTGCGGCGTCGGGGCGCTTGCGGGCGCGGCCCCGGAGGGCGCCTCGATGGCGTCCGGCCGGCCCTCGGAGGGGCAGTGCCGGCGGTGTGGCCAGTGGCGCCGGTTGTGCCGCGACTGCAGGCTGTGTTTCAACTGCTGCACCTGCAGCGAGGACACCGGTCCAGACGACGGAGAGCCCTGGCAGTTCGGCGACGGCAACAGTGGCTCTCGCCAGGACGGTTCGGGCCGGGACGGTTCGGGCCGGGACGGTTCGGGCCGGGACGGTTCGGGCCGGGACGGTTCGGGCCGGGACGGTTCGGGCCGGGACGGCTGGTTCGGCGGCAACTCGGGTGGCTCCTCCGGCGGTTCGGGCGGCGGCGGTCGCGGGTCGGGAGGCTCCGGTGGTTCCGGCGGCGACTCGGGTGACGGCTGCTGCGGTGGCGGGGGCTGCTGCAACCCGTGCAAGTGCTGTTGCGACTGCTGCGACTGAGAGCCGGGACACCGGGCCGGGGCAGCCCCGTCCCCTGCGAGATCACTGCTCTGCCACACCAAGATCGATTGTCAGTGGTGGGTGCGAGGATTGGAGCATCTCGTCGGAAGAGGGGGAACGATCATGTCCGGAAACCAGAACTACATCAATCACGTTGCTCTTGTGCTGGATGCCAGTTCGTCCATGTCACACCTCAGCCGCAAGGTGGTCGAGGTCGCCGACCAGCAGATCGCCTATCTGGCCCGGCGATCGCAGGAACTGGACCAGGAAACCCGCGTCACGGTGTACGTCTTCGCCGACAAGGTGGAGTGCGTCATCTACGACAAGGACGTGCTGCGGATGCCGTCCCTGAAGCAGTTGTACCGGGTCGGTGGTATGACGGCTCTGCTGGCGGCCACACTGCAGTCGCAGCGCGAGCTGGCGCAGACTGCTCAACTGTACGGCGACCACAGCTTCCTGACGTTCGTACTGACCGATGGCCAGGAGAACGCGAGTCACCGCTGCCCCGGTGCCCCGGCCAGGACTCCGGGTGAACTGGTGAAGGCGGTGGCCCAGCTGATCGAGACGCAGGAGGACAACTGGACGCTGGCCGTCCTTGTGCCGGACCAGATGGGCAAGCGCGAGGCCATGCAGTGCGGTTTCCCGAAGGACAACATCGCCATCTGGGACGCCACGAGCACACAGGGTCTGGAGGAAGCCGGGCAGGTCATCCAGCAGGCCACCGAGAAGTTCATGGTGGGCCGCTCCCAGGGCATCCGGGGATCGCGGGCCGTGTTCTCCACCGGTGCGGAGGCGGTCAACAAGGACACCATCAAGGCAGCCGGTCTCACCCCGGTGAATCCCTCTGAGTACCAGCTGATCCCGGTGGCTCGCGCGGCGGCGATCCGGGACTGGGTCATCGAATGCGGGCACACGTACCGTACCGGTGGTGCGTTCTACCAGCTGAGCAAGTCGGAGAAGATCCAGGCGCGGAAGCAGATCGCGGTGCTGGAGAAGAAGACGGACCGGGTGTACACGGGGCCGGAGGCCCGAGCCCTGCTCGGCCTGCCGGACATGGAAGTTCGCGTCAAGCCGGACCACAACGACGACTTCACCATCTTCGTGCAGAGCACCAGCGTGAACCGGAAGCTGATACCGAACACGCGGCTGCTTCTCATGCTCTGACGCCTGGGAAGCCCCGCCGGCCCGACCGGCGGGGCTTCCTTCGCGCTCGGCACGTCGCCCCGGTCTCATGCACCTCAGCAGAAGGTCCCCGATGCCGGCCTCCACGCCGCCCTGCGGTTCGCGGAGCAGATTCCTTCATGGCGACGTCGTCCGCGGGTCTGCGGAACTCAACGACCGAGGTACGGCATTGGGCACCGGCGGACATAATGCGGCCGTGGACCTCAGACCCGAGCTGCTGCCCCCGCCAGTGAGCCCGCAACGGCTCGAAGAACTGTGCCGCGAGATCGATCGGATCTCCCGCCTGGTGACCGACCGTGCCACGGATGCCGACGAGGCAATCCGGACCTTCAACGCAGTGACCGGCCACGATTACACGGCCCACACCTTCACCTGGTACTGGGAAAGCAGAGACCTGGAGGACGTGGCCAGGGAAGCGGCCCGGCCGGCCCGTCCCCGGGTCGCAGACATCACAAGGGACGAACTCGTCGAGATCGTGCGCAGAATCCTCGCGGGCGACCCGGAAACGGACTACTACCTGGTTCTCCTCGAGGCGAACGTACTGCACCCCCGTGTCACCGGCCTGATCTTCCATCCCCAGGACGACAACGCATCTGCGGAAGAGATCATCGACGAGGCGCTGAAGTACCGGCCCATCGCACTGTGAACGCAACCCGCCCCAGTCCGGTCCCGGGTCCCCGAACGGGCTGCCAGGCAGAGCGGACGATGCCACGCAGACGATGCTGATCGATCGTTGCGTCGGAGCTGCCGAAGTCCATCGTTCCCGCGAGCCGCAGTCGGTCGGACAGCGGGGTGACGGCCACCTTCGCCTCGCCCCGGTACACCGCGTGACGAAGTGTCACCGAGCCGCTCGTGTCGTCGAATCCCCTCTTGCCGGGCTGAAGGGGCAGCGCGTGTCCGGCGGGACGCGCGAGCCGGCCGGTGTGCGCTCCCGCGGCGAGGACGAACAGGTCACCGCGGACCTCAGCGCCCCCGGCGAGGATCGACGTCACCGCCGGGCCGCTGGAGCGGAGCTGAGTGGACGCACCGGTCCCACCGCCGGTCGCGTCCACAACGGTGACGGCCAGGCCGTCTCGGGCGATCCGGTGGGCGTGTGGCCAGTCCGCTCACGCCCGCACCGACGATCACCGCATGGTGTGCCATCGCTGCACTGTCTCCAGTTCGGAGCGTCACGTCGTATCAGGTGAGGAACTTGCCGGCCAGCAGATGGGCAATGGCCCAGTCCTGCACGGCGACACCGACGGTCTTGAACACGGTGCGCTTTCCGTACTCCGTGTCGGGGACGGTCAGCGCCGCGCCGAGCTCCGTGAGGGCGTCCCTGGAGATGGCACCCGCTTCGACGGCGTGGATGATTTCGCCGGACTCCTCCAGGGCGGCACCGAGTTCGTCGATGACGACGGTGCTGTCGGCGAGCAGTTCATCGGGCAGCTCGCGCATGGTGGGGCGGTACGCGCCGATGGCGTTGACGTGCACCTGCGCGGGCAGCGCGGACTCCGGGAAGAGTGGGCTGGTCGCGTTGGTCGCGCAGCACACGATCTCGGCCCTCCGAACGGCCGATTCGGCATCGGCCGCGGTCAGGAGTTCCACCCCCGGCAGTTCGGGCTTCAGTGCCTCGACGAGGGCGTGGGCGCGTCGCGGGTCGGCGTCCACCACGGTCAGCTGACGCAGCCGCCGGACCGCGTGGACGGCGCGGACCTGGTCCGGGGCCTGTGCGCCGGCCCCGATCAGGGCCAGCCGACCGGCGTCGGGTGCGGCGAGGAGATCGGTGGCGACGCCGACCGCCGCACCGGCGCGCAGGGTCGTCACCACTGCGGCGTCGGCGACCAGGTGGTCCGGACGGCCGGTCTCGCTCCAGACCACGGTGCCCGTGATGGCCGGCTTGCGATCGAAGTCCACGCTCAACGTCTTGGTCATCGCGGACGCGGTGGACCGGTGATGAGCGGACATCACCAGGAACCGGCCGTCCCGAAGCGCCGTGCGGGTGGGCATCTCGAACTCGCCGGCGGCGAGGTCGATGAAGCCGCGCCGTACGGCGTCGATGGCCTCCCTCATCGTCACCGTCTCACGGATCTCGCGCTCACCGAGCGTGATCGTGGTCATGGCACCCCGCTTCCTCGTGTGCGGCTTCCTCGGCCTCCCGACCAGAAGGTCAGAGTAAGGTATTACGCCTTAGGTCGAGCCACCAGGGAGTTTCAAAGAAGCTGACCTTGGGTGTCATGCATGGGAATGACGACGTCTACGGCGAGGAAGCCAACCCCGAGGCCGTGGAATCCCTCGTGACACAGGAAACGGCGCACGGCCTGGGCTTCACGGAGGTCGGGCCGACCCCGCATGCGGGCACCCTCCGGCCGCTCCGCATGCGGGCAGGGACGACTCGTTCAAAGCTGGGGGTGTGGAAGCGTCCGCAGCCTTCCATACAAGGCCGTCTCTCAGATCGCCGTTTGGAACGTCGAACGCGACGTGGAGGAGCAGGTCGCTCCCCTCGGAGTGTGAACGGTTGGAAGGGATGGGATTCGATGTCCGGCGCAGGCGAGGGCGGGGTCCCTGGCCGTCAGCACGATGCGCCCGGGGGTGTGTCCGGCTATGGCCCGCAGGCGGACCTCGCGGCATCCGGTGCTGAGCGGGTGCGGATGGTGGCCGCCGCGGACCTGGCTGTCGTGTACCTGGTGAACGCAGAGACGGAGGAGCTGCGGATCGTCCACGTCGCGGGCGCGCAGGGCCGGTTCGCGCTTCCCGAGGTTCTTCCCCTCTCCGCTGACTCTCCCGTTGCGGACGCCGCCCGCTCCAGCCGGCCGCTGTGGCACGAGTCCGCACAGCTCCCTTCGGGCAGCGAAGGAGCACCGGACCTGCCGCGGACCGTTGTCTCGCTGGGCGTCGTGCCGCTGAGTCCGCTGCCGCCGGGCACGGGCGGGCCTGCGACGGTATGCCTGGTCGTGGTGAACGAGGCGCCCGGTGGGTTTGCGCCCGACCGGCGCGTCCTGCTCGAGACCTACGCCGAGCAGCTGTCGTACGTGATGGCGACGGGAGCGCCCGGAGGTGCCGGGCCCGATGCGGCCCGCGGGCAGGCACTGCCCTGGGCGCATGTCGGCACCTTCGCCCTGGACCGGGACTCGGGCCGTGTCGACGCGGACCGGATCCTGCTCGACCTTGTGGGAATCCCCCCGGAGACGTTCGACGGCTGCGTCGAGAGCCTGGTCGCGCGCATCGTCCTGGACGACCTTGCGACGTTCATGGCCGTCGTGGGACGAGGGAAGGGGACGTCGGAGGTTCGGGACCTGATGTTCCGGGTGCGCCGGCCCTCCGGCGAGCCGCGGTGGCTGCACTTGCGCAGCAAGGTCCTGACCGACAGCACGGGAACGTCCGTCCGCGTTCTGGGGGTCGTCGCCGACAGCGCACACGACGCGGAGGTGGTGGAAGCGGCCGGGGTGGAGGAGTTGTCGCGTGAGCTCGCCGATGCCACGACCGTGCGGGAGGTGGCGGAGACCGTCGTTCGATGTCTTCACCGTCGATTGGCGGCTGACCGCGTGGCCTTCGCCAGACTGAACGACGACCGGCTGACGGTCGGCGTCCTGGAGCCGCGGAAGCCGAGCGAGTGGCCGCAGCTGTGGCGGCCGGACAACCGCATGGAATGGCTTGAGGCGCCTCTGCCGGACCTGCCCACTCTGGCGGCTGTGCTCCGCTCAGGACGGACAGCGGTGTGGCCTGCGGGCAACGACCTCGAGCAGGGCCTGGCCGGCATCGCCCAGGGCGGTCTCGCGGTCCTGCCCCTGTCCGCCGAGCGGCGGATGATCGGTGTTTTCCTCGTCGGTTGGGACACGCCTCACCCGCTCGGCGCGACGGAAAGGGCCTGGCTCTCCGTGACGGCCGGCCGATGCGCAGAGGCCGTTGCCCGCGTTGCGGCAGCCGACACGGAGCGAGAGCGCGTGCGAACGCTGCAGAAGAGCCTGCTGCCCCGGGAGCTTCCGGAAGTCTCCGGCGCCGCCACCGTCGCCCGTTACCTGCCTGCCGCCGACGGCCCCGCCATGGGAGGCGACTGGTACGACGTGTTCTCGCTGTCCGACGATCACGTGGCCCTGGTCGTCGGAGATGTGCAAGGGCACAGTGCGGAGGCAGCGGCGGTCATGGGCCGGGTCAGCACGGCCGTCCGGGCCTATGCGGCGGAGGGCCATCCACCCGATGTGGTCCTCGCGCGGGCCAATCGCCTGCTCGCCGGAATGAAGACAGACCTGTTCGCCACGTGCTGCTACATGTCCCTTGACCTGGAGGAGGGGAACGCGTGGTTCGTACGCGCCGGTCACCCGCCTCCCCTGCTGTGTCTGCCGGATGTCGCGCCTCAGGCTCTCGACGACACGGGAGGGCCGCCCCTGGGCGTGGTGGCGGAGGCAGACTTTCCCCTGACCACGGTCGATCTGGCCCCCGGCACGGTGGTCGCCCTCGTGACCAATGGCCTGGTGGAATCCACCCGGCTTCCTTTGGAGGAGGGAATGCGCCGGATGCGGGAGGCGATCGACGCAGCCGACCCGTCGGACCTCAGGAAGATGGCCGACGACCTGATCGGCGGAGCCGACCGGAGCGACGACGCGGTCCTGCTGCTCCTGCGTTACGACGGGCTGCGTCTGCGACCCGTCAGGGCCGGCTGGAGGGCCTGGCGGCTCCCGGACGCCGTCATGCACGCGCGCCGCTTCACCGCACGCACCTTGCGATCCTGGGGCGTGTCGGAGGAGGTGGACGCGGTACAGCTCGTCGTCTCCGAACTGGTCACCAATGCCGTGGTGCACACCATGGGCGACGTGCGTCTGGACCTGACCCTTGCCGGAGACAGGCTGCGCGTCGCGGTCACCGACACCCTGCCGCGAGCGCCCGCGAAACCCACGACCGTGGACTGGGAGGCTACCGGCGGACGCGGACTCCTCCTCGTCGAGGCGATGTCGGAAGCATGGGGCTCGGTACCCGTCGGCGGAGGCAAACGGGTGTGGAGCGAGATCGCCGTGGCGGCTCACACGGTCCCCTCTGTGGGCGTCGGGACGGAAGGATCGGCACGGCGTTCGTGAAGGGCGCATCCAGCCGGCGGGTCCCGGCCGGACGGCAGCGAAGGAGGCGTGACATGCGCAGCGGCCCGCATCGTTCCGCCGTCATGGCGGCCGCGGTGTCCCTGTCGGTGGCACTGGCCGGCTGCGGGCAGACGGACCAGCCCGACGTCCCACCCCGGAAGACCTCGGACACCGGTCTCACGGTCGGCCTGTTGTTCCCGGACAACGAGGCCACGCGGTACGAGAATTTCGACGGCCCCCTCATCGCGGAGGAGATCAGGCGACTGTGCGGCGCCTGCTCCGTCGTGGACGCCAACGCCCACGGTGACGTCTCCACCCAGCGCCGGCAGGTGGACACCATGCTCGTGAACGGGGTCGACGTGCTCGTCCTCGACACGGTCGACGGTCCGTCGCTGCGCCGGTCGGTCCAGAGGGCCCGCGACGCCGGTGTGCCGGTGATCGCCTATGACCGTCTCGCCGAGGGCCCCGTCTCCGGGTACGTCTCTTTCGACGACTACGCCGTCGGACGCGTTCAGGGCGAGGCGCTGATCCGGGGCATGAGCCGCCGAGCCAGTGGCGACCGGATCGTATGGCTCGACGCCACCGTACCGTCGTCCGCTTCGTTGCCCCCGCGCGTGGAAGGAGCGCTGTCCGCCCTCGAGGGGAAGGCGGATATCGCCGAGGAATACACGATCGGTTCGTTCAACGAGCAGGATTCCTACGTCGCCATGTCCGCCGCCGTCGTCAGTCTTGGACCGGACCGCGTCGACGGTGTCTACGCCCTCAACGACGTGATCGCGGCCGGTGCCATCGCCGCCCTCAAGAAGGCGCACGTCACAGCACTGCCACCCGTCGTCGGTCAGGACGCCGAGCTGTCTGCGGTGCAGCGCATCGTCAAGGGCGAGCAGTACATGACGGCCTATAAGCCGTACGGACTGCAGGCAAAGGCCGCCGCCGGGATGGCAGTGGCTCTGGGCCGGGGCGAAAAGCTGCGCGGCATCGCCGAGACCACGGTGAGCAATGCCACCGACAGGAAGATCCCGGCCGTGTTGCTCGAACCGGTTGCCGTGACCGCCAATAGCATCAAGAACACCGTCGTCAAGGACGGCGTATACACGGTCGAGCAGATCTGCACCCCTAAGCTCGCAGAGGCCTGCAGGAAGGCCGGGCTCCTCTAGGCCTGTGCGGTGTTCTTGTCTTCCCGCGGACCGGGACGGGCGGCGACGAGGGAGAACAGATGGCTCATGTGTCACCACCGCCCCTGCTGTCGTTGCGCGCTGTCCGTAAGAACTTCGGGGCGCTGAAGGCGCTTGCGGGGGTCGACCTGGAGATCCGGTCCGGCCAGGTGGTCGCCTTGATGGGGGACAACGGTGCGGGGAAGTCCACACTCGTGAAGGTGATCTCGGGCGTGGAGCCCGCCGACGCCGGCGACATCGTATGGGAGGGGCGCAAGGTGTCGCTCGCGCGTCCTCACGATGCTCAGAAACTGGGTATCGCGACGGTGTACCAGGATCTGGCGCTGTGTGACGGCCTCGACGTCGTGGGCAATGTGTTCCTCGGCCGGGAGCTGCGCAGGAGCGGCGGACTCGACGAGGTCGAGATGGAACGCCGGACTCGACAGCTGATGGACAGCCTGTCGCTGAAAGTTCCCGACGTGCGCGTTCCCGTCGCCACCCTCTCAGGCGGTCAGCGGCAGAGCGTCGCCATCTCCCGTGCACTGCTGAGTGAGCCCAAGCTCATCGTGCTCGACGAGCCCACCGCCGCCCTGGGCATCAGACAATCGAATCACTTCCTGGACCTCATCGAGCAGCTGCGGGAACGG
Organism: Streptomyces sp. NPDC049597; assembly: GCF_040675505.1. NCBI lineage: Bacteria > Bacillati > Actinomycetota > Actinomycetes > Kitasatosporales > Streptomycetaceae > Streptomyces > Streptomyces sp. NPDC049597. The sequence continues at coordinate 178,438 of NZ_JBFAOY010000011.1, forward strand.
GGAGTGGGCGTCCTGCTGGTCAGTCACAACCTCGGGGACGTCAAGGCGGTCGCGGACTGGGTCGCAGTGCTGCGGTTGGGTCGCAACAACGGTTACTTCGACGTGAATCTCACCTCCCAGGAGCAGATGATCTCTGCCATCACGGGCGCCACCGAACACGCTGTCACCCAGCGAAGGGCAGAAGCGGAGGAACTGGGACTGTGAACCGGTCAGGACCGTCCGGGAAGAGGCCAGGCGTGGCGGACGCCGATGCCCTGTCAGACAGTGAGGGCGGTGGCATCGGCCGGCGCCTCATGGCACCTGTACGGGGTCTCGCCCCGTGGGAAGCACCGATCACAGGCAATCTGCGCCGCGGCGACCTCGGTCGCGCCCTCGCGGTCATGGGGCTCGTCGTCCTCTGGCTGGTCTTCCAGGCCTTCAACAGCAACTACCTCTCGGCACGCAACCTGTCCAACATCTCCGTGGACATGGTGGGCACCGGGATGATCGCCTTGGGCATCATCGTCGTACTGCTCCTGGGGGAGCTCGATCTGTCGGTCGGCTCGATCGCCGGTCTGGCCGCTGCGGTGTTCGCCGTACTGAACGTGCGCGCCGGGCTGCCCGAATGGCCGGCGGTCATGATCGCCGTGGCCTCCGGTATGGCGATCGGGGCCTTCCAGGGGTTCCTGGCCGCCAGGTTCGGCGTACCGGCGTTCATCGTCACTCTCGCCGGGCTGGTCGGCTGGACCGGTCTGATGCTCTACATCCTGGGTGCGTCCGGCACCTTCAACTTCGACGACGAGGGCCTGGTCGCCTCGTTGACCAGCCACTACTTCGGTCACGAGGCGGTAGCCCACGGTCTGGCGGCTGTCGGCGTCCTCGCCTTCCTCACGGTCTCCCGCCGGACCGCTCACCGCCGTCGGGCAGCCGGACTGCCGTCCGTGCCACTCAGCCGAACCCTTCTGGAGACGGCGGTACTGGCGGCGCTCGCATTCACCGCCGCCTCTGTCCTCAACCACTTCCAGGGACTTCCGCTGGCCCTCCTGATCTTTCTCGCCGTGGTCGCGGGACTGGACCACACCCTCCGGCGCATGCCTTTCGGACGCAAGGTGTTCGCCCTGGGCACCGGTGCCGAGGCCGCCCGGCGCGCGGGGATCAATGTGACGGCGGTACGCATCTCGGCCTTCGCGGTCTCCGGGACCATGGCGGCGGTGGGCGGACTGTTCCTGGCATCTCCCACCGCCTCCACCATTCAGGCGACGAGCGCGCCCACTCTGCTGCTGAACGCTCTGGCGGCCGCCGTTCTCGGTGGTGGCAGCCTCTTCGGCGGACACGGCAGGGCCTGGTCCGTCCTGTTGGGCGTCCTCGTCATCGAGTCGATCGCCTCGGGTGTGGCGCTCGTCGGCATCCAGCCCGCCGTCCAACTGCTGATCTCGGCCGGGGTGCTCCTCGTCGCCGTGATCGCCGATTCAGGGGTGCGCCGCGCACGCACCGCCCACGGCTTGGCGTGATCGGCCGGCTGTCGGCGCGCCGACCCGCCGGAGGCATCCAACCCCACCCCCGCTCCCCCGGGCCGTCCCCGAGCGGTTTTCAGTCGGTGGCGGTGGCCGTGGCGGGGCGCGTCCTCCCAGGCGAGTGAGGACATCCTCCACCCTGACGGCGTCAGAACGAACTGGGTGGTCTTGTGGCCTGCCCCCTCGAACCATTCGCCGTGAAGGAACCCGGACTTGCGGTATTCGCTGAACCGGTGCGCGATCCTTCCGAAGATCTCGGTCCGCTCCGCGACCTCCCAGTCGGAGAACTCCGTCAGCGTCCCGTCGGTGAGCATCTTCTGCCGCGGCTCGATGAACGCGTCGAGGTCGTAGATCACTGGCTCGTCCCCGACGCCCGCGATGATCCTCCCCTGCGCAATGAAGACGTCCCGGATGACCTCGAGGTTCGGCCGGCTGTCTTCGGTGTTGGTGAAGGCGCCGATGAACACGTCCATCAGCCGGTCGAGTTCGGCCTTGGCACCGGAGCCGGGCGCTTCCTCGCGAGACGGCCATTCCTCAGCGAGGACGGACCACACCTCGCTGTCGTGCCGCACGCCTCGGTACGGGAAGCGCTGCCGCAGCACGCCGTCGCGGGTCATGCCCAGCCGGCGTGCGACGGCGATGCTGCTGGTGTTGCCGGCCGCGGCCCACCATTCGACGCGGCTCATCCCCCGTTCCTGGACCAGCAGCCGATCTCGCAGACCCCGGAGGCGCTGTCGAACCGGGTGAACATGACGCCGCCGACCAGCGTGCCGTCCAGCCAGATCCCGTACATCCGGCCGGTGTCCTCGGCCTGACGGTCGGCGTAGCGCTGGAGGGTGGCCGTGGCCGAGTCGAGGTCGGGGCTGAACGTTGCCCAGGGGCTGACCACGCAACAGGCCGACCGCTACATTCGGCTGCGCTCGACGATCCGCCCACATGTCGAAGCGGCACGCGATCTCGGCCAGCTTCCCGCAGAGACGGACCCGGAACACCTCGCGGCCGCCGCTGTCGCCTTCACCCACGGACTCGTCGTCCAGGCCCTCTTCGACCCGGGCCGGTTTCCCGAGGACGTCCAGACCGCCATGCCGACGACTTCCTCCCCTCGGCCGCGCTGCCCCGGCTCGACGACGGCGGCCGACCGGCCCCTGGTGGTGACGGGCGGTCTCAGAACCCCTGACGCTGGTCCGCGGCCAGGCGGGCAAGAGGTCGCCCCGGATCACACACCTGAGGGCAGCTGAATGATTGAGCAGGGGCGCCACCGGTGCCGAACCGTGGAGTCAGGAAGTGGGGACGTAGCAGGTGTAGGCGCCCGTCACGGTCGTGTCCGTCCGACCGCCGCCCGTTGAGGATTGCTCCTCGGACCTGCCGGTGACGGCCCACGCAACCCCGCGACGGCTGTCGGCGAACCACTCCTTGGGAGCAACCGTCGCCTCGCGCTCGCACTCCTCACGGGCATAGTCGAGGCCACTTTTGACCGCTGTCCTCCCGGGCACGGTCCGGTCCACGGCGACCTGGGCGAACACCCTCATGTCGTGCGCCTTCGCGCAGTCGACGGGACGCACGACGGCCCGGGAGTCGAGGGCCGCTTCCATGGCGGCGCACTGCCCGCCCTTCAGCGTGCCCGTGAGCGCGAGCACCTTCCTGGCATCCTCGACCCGCACTCCGTCCTCTCCCGGCATCGGGTGCGCATACGGTTCGCCGAACGCCGAGAGCTGGTACGACGCCTGCAGACCCGTGACACCGATCAGGTCCATGTGCGACAGGAGCGGGTCCAGGTCGGCAGTGGCCCGGGCCAGGCGTCCTTCGGCATCCAGCGTGACCGTCATATCGACAGGCTCCGTTCCCATGCCGGCCTTCCCAGCCGCCCGGGCCCTCAACGGCAGCAGCTCGGCCGCGAACTCCGGGAGCACGGTGACCCGATAGGTGTGATTGCCGTCCGCGTCGCGCTTCGGCTTCTCGCGCGGGACCGCACGCGTGACGAGGTCGGCGAGCGTGCCGCTGTAGGGCGCCGCGTCACCGGCCGCGTGCACGGACAATGCGCTCGTCGCGTCACCGAACTCGTTGAACGCCTCGGGAGTGAAACGCAGCCACTCGGCGGCGTCCTCCTTGACGTACACATCGCCGCCGACGGTTGCCAGAGTCTGCCGGGCTGTCGTGCCCGGCTCCGCGAGGAACTCGGCGGCAGGCTCCGGGAAGTCCGTGGGGACCCGGAGGGTGGACGACCCCCGGGCGGACCCTGCGGCGTAGTCCTGGCTGCCGATGGTCGTGTGCACCGCGTCGCCGACGGCGCTCCTGTACGTCAGCGTTGCAACGAACCCGGCGGTGCCCGCCTCGCGTGTGGCCTGCTGGGCCGCGTGGAACTGCTGGGCCAACGGCTGGCCGTAGACCGCCTCCCCCGACGCCTGCTCCTTGTCACCCGTCTGGCATGCGGCCACGCCGACGAGTGTCGGGAGCAGTGCGAGCACGACTCTCCAGCGTCCGACGGTCTTCACATTCCCACCCCTTGCGCGTGTTTGCTCCTCATGCTCCTTGGCCCGCTGCGACGGGCACAAGCACGGAGTGATCACGAAACGTGCAGGTCGGAGCATATGAGGGGGCCTTCGGACGACGCGGATCCTCGGCAGCAGGCGACGAACCGGGTGCAGTCCGCCCGCCTCCCGGGGGGAGAAGACAGGCGGCAAGCATCACCTGATCACCGACGCCACGGGGTTCCCCTCGCCGCCACGCTGACGGGCGGCAACCGCAACGACGTCACGCAGTCGATTCCGCTGCTTCAGGCCGTCCCGCCCGTGCGCGGCAAGCGTGGCCGGCCCCGGCGCCGCCGAGACGTCGTTCTGCGCGACCGTGGCGACGACCACGACAAGTACCGCCGCCTGATTCGGGACCTCGGCGTGAAACCGCTGATCTCCCGCCGCGGCACCGAGGGACCACGGCTCTGGCCTCGGCGCCTGGCGCTGGTTTGCGGAACATGCGTTCGCCCATCTGCACTGGTTCCGTCGCCTACGCATTCGTTGGGAGGTCCGCGAGGACATCCACGAAGCGTTCCTCAAAACTTGCATGCGCGTTGACCTGCTGGAGTCGGCTCAGATCATCGCGTGGACAGTCCTAGAAGGGGGGCCAGCAGGAATCAGGGGGAGGCGTGGGGTTGACACGGTTCCCGCCTCGCATCGCCAGTGGCCAGCGCTGGTCAATGACAGCCGCGGTCTTCTTGCAGGCGGCACAGGCGTTGCTCCGATCCGGCACCCACAAGTACGGAGAGACAGAGAGGCCCTCGTGCCCTATGCCGCACAGGGTTGCGCCGGAATCTGTGTAGGCATAGGCAGTGTCATAGGCGTGAGCCACGTCCTCAGGCAGCTCGGGTGAGTCTGCCCGCTCCCAGCGCCCGTACATGGGCTGGTACTGCGGTCGTGAAACCTCACGGGGATCGTGTCCCGGCTCGGTCCATGCGTAGCACCAGGAGCAGAACCACCGCTCCTTTACCGGCAAGTCCCACGCCATCCGCGGTTCCACTACGGGTGCCTGCCGCATCTCGTGTCCACACACATCGCACGTCACAGGCGGATCCTGCCATGGCAACTCCACACGTAGCGCCGGCAGCAGGGTCCCCGGCCACACCGCATTCCGTCAGGAGTTCTTACAGACATCCCCGCTCGCCGGTGGCGATGAACCGACGTACTCGTCGAACGGCCGCACCGTCGTCGCAAGGGCGTGGGCCGCCGCCATGGACGAGGCAGCGCGTCGCGGAGCCGACAGGGCGGCAGGCGGGCTCGAAGCGGGTGCCGGTGGCCGCCGCATCGCTGGACCGCGGGCCGTGCCTCCCGCAGTGCCGGGCTTCGATCGGACGGGGCGCCGATGGGCGGTTCGACGAGAAGCAGCCGTTGGCGCGCATGCCGAGCCAGGGATGACGGCGACCCGCATTCGCGCGGAGCCGTCGGCGCGGCTCACGGCCGTACCGGCGTCGGCGGGCCCGCAGCGGCTGGTCACGTTTCGATCTGCTGCCCGACTGTGGAAGTCACGTCCTGCTTGATGGGCAGGGGTGTCTGCGGTGAGGCGGAACGCCTTCCCACGGGCTGCGAGCCCGGCGGTGGCCCCGTGAACGCGGCTGGTGACGCCCGACGCACCGGCGGTTATGCGCGTGAGCGGTGGTGCCCGCGTGTTTCACGTGCGCAGGATGGAGTGAGGCACCAGGGACCGCTCGGTGTGTTTCACGGGTCTGACACTCACGAGGAGGCGGGGCCATGACCACCGCCGAAGGAATCTTCGAGCCGAAGGTCGAGCCGTACAGGATCGCGCCGGAGACCTATGTCATCCCCCAGCTGCTGGAGGCGCCACCGGTCGGCATGTTCTACGTCAATTCCATGGTCATCACCGGCACGGAGCCCGTGCTGGTGGACACCGGTGCGCCCTCGAACCGGCAGCAGTGGCTGGACCATGCCTGGAGCCTTGTCGATCCGGCCGACGTGCGCTGGGTCTTCCTGACCCACGACGACCACGACCACGCGGGAAACGTCCGCCAGGTCATGGCTGCCTGCCCGAACGCCACCCTGGTCACAACGTGGTTCTCGATGGCCCGCTACGCCATCGACACCGAGGAGTTCTGGATGCCGTTCAACCGCTCCCGCTGGGTTCGCGACGGCGAGAGTTTCCAGGCCGGGGACCGCACACTCCTGGCGATCAGGCCGCCGTTCTTCGACAACCCGACGACGCGCGGACTGTTCGACGCCACGACGCGGGTCTACTGGGCGGCCGACACCTTCGCCACGGCCCTGCCGCACCCCGCCGAGGACGCGGCCGACCTCGACCCGAAAGCCTGGCGTGAAGGCATGCTGCTGGGCAACCGGCTGAACCACCCATGGCACCTGTGGCTGGATGCCGGAAAATTCAGCAAGCACGTGGACCGCGTCCAGGACCTCGACATCGACACCGCGGCGTCCTGCCACGCCCCCACGATCCACCGCGGGCTGATCGACGAGGCGTTCGACCTCGTCCGCGAGGTGCCGGAACTGCCCCCCTGGGAGGAGCCGGGGCAGGACTTCCTCGAAGGCATCATCGCGGCGACGGCGAAGCCGGTGGTGTCCTGAGAACGCCCGGCTCGCTGGGAGCAGAGGTCACCACCCCACGGGCAGCCGCCCCTGCGGAGCGGATACGCCGACCACCGGGCAGCCGGCCGCACCGAAGGCTCGGTGCGGCCGGTAACCGCTAGGCCGGAGAGGAGCCGGTGGCGGATCGCCGGGAGAGCCAGATGCGCAGCGGGACCGCGACCAGCCACGAGACCTGTGCCAGCACGGGTGAGACAAAGGCGAGCGGCATCGAGGCGGCAAAGACGGCCGTCATCACCAGGCCCTCCTGCACGCCCCGGATCAGACTCTCGCGTGGGATGCCCGGTTCCGCCAGGGCCGGCCGGCGTACGAGCCGCAGCGACATCGCGGTCATCAGGCTCGAGGCAGCGGCGATCGCTCCCGCGTAGATCACCGTCGCCGCAGCGGTGTCCCCGTACTCGCTGATCAAACGGGTCGGAAACGGCAGCCCCGCGATGACGGCCAGGAGTGTCAGATAGAGATACAACAGCCACGCGTCGAGCCGGGCGATCGAGCTGAACAGGGCGTGCTGAGCGAGCCACATCAGCCCGATGACGGCGAAGCTCAGGACATACGCGCCCACGTCGGGCAGTGCGTCGTGGAGCGCGTCGCCGAGGTCCGAGGGGGCCAGCCCCTCCGGCACACCGACGTCGAGGACGAGGAGCGTGATCGCGATGGCGAAGACCGCGTCCCCGAACGCCAGAAGCTGCTCCGGCCCCATGACCGGCCCGCCCCCTTCGGCTCCCTGCCCACGTCTGACTGCGCTCACGCCCCGGACGCTACCGCGAGGGTGCCTGCCGCGACACGTGGTGTTGGGCCGGGTGCCGGACGGCCCGGCCCGGTGCGGCTGCTCCTCGCTGCGGGGTTTGTGGGAGCCGGGTGACGTCCGCCCCGGCAGAGGGGGGCGGGCGTCGCACCCAGGTGGCTCAGGCGGGGGTGATGTTCGCCGCCTGCGGGCCCTTCCTCCCGCAGCGGCGGCCCCGAAGCCCTCACAAGTGGTCGCGAGGCAGTGTCTCGTTCCACGTACGGGAGAAGACGCGGCGGTCGTTTTCGAAGCCGTCCAAAGTGGCGTCGACGATGAACTCGGTGTCGCTGGACCTCAGCGTGGTGCGCGTCTCGACCCGTACGTCCCAGTCGTCCCGGCGGAATCGCATGGTCCAGGCCGCTTCTCCGCTGACCGAGGTGAAGTCGTCGGCGACCGCGCCGTACCTCTCGTAGGCCCGCAGGCCGACGTCGAGGCCGATGTCGTCGTAGCGCACCATGCCGCGGTCCTTGACGATCTCGAGCTCGGAGTTGTAGCCGACCAGGTCTCGTCGGACTTCCCAGCGCTCTTCCGGAGGGGTCAGCCGGGTGGTGGAGAGGGGTGCCGTGCCCTCGGGCTCGCCGAACGGACGCTGGGGGAGGTGATCGGGCTCGCCCGGTGGGCGCAGCGGCAGCGTCAGGCTGCTCGTGCCTTCGCAAACGCTCAACAGCACCGGTCGCGGCGGGGGCCACGCGAGCGGCCAGTAGGAGGTGGACAGCGACAGCCGGATGCGGTGTCCGGGAGGGAAGGCCTGGGCCACGCCGTTGAGGTGGACGGTTGCCCGGTAGCGGGTGCCCGGTTCCAGCGGCTCCGGGATGCCCGTCTCATCGCGGTGGGTGAGATTGAGCAGGCCGTATGTGACGCGGGTGGCACTGCCGTCGGGAGCCACGTCGGACAGCCGGGCGGCGACCATGGCGACCGGTTCGCTGACCGAGAGGTCCAGTTCGACGCTGGGAGAGCCGAGGATCTCGACAGGCTCGGTGAGTTGCTCCGTCTCGAAGACCAATGACCCGCCGTCCTCCTCCCGCTGGTCGTAGGGAAGGTCGGGCGGTGCGTTGTACGAGGCCCACTTGCCGGCGAACTGTCCGACGGACAGAGGGGACTGCACGGTCAGCACGTCCTTGCCCGACGCCGTCTCACCGGGGGTGCCGATGCGGTGCCGGCTGAGGGGATGGGCGGTCGGCACGACATGCGGTGAGGGCCAGGCCGGTTCGCCCACCCAGCGGCCGGGCCGTTCCTCGTAGCGGGTGGAGGGCGGCACGCTGTCCTGCATCCAGGTCTGCAGCATGGGCCCTTCCATGATCCCGTTGTCGATGCCCTTGAGCCAGTGGTCCCACCATGCGACGACCTCTTGCAGGTAACCGATGGCGGGGCCGGGTTCGCCGAGGTGCGGGTACTTGTGCGACCACGGGCCGATCAGGCCCTTGCGCGGTACGTCCAGGTTCGCCAGCAGCCGGGTCACCGCGTTGGAGTAGCCGTCCGCCCAGCCGCTGGAGGCGAGGACGGGGCAGCGCACGTCCTGGTAGTTCTCGCAGACCGACGCGTGCTGCCAGTAGGCGTCGCGGCGCTGGTGACGCAGCCACTTCAGCACCCACGGGCTGGTGTTCTCCAGGCGTTCGTGCCACATCTCACGCCAGCGCGCGCCTACGACGGAGGGGTCCGGGGGACACGTGGCGTAGGCGAACATGGTGCCGGCTTCGGCCAGGTTGTCCGACAGCAGGGCGCCGCCCATGTAGTGCATGTCGTCGGCGTACCGGTCGTCGGTGAAGGAGGCGATGACGATGGCCCGCAGGCTCGGAGGCTGCCGCGCGGCGACCTGAAGGGCGGCGAACGCGCCCCAGGAGATGCCCATCATGCCGGTGTTGCCGTCGCACCAGGGCTGCTCGGCCAGCCAGGCCAGGATGTCCTCCGCGTCGCTCTGCTCCTGCTCCAGGTACTCGTCCGCCAGCACGCCCTCCGACTCGCCCGTGCCCCGCAGATCGACGCGGACACAGGCGTAGCCGTGACCGGCGATGTAGGGATGATGGATGGAGTCGCGTACCGAGGACAGGTCGCGTTTGCGGTACGGGATGTACTCCAGCACGGCCGGGACGGGTTCCGCGTCCGAGGAGACGGGACGCCAGATCCGGGCGGACAGGCGGATGCCGTCGGACATGGGGACGGCGACGTGCTCCTCTTCCGTTGTGGCGCAGGGCAGGTTGCTCACAAAGCGCATACGGCCGGCTCTCTCCTTGTCTTCGCTCGGCTGGGCGGCTGCCGGGGACCTGCTCGGCACACCGGCCGGCCCCGGCCGTCTGCCTCAGGTGCTCTTCTCGTCCCGGCCGCCCGGCGTGGGCCGGTCGAAGGTGAGGTTCAAGGCGGCCACGCAGCGGTCGTACTTCTCGCGCAGGTCCTCTTCGCTGTCCCCTCCGGTGAAGACGTGGGCCAGCTCGAAGCTGTAGCTGTCCTGCTCGGGCATCTGCGACAGGCGCTGGCCCTCCTCGGGCACCATGTCGATCCGGACTCCGGGGATCTCCCGCTCGATGCGCCTGAGGTCCTCGCGTGACGGCACGTCGTGCACCACACCGTCGGCGAACCAGCGGTAGTACCACTTGGCGGCGGTCTTGTAGCGACCGGCGCCCTTGGGCAGGCTCGGGTCCTTGCCGAGGGCGAGGCTGATCATGCAGTGGTGGTTGGGTACGCCATCGACGTACTCGAACAGTTCGGCGTGCGACTGGGAGTGCCGGGGATTGATCTCCAGCAGGTTGATCGCGTCGGTCCGCGGATCGTAGAAGTACTCGATGCTGAACGTCGCCGAGTCCATCCCAATTTGGCGTATCACGCGCTCGGAGACGTCGTGCAGGCGCCGCACCACGGGCTCGGGCAGCGTGGAGGGGTACTGGTGGCGCAGGAAGGACGAGCTGTCGGGATAGTTGATGGAGTCCAGTGCGCCGTAGACGGTGACCTCGCCGTGGTGGACGTAGCCCTCGACTGCGACCTGGATGCCGGACAGCGCTTCCTCCGCCAGACACACCTGGCCTCCCACGCCCTCCATCTCCGGCGGCAGGTCCAGCTGGTCGAGGATGTACTGGAACGGGCGACCGACACGGCCGACCCCCTCGCGGATCTGCTCCACCGCCGCGCGGAACTCCTCCTCGTTCCTCACGCCGAAGGCCAGCTCCGACGAGTACGACAGCGCGGGCTTGAGCCACATCGGGAAACGGACGCCCTCAGGCGGGCGCGGGTCCTCGGCCTCCAGATCGACCCGGCCGAAGCGCGGGTGCTCCTCCACGACCTTCTGCTGCTCCAGGCGGCTCCAGTACTTGTGCTCGCACTTGACGACCGACTCCAGGGTCGTGCTGCGTGTGCCGTACCGCTCGCTCAGGATGGGCACGAGTGTGCTCGCCGGGAAGTCCCAGTAACCGACGATCGCGTCGATGCTTCCGTCGAACGCGTTCAGTACGCCCTCGGCCTTCTTCAGGAGCCCGGGCACGGACACCTCGCCGACCTGCAGCTCCTTCGTGGTCAGGAGCGGGTGGAAGCGGTACTCGCCCGCTTCCGGCACGTTCCGCAGGGTGTCCAGGTTGGCGTCGTCCAGACCGATCACGAAGATGTTCTTCTTGCTCACCGAATCTCCTCGGGCAGGTGGTGTCTCGTGTCCGAGATCATTCGCCCCTCGCCGGGCAGTGGCCGGCCCGGCTCAACAGGGCATGGTCAGGCACCGAGCACGGAGTCGTCCTCGGGGCGGGCCCCGGGGAGCCGGTGGCGGGCTGCGACGAGAGCGGTGGTGACGTCGCTCGTTCCGGTCGAGACGCACAGCGTGTACGCCAGGTCGTCCATGCGCTGGCGGGCCTGCGGCGACCCCTTCTCGGCGCGCAGCACGCGCAGCGCGTCGTACTGTTCGAGCAGGTTGCGCAGGACGACAGGGTGGGCCATCAGCACGGGGAGAGCCTCCTTCGGAAAGGCCGCTGCGGATCGGGGTTGCCTCGCGCCTACCCCCCGCCTCGCGCGACATGCCGTCACTCTCCTGGGGTGTGTGCCACCGGTCAGGCGGAGCCGTCCGCGGTCGGTGCCGTGCTCGCACGGCTGCCGCCGCCCCGCCGGCTCGCCCCCCGGACCCTACGGCCTGGCGTCGGTCACATGTGGGTGCCGCCGTCGATGCGGAGTTCGGTGCCGGTGATGAAGGCCCCGTCGTCCGAGGCCAGCATCGCCACGACGCCCGCCACGGCCTCCGGACCGGCGAAGCCGGTCGCCGGATCGGCGAAGCCCGCCCGTTGAGGAAGGCTCCGCCCCGACGGCGGACCGGCGGCTGCTACCGCGCGCCGTACACCGGCTGGGGGGTCTCGGCCGCGGCCAGCAGTTCGAGGGCGGTCGCGCCTGCCTCCGCCGGGGTCCAGCGGGCGCCCTTGTCCGCGGTGGGACCCGGCCGCCAGCCCTCCATGACGGTGATCCGGCCGGCCTCGACCTCGAAGACCCGGCCGCTCACCCCGGCGCAGGCGCCGGAGCCCAGCCAGACGACGAGCGGGGAGACGTTCTGCGGGGCCATGGCGTCGAAGCCACCTTCTTCGGGGGCGGCCATGGTGTCGGCGAAGGTCCACTCGGTCATCCGGGTGCGGGCGGCCGGGGCGATCGCGTTGACCTGGACGCCGTAGCGGCTCATCTCGGCGGCGGCGACGAGCGTCAGGCCGATGATCCCGGCTTTGGCGGCGGCGTAGTTGCCCTGGCCGACGCTGCCGAGCAGGCCGGCCCCGGAGCTGGTGTTGATCACACGGGCCTCGGGCGTACGGCCGGCCTTCGCCTCGGCGCGCCAGTGCGCGGCGGCGTGCTTGAGCGGCAGGAAGTGGCCCTTGAGATGGACGCGCATGACGGCGTCCCAGTCGTCCTCGTCGAGGTTGACGAGCATGCGGTCGCGCAGGAATCCGGCGTTGTTGACCAGGGTGTCGAGGCGACCGAAGGCGTCGAGGGCGGCGGCGACGAGCGAGGCCGCGCCGTCGGCGGTGGTGATGTCCCCGCCGTGGGCGACCGCCTCCCCGCCGAGCGCACGGATCTCGTCGACGACCTGCTGTGCGGGCCGGGGGCCCGTCCCTCCGGTGCCGTCGAGGCCGACGCCGAGGTCGTTGACGACGACTTTCGCTCCCTCCGCGGCGAAGGCGAGGGCGTGCGCGCGGCCGAGCCCGCGGCCTGCCCCGGTGACGACGGCGACGCGTCCGGTGCAGATTCCGGTGGTCATGGCTGTGTCCTTTCGGTGATCGGATGGCTGCCGCCGGCCGTCCGGGCCGGGTGCCCCTATCCCAAGGCGGCGGGCGCGGCGGATGTGCGCCCCACCCGTTCCGGAGGCGGTCAGGCGGTCAGTTGTTGACGGTGGCTGCGTCGAGGAAGAGGGGGCGCTCCCCTCCGCCGTGGACGTGCAGGGCGGCGCCGCTGATGTACGCCGCCCGGTCGGAGGCGAGGAAGACGCAGGCGTCGCCGATGTCGGCGGGTTCGGCGAGCCGGCCGAGCGGCACGGTGCGGCCGACGGCGGCGATGCCGTCCTCGTCCCCGTAGTGCAGATGGGACAGCTCGGTGCGGACCACGCCGAGGACGAGTGTGTTGATCCGTACCCGGGGGGCCCATTCCACGGCCATGGAGCGGGCGAGGTTCTCCAGGCCCGCCTTGGCGGCTCCGTACGCCGCGGTCCCCGGGGACGGGCGGGTACCGCTGACGCTGCCGACCATCACGATCGAACCGCCCCGGCTCTGACGGCGCATCACCTCGTACGCGGCGAGCGAGGCGGTCAGCGGCGCGACGAGGTTCAGTTCGACGACCCGGGCGTGTCGTTCGGCTCCGCCCTCGTCGAGCATCCGGAAGGGGGTTCCCCCGGCGTTGTTGACCAGGGTGTCCAGCCGTCCGTAGTCGCTCCGCACCCGCGCGAAGAACTCTCCGATCGCCTGCGGGTCCCGGAGGTCGACGGGGAGGAAGCGGGCCGTGCGCCCGGCCGCCTCGACGGGCTTGTCCGGCGCCCGTCGCGCGCAGGTCACGACCTCTGCACCGGCTTCGAGCAGGGCGCGGGCGATCCCTGCGCCGACGCCTCGGGTTCCGCCGGTGACGACGGCGACGGAACCGGAGAGATCGATGATCGCTGCCAATTGACACCTCCCGTAGTGAGGGAACCGCTGCTACCTTCGCCTAACAAACGTTTGGTGGAAAGGTAGCTGATCTGCTCATGGGTGTCTCCACCTCCGCCCCGCAAGAGGGCATCGCCGTCGTCACCGTGGACTTCCCTCCGGTCAACGCCCTCCCTGTACGGGGCTGGTACGACCTGGCCGCAGCGGTGCGCGCCGCGGGGGCCGACCCGACGGTGCGCTGTGTGGTGCTCACCGCCGCGGGCCGCGGCTTCAACGCCGGCGTGGACATCAAGGAAATGCAGCGCACGACCGGGTACGACGCGCTGATCGGCGCCAACCGCGGCTGCTACGAGGCGTTCGCCGCGGTCTACGACTGCGAGGTCCCGGTGGTCGCCGCCGTGCACGGCTTCTGCCTGGGCGGCGGCATCGGCCTGGTCGGCAACGCCGACGCCGTCGTCGCCGCCGACGACGCGACCTTCGGACTGCCCGAACTGGAACGGGGCGCGCTCGGCGCGGCGACCCATCTGGCCCGGCTGGTCCCCCAGCATCTGATGCGGGCGCTGTACTACACCTCGCGCACCGCCACCGCCCAGGAGCTGCACCGGCACGGTTCGGTGTGGCGGGTCGTCCCCCGCGAAGAACTGCACGACGCCGCGCTGGAGCTGGCCCGGGAGATCGCCGCCAAGGACGGCGGTCTGATCCGCCTCGCCAAGGCCGCGATCAACGGGATCGACCCCGTGGACGTCCGCCGCAGCTACCGCTTCGAGCAGGGCTTCACCTTCGAGGCCAACCTCAGCGGCGTCGCCGACAAGCACCGCGACGCGTTCGTGTCGTCCAAGGAGGACCGGTGAGCGACAAGACGATGACCGCCGAGGAGGTGGTCGGCCGCCTCGAGAGCGGGATGACGATCGGCATCGGCGGCTGGGGCTCGCGGCGCAAGCCGATGGCGCTGGTGCGAGCGCTGCTGCGCTCGGACGTCACCGATCTGACCGTCGTCTCCTACGGCGGCCCGGACGTCGGGCTGCTCGCCGCCGGCGGCAGGATCCGCAGGCTCGTCGCGGCCTTCGCCACCCTCGACTCCATCCCCCTGGAACCGCACTTCACCGCGGCCCGCCGGCAGGGCGCCTTCGAACTGGTGGAACTGGACGAGGCGATGTTCATGTGGGGCCTGACCGCCGCTGCGCAGCGGCTGCCGTTCATGCCGGTCCGGGCCGGTCTCGCCTCGGACGTGATGACGGTCAACCCGCACCTGCGAACCGTCACTTCCCCCTACGGGGACGGGGAGGAACTGGTCGCGGTCCCGGCCCTGCGGCTGGACGCCGCGCTCGTCCACCTCAACCGGGCGGATGTCCACGGCAACGCCCAGTACCTGGGCCCGGACCCGTACTTCGACGATCTGTTCTGCGAGGCCGCCGACGCCGCGTACGTCTCCTGCGAGCGGATCGTGGACACCGCCGACCTGCTCAAGGACGCCGGCCCGCAGTCCCTTCTGGTCAAGCGCGCGTTCGTGAACGGCGTCGTCGAGACCCCCAACGGCGCGCACTTCACCTCCTGTGTCCCCGACCACGACCGCGACGAGGTGTTCCAGCGCGCCTACGCCCGGGCGGCACGCGACCCCGAGGCCTGGCGCGCCTTCGGCGAACGGTTCCTGTCGGGCGACGAGGACGCGTACCAGGCCGCGGTGGCGGCGTTCCACGAGGAGGATTCCCAATGACGTTGTCAAGCGCAGTTGGTGACTCGCTGTGAGCCGGTCACGCCGCTGCGGCGTCGGGCTCAGGTGCGGGCACCATGAACGTCCGGCCGTCACGTATGAGGGCCCACAGCACGTTCAGGCGCCGTCGGGCGAGGGCGAGAATGGCCTGCTTGTGGCGCTTGCCTTCCGCCCTCTTGCGGTCGTAGAACGTCTTGGAGACTGGGCAGCAGCGGGCGGCGACCTGGGCCGAGAGGTAGAACACCCGCAGCAGGCGCCGGCTGTAGCGGCGAGGCCGGTGCAGATTGCCGCTGACGCGTCCGGAGTCCTTGGGCACGGGAGCCAGTCCGGCGACGCCGGCGAGGCGGTCGGGGGTGCCGAAGGCATCCATGTCGCCGCCGGTGAGCGCGATGAACTCGGCGCCCAGGAGGGGGCCGATGCCGGGCAGGCTGTTGATCACTTCGGCGTGGCGGTGCTCGCGAAACCGGCCCTCGATGAGCCGGTCGGTCTCGGCGATCTCCTCATCGAGGGCCATCACCTCCCTCGCCAGCTTGACCACCATCGCGGCGGCCAGCTTCTCTCCAGGGACGACGGTGTACTGGGCCTCGGCGGCTTCAATGGCCGTGGCGGCGACGCCCTCGGCCCCACGGGCCTTGCGGTTCTTCAGCCAGGTCGCCAGGCGGCTCTTGCCGGTCCGGCGAAGGGCGGCCGGGGTCTGGTAGCCGGTCAAGAGCAGGAGTCCCGCCTTGGACCTGCTGTAGTCGAAGGCCCGCTCCAAGGCGGGGAAGTAATCCAGCAGTTGAGCGCGCAGCCGGTTGATCGCGCGGGTGCGGTCGGCGGTCAGGTCGTAGCGGCGGGCGGTCAGGATCCGCAGGTCGACAGCGACCTCGTCGCCGGTCTGCAGCGGGTGCAGATCCCGGCGCATGCGGGCCTGGTCGGCAATGACGAAGGCGTCCTTGGCGTCGGTCTTCCCGTCACCCCGGTAGGAGCCGGAGGCGTGGTGGACCGTGCGGCCAGGGATGTAGAGCAGCCGCTGACCGTGGTTGACCAACAGCGCGATCAGCAGGGCGGCACCGCCCGCGTTCAGGTCGATGGCCCAGGTGGCCTCCTCGCCGAGATCCAGGACATCGCCGATGAGCTGGAGCAGCTCGGCCTCGTCGTTGGCCACCCGGCGCGACAGCAGCCGTCGCCCCTCGGAGTCGATCACCACGCAGTGGTGATGGGCCTTACCTGCATCCGTACCGGCCCAGATCTCGGGCACGTGAGCCTCCGTCGACGTGTCGTGCACGGTCCCAGCAGACGACCTCGCCGACGTGTCCTTACACAGCGATCTGCCTCGCGCATCCCAATTAGCGGCCGAGTCGTCGCGGGGTGTCGGGCGACCAATCCTCCTGAGCCACGAGCGGCTGAAGCATGACAGCCATACCCGACACCCCTGGGTGCCCCGATCTTACGAATGACCAGGACTGACCCAAGAAAGAAGGTAAGGAAGCATGAACGGCGGTACGACGACGGCGACGCGGGCCGAGTACTGCGTGGTGGCGTGCGCCGAGGCCTGGCGGGACGCGGGTGAGGTGCTGGCGAGCCCGATGGGCACCGTCCCCACGATCGGAGCCCGGCTGGCGAAGCTCACCTTCTCCCCCGACCTGCTGCTGACGGACGGCGAGGCCCTGCTCATGGGCGACGTACCGGAGGTGGGCGCCGCGGCACAGGTGGTGGAGGGATGGCTGCCGTACCGCCGCCACCTGGCCCTGGTCGCCACCGGGCGTCGCCACGTGATGATGGGCGCGAGCCAGCTGGACCGGCACGGCAACCAGAACATCTCCTGCATCGGCGACTGGGCCTGGCCCGAGCGGCAACTGCTGGGCGTGCGCGGCGCGCCCGTCAACACCCTCAACAACCCGACGAGTTACTGGGTCCCCAGGCACACCCCACGAGTCTTCGTCGAGCGGGTCGACATGGTCTGCGGGGTCGGCTACGACCGCGCCGCCGCGGCCGGCCCCTCCGCGACCCGCTACCACCGCATCCCGGAGGTCATCAGCAACCTGGGCGTGTTCGACTTCGAGACCCCGGACCGGACGATGCGGCTGCGCTCGCTGCACCCCGGCGTCACGGTCGAGGAGGTCGTCCGGGCCACCGGCTTCGCACTGACCGTCCCCGACGAGGTGCCGCCCACCCGTGAGCCCACCGCCGAGGAGCTGCGGCTGATCCGGGAGGCCGTCGATCCGAAGGCGCTGCGCGACCGCGAGGTGCCGGCCGCATGAGCGACATCACGATTGCCACCCCGCTCACCGAACTGGTCGGTGTCCGGCACCCCATCGTGCAGACCGGTATGGGCTGGGTGGCCGGGCCCCGCCTGGTGTCGGCCGCCGCCAACGCGGGAGCGCTCGGGATACTCGCCTCCGCCACCATGACCACGGGCCGGCTCCGCTCCGCCGTGCGCGAGGTCAAGTCCCGTACGGACGCGCCTTTCGGCGTCAATCTGCGGGCGGACGCGCGCGATGCGGCCGAGCGCGTACGGATCATCATCGACGAGGACGTGAAGGTCGCGTCGTTCGCTCTCGCGCCCTCCCGGGAGCTGATCGCCCGGCTGAAGGACGCCGGAGTCGTCGTCATCCCGTCCATCGGCGCGAGGCGGCACGCCGAGAAGGTCGCCGCGTGGGGCGCCGACGCGGTGGTGGTCCAGGGCGGCGAGGGCGGTGGGCACACCGGCGACGTCGCCACCACCGTGCTGCTCCCCCAAGTCGTGGACGCCGTCGACATCCCGGTCGTCGCCGCGGGCGGCTTCCACGACGGGCGGGGCCTGGTCGCCGCACTCGCCTACGGCGCCGCCGGGATCGCCATGGGCACCCGCTTCCTGCTCACCTCCGACAGCACCGTCCCCGACGCGGTCAAGGCCGCGTACCTGGCCGCGAGTGTCAAGGACGTCACCGTCACCGCCAAGGTCGACGGCCTGCCCCACCGGATGCTCCGCACCGAACTCGTCGACACGCTGGAACGCTCGGGCCGGGCCGCCTCGCTGCTGCGGGCGGTCCGCCACGCCGGCGCCTTCCGCCGTGAGAGCGGGATGAGCTGGGCGCAGATGATCCGTGACGGCCTGGCGATGAAACACGGCAGGCGACTGACCTGGAGCCAGATCCTGCTGGCCGCCAACACTCCCATGCTGCTCAGGGCCTCGATGGTCGAGGGCCGCACCGATCTCGGTGTGATGGCCGCCGGCCAGGTCGCGGGGGTGATCGACGACATGCCGTCCTGCGCCGAACTCGTCGACCGCGTGATGGCCGAAGCCCATGCCGCTCTGCGCTCCCTGCCCCTCGCCGTCTGAAGGGCTGCGTTCCGCTCCACCGCCGGTAAATGTCCCCTTCTTCTCCTGGAGTTGATCCCCATGCGTGCTGTCCGCGTCCGCCGTGCGACCGGAGCGGTGGTCTCCGCCGTCGTCCTCGGCGCTCTCCCCGCCGTTGCCACGACCGACGCCACGGCGCGGCCCGCTGCCACGGCCCCGCTCGCCGCCGTCACCGCCACCGCCACCGACTCCGTCCGGCACATCGCGCTCCAGGGCGCGGTCAACGTCCGCGACCTCGGCGGCTACCGCACCGACCATGGCCGCCACGTGCGCTACGGCCAGGTCTTCCGCGCCGACGCGCTCGGCAGACTCACCGACGCCGACGTCTCGGATCTGTCCGCGCTGGGCCTGCGCACCGTGGTGGACCTCCGCGTCCCGCTGGAGGTCCAGCGGGACGGCGCCGACCGCCTCCCGGCCGGCGCCACCGTGGTCTCCCGGCCCGTGGACGACCTCGGGCTGTACGGCAGGATCATGGCGGCCATCGGCTCCAAGGACCCGGTCGAACAGCAGGAACTGCTCGGCGACGGGAAGGCGGAGCAGCTGATGCGGGACATCTACCGCACCTTCGTCACCAGCCCGGACAGCCGCCGGCAGTTCGCAGGAACCCTGCGGGACCTCGCGAACCGCAAGCAGGCCCCGCTGCTCTACCACTGCACCTCGGGCAAGGACCGTACCGGATGGATGAGCTACCTCCTGCTGCGCGCCGTCGGAGTCCCGGCCGAGACGGCCGAGAGGGACTACCTGCTGTCCAACGACTTCCGCTCGGAGGCGGACCGCGCGTCCCGCGAGCAGCTCAGGAAGGCCGGTCTGATGGAGAACCCGGACCTGCTCATCCCGCTCCAGGAGGTGCGCGGGGACTACCTCGACGCGGCCCTGGACCAGGCCGAGCACGACTACGGCAGTCTCCGCGGCTACCTCACCGAGGGACTCGGCCTGGACACCCCGACGCTGGCGAAGCTGCGCTCGCGACTGGTGAAGTGAGGGAGACCCACATGCTGCGACGGGGAACGACGAGCGGGGTCCAGATCCTCGACACTGTGGTCCTCTCGGACGACCGGGTCGCGGAGTGGCTGCGGCGCTGGCACACCGAGTACCTGCCGGGCGCCCGCGGCCGCGGCATGGTCGCCGAGCGCGTCTGGCGCACCTGGACCGGCCCGGACACCGCGGCCGTCCGCATCCTGTGGTCGCTGCCGGACAGCGACGCGTTCTACGCCGCGCGCGGCGCCTGCGGCCGCGATCCCCGGGTCGCCGCGTTCTGGGCGCACACCGACGAGATCGCGCTGGACCGCGACCGCCAGGTGCTCGAACCGCTCGCCACCGACGACGAAGGGCCGGTGGCATGACCCGCTGGGTGGCACTGCTGCCGGCCGGGGCGGCCGAGTCGTACGGCACGGCCGCCGAGGTCCCGGGGGTGTCCGTGTCCTCGGCGGGGCCCGATCTGCCGGGCGGTCTCGGCGGAACGGGCGCCACCTGGGACGTGACGGCGGACCTGCCGCCCGCCGAGATCGCCGCCGCGGCCGGCCTGCCGGAGCCCCTCGACACCGTCGCGCTCGTTCCCGTACGGAGCCGGACAGCGGCACTGTCCGGCCCGCGCGTGAAGCGGACGCTGCTGCTCGCCGTCCGGCCCGGCACGCCCGAGACCCTCGTCGCGCTCCTGGAGAGGGATCTCCTGGCCATGCCCGGTCACATCCCCACCATCCGCTCCTGGGCCCTCAGCCGCGTGGACCAGACGCTCACCCCCTCCCGGTGGACCCATGTGTGGGAGCAGGAGTACGCCGATGTCGAGGGCCTGACCGGGGAGTACCTGGGTCATCCCTACCACTGGACCTGTGTGGACCGGTGGTTCGACGGTGAGGTGCCGGGTGCCGGGATCGTGGAACCGGGGCCCGCCCACGTCTTCCGCTGGAGCGACGGCCCCGTGGTGGTCCCGGGCTGACGGTCCGTCGGTACGACTGTGTCCGGGCAACCCGGACGCCTCATCATGAACGTCCCGCCGGTCTCGTCGACCGGCGGGACGTTCGGGGTGCCGTGCCGCCTGGGGCCGGTCTGCCGGCCCCAGGCGGGTGTCGCGCGTCAGAGGCGCTCGATGACGGTGACGTTGGCCTGGCCGCCGCCCTCGCACATCGTCTGGAGGCCGTAACGGCCGCCCGTGCGCTCCAGTTCGTGCAGGAGCGTGGTCATCAGCTTGGTGCCGGTGGCGCCGAGGGGGTGGCCGAGGGCGATGGCACCGCCGTTGACGTTGACCTTCTCCGGGTCGGCCCCCGTCTCCTTCAGCCACGCCAGGACCACGGAGGCGAACGCCTCGTTGATCTCGACCAGGTCGATGTCGTCGAGCGTCATCCCGGCCTTCTTCAGCGCGTACGCCGTGGCCGGGATCGGCGCGGACAGCATGCGGATCGGGTCCTCGCCGCGCACCGAGAGGTGGTGGATGCGGGCGCGCGGGGTCAGCCCGTGGTCCCGTACGGCCCGTTCGCTCGCGAGCAGCATCGCGGAGGCGCCGTCGGAGACCTGCGAGGAGACGGCGGCGGTCAGCCGGCCGCCCTCCACGACAGGCTTCAGGCCCGCCATCTTCTCCAGGGTGGTGTCGCGGCGTGGCCCCTCGTCGCGGGCCACGTCCCCGTAGGCGACGATCTCGCGGTCGAAGCGCCCCTCGTCGATCGCGCGGATGGCCCGCTGGTGGGAGCGCAGCGCGTACTCCTCCATGTCGCGGCGGGAGATGCCCCAGCTCTCGGCGATCATCTCGGCACCGTGGAACTGGTTGACCGGCCGGTCGCCGTAGCGGGCCCGCCAGCCCTCGGAGCCGGCGTACGGGCCCTGGGTCAGTCCCAGGGGCTCGGCGGCCTGGCGGCTGGCGAAGGCGATAGGCACCTGCGACATGTTCTGCACACCGCCGGCGACGACCAGGTCCTGGGTGCCGGACAGCACGCCCTGGGCGGCGAAGTGCACCGCCTGCTGCGACGAGCCGCACTGCCGGTCCACGGTGGTACCGGGCACCTCCTCGGGCAGCCCCGCGGCCAGCCAGCAGGTGCGGGCTATGTCGCCGGCCTGGGGGCCGACGGTGTCCAGGCAGCCGAAGACGACGTCCTCGACGGCGGCCGGGTCGGCGCCCGAGCGCTCCATCAGCGCCTTGAGCACGTGTGCGCCGAGGTCGGCGGGATGCACGGCGGCGAGCCCGCCGTTCCGCTTGCCGACCGGGGTGCGTACCGCTTCGACGATGTATGCCTCGGCCATGGCCGCTCCTTCTCGATGTCTGCGCTCTGGCTGTCATTCGCGGAGGGCGATCCCCTCCAGCACCATCGACAGGTACTGGCGGGCGATCTCCTCCGGGCTGTGCTGTCCTCCCGGCCGGTACCAGGACGCGGCGACCCACACGGTGTCGCGCACGAAGCGGTAGGTGAGCCGGACGTCGAGGTCGGCGCGGAAGACCTTGGCGGTCACTCCGCGCTCGAGGGTGCCGAGCCACGCCTTCTCGAACTTCTGCTGGGAGTCGGCGAGATAGCCGAAGCGCGGCTGGGTCCTGAGGTGCTTGGACTCCTTCTGGTAGATGGCGACCGCGGCGCGGTGCCGGTCGATCTCCCGGAAGGACTCGGTGACGAGTGCCTCGATGGTCTCGCGCGGTCCGAGTCCTGCGGCGAGCACCGCGTCGTACCGGGCCCACAGATCGTCCAGGAACGTGGAGAGGATCTCGTCGAGCATCGACTCCTTGGAGTCGAAGTGGTAGTAGAGGCTGCCCGCGAGCATCCCCGCCGCATCCGCGATCTTGCGGACGGTGGTGGCGTTGTACCCCTGTGCGGCGAACACCTCGGCCGCGGTGGCGAGGAGTTCCTCGCGCCGGTCGGGCGACGGGCTCATGATGGTCTTCCTGCTGCTGCTTTTCGGCACACAGCCATTCTCGCCTCACGCGTGCTGGCTGCTGACGGACAGGACCTCCCCGGTCATGTACGAGGAGTAGCCGCTGGCCAGGAACACGATGACGTTGGCCACCTCCCAGGGCTCCGCGTAGCGGCCGGACGCCTCGCGGGAGGTCAGCTCCGCCAGCAGTTCGGGGGTGGTGACCTTCACCAGGTGCGGATGCATGGCGAGACTGGGTGAGACGGCGTTGACGCGCACGCCGTACTCGGCGGCCTCCAGCGCGGCGCAGCGGGTGAGCGCCATGACCCCGGCCTTGGCCGCGGCGTAGTGCGCCTGTCCCTTCTGCGCCCGCCAGCCGATCACCGAGGCGTTGTTGACGATGACGCCTCCGCCGCCGTCGGCCTTCATGCGGCGCAGCGCGGCTCGGGTGCAGCGGAAGGTGCCGTTCAAGGTGACGTCGAGGACCTTGTCCCACTGCTCGTCGGGCATGTCGACGAGATCGGCCGTGCCCCCGAGCCCGGCGTTGTTCACCACGATGTCGAGGCGTCCGTGCCTCTCCTCGGCAAGGTCGAACAGTGCCGTGACCTGGTCCTCGTCGGTCACGTCGCAGGTCAGCGAGGCCACCCGGTCCGCACCGAACTCGGCGGCCAGCTCCGCCTCGCACTGCCCCAGCCTGCGGGCGTGCGCGTCGGAGACGACGACGCTCGCCCCCTCCTCCAGGAGCCGTCTGGCCGTCGCGCCGCCGATACCCGCGCCCGCCGCGGCGGTGACGACGGCGGTACGGCCGGCGAGCAGGCGGTGGCCCGGCACGTACGGCGGCGCGGCCCTGGTCATGGACGACCCTCCTTGGGCAGGCCGAGCACGCGCTCGGCGATGATGTTGCGCTGGATCTCGTTCGAGCCGGCGTAGATGGTGTCGGAGCGGGAGAAGAGGAACAGCCGCTGGAAGTCGTCGAGGTCGTAGGGCTCTGCGGCCGCGAGCATTCCGTCGGCGCCGCACACGTCCATAGCGAGTTCGCCCAGTTCCCGGTGCCAGGTCGCCCAGAAGATCTTGCCGATGGAGGCCTCGGGGCCCGGTGCACCGGCCGCGACGCCGTCGAGCATCCGCAGCGCATTGCCCCGGATGATCTCCAGGCCGATCCAGGCCCGGGCGATCCGGTCGCGGATCAGCGGGTCCTCGGCCGCGCCGCCCGTCCTGGCCAGTTCGATGACGGCCTCCAGCTCGCGGCGGAAGCCGACCTGCTGGCCGAGGGTGGACACACCGCGCTCGAAGCCGAGCGTCGCCATGGCGATCTTCCAGCCCTCGCCGGGCGCTCCGACGACGTTCGCCGCCGCTGTGCGGGCACCGTCGAAGAAGACCTCGTTGAACTCGCATGTGCCGGTCAGCTGCGTGATCGGCCGCACCTCCACACCGGGCTGGTCCAGCGGCACCAGGAGATAGGACAGGCCCTGGTGACGGGTGGAGCCCGCCCCCCGCTGCTGCCGCGTGCTCGGGCCGGGAGATGCCCCCGGCGGGACGTTCGGCTCGGTGCGGGCGACGACGAAGCACCAGTCGGACTCGTGCGCGAGTGACGTCCAGATCTTCTGGCCGGTGACCACCCACTCGTCGCCGTCCAGCTCGGCCCGCGTCCGTACGTTCGCCAGGTCCGACCCGGCGTCCGGCTCGCTGTACCCCTGGCACCACAGCTCGTCGACCGCGACGATGCGGGGCAGGAAGCGCTCGCGCTGCTCAGGCGTGCCGAAGGCGATCAGGGTGGGACCGAGCAGCTGCTCTCCGATGTGATTGACGCGGGCGGGGGCGTCGGCGAGGGCGTACTCCTCGTGGAAGGCGACCTGCTGCTCGAGGGTGGCGCCGCGGCCACCGTACTCCTTCGGCCAGCCGACGCAGGTCCAGCCCGCGGCGGCCATGTGCCGCTCCCAGGCGAGGCGTTCGGCGAAGGCCTCGTGCTCCCGGCCGGGCCCGCCGCGCCCGCGCAGGCTCGCGAACGGCCCCGCGAGATGGGCTCGCAGCCAGCCGCGGACCTCGGTGCGGAACTCCTCGACGCTGCTCATGGGCGGCTCCGGACGACTCTCGACGAATGGGCGACTCGACTTCTCGACGGCCGAGGGGCCGTACGTTAACCTACCAAACAATTGTTAGGGAAGGAGGCGCGGATGTCCGCTGCCCGCACCGCACCCGCCGAGCCCGTCCGATACGAACGCCAGGGCGCCGTCGCCGTGGTCACCATGGACCGGCCCGACTACCGGAACGCCCAGAACTCCGCGATGACCTACGCCCTGGACCGGGCCTTCTACCGCGCGGCCGACGACAGCCGGGTGAAGGTCGTGGTCCTCGCCGGAGCGGGGAAGCACTTCTCAGCCGGCCACGACATCGGCACCCCGGAGCGGGACGCCCACCTGCCGTTCGACCGCAAGGCGGGCCTGTGGTGGGACCACTCGGACAAGCAGGGCGCGGAGAGCCGCTACGCCCGCGAGTCCGAGGTCTACCTGGGCATGTGCCGCCGCTGGCGCGAGCTGCCCAAGCCGGTGATCGCCTCCGTGCAGGGCGCGTGCGTCGCGGGCGGCCTGATGCTCGCCTGGGTCTGCGACCTGATCGTCGCGTCCGACGACGCGTTCTTCGCCGACCCGGTGGTGCGCATGGGCATCCCGGGCGTGGAGTACTTCGCCCACCCGTGGGTCATGCCGCCGCGCATCGCCAAGGAGTTCCTCTACACCGGCGACCGGATGAGCGCGCGGCGCGCGTACGAGGTCGGGATGGTCAACCGGGTCGTGCCGCGCGCCGAACTGACCGACCGCACCATGGAGTTGGCGAACCGGATCGCCGACATGCCCCGCATGGGGCTGGCGCTGACCAAGCGGGCCGTCAACCAGGCCGAGGACCTCCAGGGCCTGCACACCGGACTGGACTCCGTCTTCGGGCTGCACCACCTCGCGCACGCGCACAACGCCGAGACCGCGAAGGACTCGCTCGGCGGCATGGACGTCCGCGCGATGAAGGAGGCCTCCGCCTGATGGACCTCGACTTCACCGCCGAGGAGGAGGCGTTCCGCGCCGAGGCCCGCTCCTGGCTGGCCGGCCGTGTCCCGGCAGCACCCCTGCCCTCCCTGGAGACCGCCGAGGGCTTCGCGGCCCACCGCGAGTGGGAGCGCACCCTGTCCGCCGACCGCTGGTCGGTGGTCTCCTGGCCCGAGGAGTACGGCGGCCGGGGCGCCTCGATCACCGAGTGGCTGATCTTCGAGGAGGAGTACTACGCCGCCGGCGCACCCGGCCGGGTCAGCCAGAACGGCATCAACCTCCTCGCCCCCACCCTCCTGGAGCACGGCACGGCCGAGCAGTTGGAGCGGATCCTGCCACCGATGGCGAGCGGCGAGGTGATCTGGGCCCAGGCGTGGTCCGAGCCGGACTCCGGCTCGGACCTGGCGAGCCTGCGCTCCACGGCCGTACGGACCGACGGCGGCTGGCTCCTGAGCGGCCAGAAGACCTGGTCCTCCAGGGCGGCCTTCGCCGACCGCGCGTTCGGCCTCTTCCGCGGTGATCGGGGCGACACGAACGCGGCCAGGCCCCACCAGGGGCTGACCTACCTGATGTTCCCGTTGGACGCCGACGGTGTGACCGTACGTCCCATCGGCCGGCTCGACGGCAAGCCCGCCTTCGCCGAACTCTTCCTCGACAACGTCTTCGTCGCGGACCAGGACGTGATCGGCGAGCCGGGCCAGGGCTGGCGGGTCGCGATGAGCACCGCGGGCAACGAGCGCGGGCTGACCCTGCGCAGCCCGGGGCGGTTCAGCGCGGCGGCCGACCGCCTGGTGGCGCTGTGGCGCTCGGCCGCGGACCCGGGCGACACCGCCCTGAGCGGCCGGGTCGCCGATGCGGTCATCGGCGCCCGCGCGTACCGGCTCTTCACCTACGCGGCCGCCTCGCGGATCGCCGCCGGCGGTGCGATCGGCGCCGAGTCGAGTCTGAACAAGGTCTTCTGGTCCGAGCTGGACATCGCCCTGCACGAGACGGCGCTGGACCTGCTGGGCCCGTACGGCGAACTGTCGGACACGGCCGGCGAGGCGCCCGCGCACGGGAGCTGGGCCGAGGGCTACACCTTCTCCCTCGCCGGCCCGATCTACGCCGGCACCAACGAGATCCAGCGCGACATCATCGCCGAGCGGCTGCTCGGCCTCCCGAAGGGACGCCGGTGATGCGCTTCCACCTCGACGACGAGCAGCAGGCGTTCGCGCGCTCCCTGGACGGCATGCTCGCGGCGGCCGGCACTCCCGCCGCCGTACGGGCATGGGCGGCCGGAGACACCGCGCCCGGGCGCGACGTGTGGGCGAAGCTCGCCGGGGCCGGCGTCTTCGCCCTCGCCGTGCCGGAGCAGCACGACGGTCTCGGCCCGCTGCCCGTCGACATCACCGTCGCCTTCACCGAAATCGGCCGCCATGCGGTGCCGGGCCCGCTGGTGGAGACGGTGGCCGCGGCGGCATTCCTCGACCGCCTGGGAGACGACGCCGCGGCCGCCGCATGGCTGCCGGGCATCGCGTCCGGAAAGACGGCCGCCTCACTGTGTCTGCTCTCCGACGACAGCCCCTACGCCCTGGACGCCCACGCCGCCGACGCGGTCTTCGTCGTGGACGGCGACGCCGTGCGCCTGGCAGAGGCGGCCGGGCCCGTCCAGCCGTCCGCCGACCCGGCGCGCCGACTCGCCCGCCCGCTCGGCGGGACCGTCCTGGCCCGGGGGCCGGAGGTGTCCGCCGCGGCCGCGCACGCCGCCGATGTCGCGGCGCTCGCGACGGCGGCCCAGGCGCTCGGTCTGGGCCGTGCCCTGCTGGCACGAACCGTCGAATACGCCCGGCAGCGCAGCCAGTTCGGGGTGGCCATCGGCTCGTTCCAGACGGTGAAGCACCGACTGGCCGACACGTTGATCGCCCTGGAGTTCGCCCAGCCGCTGATCCACGCCGCAGCCGTGGCCCTGGCCGCGGAGGACCCGGCGTCCGGGCGCGGGATCGCGGCGGCGAAGGTCGCGGCGTGCGAGGCGGCCTGCACGGCTGCCCGTACCGCCCTGCAGCTCCACGGCGCCCTCGGCTACACCGAGGAGCTCGACCTCTCCCTGTGGATCCGCAAGGCCCGCCCGCTGCGGTCCGCCTGGGGCACACCGGCCGCCTGCCGCGCCCGCGTACTCGCCCCCTGACCCCAGCGTCTCCCCCACGGCTCGTTCTCCGGGATCACCCGGCCGGGAGAGCGAGCTGTCCGGCGCCCACAAGACGGGTCACCGCTCGCACATATCCGCCATGTCCCCAGCGCACCCTGGAGTCTGCATGCCCACCGCACCGACCCCGCACAGACCCGAGAGACCCGAGAGCGCTGAGGGACCGGACACGGTCGCGGATCCCGCTCTGCTGCGCAAGGTGGCTCTGTCCAGCCTGCTCGGCACGGTCATCGAGTACTACGACTTCCTGCTCTACGGCACGATGGCCGCGATCGCGTTCGGCCGGCTGTTCTTCCCCGCGTCCGATCCGGCGGTCGGCACGATCGCCGCGTTCGGCACGCTGGCCGCCGGCTATGTCGCGCGTCCCGTCGGCGGCGCCCTCTTCGGGCACTTCGGCGACCGGCTCGGCCGCAAGTCCATGCTCGTCCTGACGATGGTCCTCATGGGCGCGGCGAGCTTCCTGATCGGCGTGCTGCCGACGTACGGGACGATAGGCATCGCGGCGCCTGTCCTGCTGGTCCTGTTCCGCGTCGTCCAGGGCATCGCCATAGGCGGTGAGTGGGCCGGTGCCACGCTGATGGTCGTCGAACACGCCGACGCCCGGCGGCGCGGTCTGTGGAGCGGCGTGATGCAGATGGGGTCGCCGCTCGGATTCCTGCTGTCGACCCTCGCCGTCACCGCGACCGCACTGCTGCCCCCGGACCAGTTCCTGGCCTGGGGCTGGCGCATCCCGTTCCTGTTCAGCGCGCTGCTGCTCGGCATCGGCCTGTATGTGCGCATCAGCATCACGGAGAGCCCTCTGTTCCAGCAGGCGGCGCGCTCGCGGGGCTCCGACACGGCCGCGACGCGTATCCCGTTGGCGCAGGTGCTGAGCGAGCCCGGGACTCTCGTCCGCGCGTGCGCCGTCGGTATCGGTCCCTTCGCCCTGACGGCGCTGATCAGCACCTTCATGCTCACCTACGCCACGTCCATCGGGTACACGACCGCCGATGTGATGACCGGTCTCCTCTTCACCGCGGTCACCGGACTGGTCGGGATCCCGCTCTTCTCCGCGCTCTCCGACCGAGTCGGGCGTCGGGCGGTCATGCTCGGCGGCGCCGTGGGCATCATGCTGCTCGCCGTACCCGTCTACGCGCTGGTCGACTCAAAGTCCACCGCCCTGCTGATCCTCGGCATGGTCCTCGGCCAGGTGGTGCAGTCCGCGATGTACGCGCCGCTGGGGCCGCTGCTGTCCGAGATGTTCGGCACCCGGGTCCGCTACACGGGTGCTTCCCTGGGCTACCAGCTGGCCGCCCTGACAGGCGGCGGGTTCACGCCGCTGCTGGCCGGCAGCCTGCTCTCCGCCTCGGGCGGTGTGTCCAGCACTCCCCTCGTGGCGGTGGCCGTTCTGTGCGGGCTGGTGACGGCGCTGGCCGTCTGGCGGACGGCCGAGACCCGCGGCCGGGATCTGGCGGACGACTCCGACCCGGCAAGGACGGCCGGGCCATGGCGAGGACACCACGGGACGCAGGGCGGAGCGGCACGGAAGGGAGCCGCCAGATGAGGCCGACGGAAGAACAGAAGGAACTGCGGTCCGCCGTGCGGGCATCGCTCACCCGGCACGAGGGTGCGGCGGCCTGGCGGCCGTTGAGCGAGCAGATCGGCGTCACCGGACTCGCCGTCCCCCAGGAGTACGGCGGTGCGGGCGGCGGAGCGCGTGAAGTCCACGTCGTGATGGAGGAGTTGGGCCGGAGCCTGAGCCCCGTCCCCTATCTCGGCTCCGCGGTGCTCGCGGTGCAGGCGCTGGTCGTCTCCGGGGACGCCAGGGCATGCGCGCACCTGCTTCCGGGGCTCGCCGAGGGCCGGACGGTGGGGGCCCTGGCGTGGGCCGAACGCGGGTCGTGGGACCCGGCGGCTGTCCGGTGCGACGCCGTCCGCGGCCCGGGTGGCACCTGGCGGCTCACCGGGACCAAGGAGTTCGTGCTGCACGGGACCGAGGCCGATGTCCTGCTCGTGGCTGCCCGGACGGGGGCCGGGGTCTGCCTCTTCCAGGTGCCCCTCGACGGCCCGGGTGTGCGCCGTGACGCGACGGTCGCCATGGACCAGACCCGGGCGCAGGCGCGCATCGTGCTCGACGGGGCCGAGGGCCGGCTCATCGGCACGGAGGGCGACGGCGGCCGGGTCCTGCGGCACGTCCTGGACCTGGCCTGCACGGCGCTCGCCGCCGAGCAGGTCGGCGCGGCCGAACGCTGCCTGGAACTCACGGTCGCCTACGCCAAGGAGCGCATCCAGTTCGGCCGGCCTATCGGCTCCTTCCAGGCGATCAAGCACCGGCTCGCGGACGCGTACGTGCTGGTGGAGTCGGCGCGCTCGGCCGCGCTCGGCGCGGCCTGCGCGGCCGCCGCCGGCTCACCGGAGCTGACACGCTGCGCGGCCGTCGCCAAATCCGCCTGCTCGGAGGCCTTTTCGGCGGTGGCGGGCGAGACCATCCAACTGCACGGCGGCATCGGTATCACCTGGGAGCACGATGCCCACCGCTACTTCAAGCGCGCACACGGCTCGGCCCAGCTGTTCGGCTCACCGGCCTGGCACCGGGGGCGGCTCGCCATGGAGCTGGGGCTGACCGCGGCCTGACCCGGACGGGACCCGACCAGAAGGGATCTGGGACAAGGGCACGGGCACTCCCCCTGGCGGGCGGGGCCCGTGCCCTCCTTCCACCGGGGGTACCGATCCTCCAGCGGCCCGAACACCCCCGACGGCGGAGGGACGTCGGTCATCAGAAGACCAGGCACTCGGTGCGCCCGGGGTGATCCACCCCCCGACCGGCAGGACCAGCGCGACGACCCCGACAAGGCCAAGGGCCGGTCGGGGTGGCTGCGGAGCGGTGCACGTTCCCGCTCCCTGTCCTCCACGTCGGCCGGCTCGCGCCGGCCAGGTCGCACTCGGTGGCATCGCAGCGCGCCGCGTCGCACCCAGAGATCACTCGGGTCAGGAATGCTCCCCGTCGGCTGTGCCCGTCGTCATCGGAAGATTCCCCTCGCGAAGTCGCTGCGGAAGTACACGAGCGGGGTGCCGTCCTCGCGTGCGGTCAGCTCCAGGACGCGGGCGATGACGACGTAGTGGTCGCCGGCCTCGACGACGTTCTGGACGGCGCAGTCGATGTGGGCGAGTGCCCCGTCGATGCGCACCGCGCCGTTTCGGGACACCGACCACCCCACTCCGGCGAACTTGTCGCCGCCTTTGCGGCCGAGGGCCGCACAGACGTCCTTCTGGTCGTTCGCGAGGACCGAGATGCCGAACCGGCCGGCCGCCTCGACCTTGGGCCAGCTGGACGACGTACGTCCGACGCAGACCAGGACCAGCGGCGGGTCGAGGGAGAGTGAGGCGAACGACTGGCAGGCGAGGCCCACCGGTGTGCCGTCCTCGTCGACCGAGGCGACGACCGTGATGCCGGAGGCGAACCGTCCCAGGACATCGCGGAAGTGGTCCGCGTCGATGCGTTCGAAGGTGTCCGGGCGGCGTTCTCCGGAAGACCGCTGCATCAGCCGTTCCATGCGCCTGGCCCTTCAGTGGGTGAAGAAGTCGACGGCGAGCCGGTTGAACTCGTCGAACTTCTCGGACTGGGCCCAGTGGCCGCAGTGCGGGAAGACGTGCAGCCGGGCGTCCGGGATCGTCTTCAGGGCGAGGAACGCGCCGTCGAGCGGGTTCACCCGGTCCTCTCGGCCCCAGGTGAGCAGCACCGGCTGGGTGAGGCGGTGGGCCTCGCGCCACAGCATGGTGCGTTCAGCCCAGGCTGTGTTGCGGAAAGCGGCGCCCATGCGAGCCGCGCCCAGGCGGGCCGCGGGGTCGGTGGCCTGCGCGTAGCGCTCCTCCAGGAAGTCGTCGGTGACGAGGGAGGTGTCGTACGCGAGGGCGGTGAGGAAGGTGCGCATCTGCTCGCGGGTGGGCTCCGGGGAGGAGTTGAACGCGAAGAGGTGCTTGATGCCCTCGGTCGGGTCGGGCGCGAAGAGGTTGACGGAGATCCCGCCGGGACCCATGAGCAGCAGCCTGCTCGCCTTGGCCGGGTGGTCGAGCGCCAGCCTGGTCGAGGTGCCGCCGCCGAGGGAGTTGCCGATGAACCCGGCCTTCTCGATGCCCAGTTCGTCCATGAGGGCGGCGACGGCGTTCGCGCTGTACGTGAAGTAGTCGGTGTCCGGCTCGGGCTTGTCGGACGCACCGAAGCAGGGCTGGTCGACGAGGAGGGTGCGCAGGCCGGCCTCTGCGAAGGGGGCGAGGTTCCGGCCGAAGTTGGACCAGGCGGAGGCGCCGGGGCCGCCGCCGTGCAGCATGATGACGACGGGGCCGTCCTCGGGACCCGCCTCGTGGTAGTGGAGGGTGAGGCCGCCCGCCTTGGCGGTGCGGGACGTGGAGTCGTGGTCGTACGTCACAGCATCGTGTCCTGTGTCTCGAGGCGGTGTGCGAGCCGGGTGTGAGGGGCGGCGTGCGCTGCCGGAGGGACACCCGTGGGGCTGCTCGGCGGGATGGCATGAACGTACGGCGGGGGCGGGCGGCGAAGAAGGGTGTGTTCCCGCTGAGCGGGAAGCGGTCGCGGAGGCGGCCGTGAACAGGCTGCGGGACCCGGTCCGGGGAACCCCGTCCTCCGGCTTCCGGCCACTCGGGTGGGCGCGGCGCGGCCGGTTCAGCGGCTCGGCTGCTCCCGCTGCCGTCCGGCTCGACCGCGGGACGCGGGGCGTGGCCGGTTCAGCGGCTCGGCTGCTCCCGCTGCGGTCCGGCTCGACCGCGGGAGGCGGGGCGCGGTGCGGACGGAATCCCGCTGACCGGGAACTGCCCCCTGCGCCGCACCGCCTCTGCCTGCCAGTCTCCCACCGGCTGTAGTTCCGTGCCCGCGCCCCGAGGGGCGGGGGCGGCAGGGAGGACGTGACGGATCATGAGCGGCGCGAAGACCGTCGCCCGGCTCGCGGACTGGGCGGCGCAGACGTACGGGGCAGAGGAGGCCCTCGTCTTCGGCGAGGACCGCTGGACGTTCGCCGAGTTGCGTGACCGGGTCGCGCGGGTGGCGCGGGCCGTGATCGCGGCGGGCGTGCGCCCCGGCGACTCGGTCGCCGTGTGGGCGCCCAACAGCGCGCGGTGGGTGGTGGCCGCGCTGGGAGCGGTGGCGGCGGGCGCGGTACTGGTCCCGCTGAACACCCGCTACAAGGCGGCCGAGGCCGCCGACATCCTGCGCCGCTCCCTCACTCGTCTCCTGTTCACCGAGCACGACTTCCTGGGCACGGACTACCGGTCGCTGCTCGCGGACTCGGGAGAGGAACTCCCGCTGCTGGAACGGACGGTGACCCTTCACTCTCCGGAGTGGTCCCGGTTCCTGTCGGGCGCGGACCGGGTGACCGAGGAGGAGCGGCTCACCCGCACCGCCGCCGTCCGTCCCACCGACACCGCCGACATCCTCTTCACCTCCGGCACCACCGGCCGCCCCAAGGGCGTCCCCGCCACCCACGGGCAGAACCTGCGCGTCTACGACGCCTGGGCCCGCGCGGTCACCCTCCGGCACGGCGACCGCTACCTCCTGGTGAACCCGTTCTTCCACACCTTCGGCTACAAGGCCGGCGTCATCGCCTGCCTGCTGCACGGGGCCACGATCGTCCCGGAGCAGGTCTTCGACGCGCAGGCCGTCCTCGGCCGGATCCAGGACGAGCGGATCTCCGTGCTGACCGGCGCCCCCACGGTCTTCACCTCGCTCATCCGCCATCCCGAGCGCGAGGCGTACGACCTGACCTCCATGCGGACCGCGGTCACCGGTGCGGCGAACATCCCCACCGAACTCATCGAGCAGATACGCGATTTCGTCGGCGCGCGGAACATCAGCACCGCGTACGGACTGACCGAGTCGACGGGTGTGGTCACGATCTGCCGACCGCACGAGTCCCCGCAGACCCTGGCCCGTACATCCGGAACCGCCCTGGAGGGCACGGAGCTGCGCATCGACGCACCACCCGGGGAACCCGGCGAGATCCTCACCCGCGGTTACCACGTGATGCACGGCTATCTCGACGACCCCGAGGCCACCGCCGATGCCGTCGACGCGGACGGCTGGCTGCACACCGGGGACGTCGGCGTACTGGACGCGCGCGGGTTCCTGCGGATCACGGACCGGCTGAAGGACATGTTCGTGGTCGGCGGTTTCAACGTGTACCCGGCGGAGGTGGAGCGGGTGCTGCGCGGCCATCCGGCCGTCGTGGACGCGGCGGTCGTGGGCGCGCCCGACGGGCGTCTCGGGCAGGACGAAGCCGCCGCCGTGGCAGTACAGGACCACCGGGGCGTCCTCGTGCACCGCCTGGTCGTAGACGCGTACGGGCACGCCGTCGGCGTCCTCGTCCCGGACGCGGGCGACGGGGAGCGGGGAGACGGGGAGCCTCGGGCGGGCGGCGAAGAAGGCGCGTACCTCGGCGACGTCAGTCATCTCCATTCCGAGCGGTGGGAAGTTGGCCGCGGCCAGGTCGATGACTGCCCGGACCTCGGCGGCGGGCCGGGTCACGCGTCCGCTCCCCTCTGGGGGAAGACCGGCATCCGTCCGGCCGACGCCCCTCCGTCCACGGCGAGTTCGGCACCGGACAGGTACGACGAGTCGTCGGAGGCGAGGAACGCGACGAGGCGGGCGACCTCCTCGGGCTCCCCCACCCGTCCGAGCGGCGCGGCCGGGTGCTCCTTCGTCCCCAGGTGGGCGGTCATCGCCGTGGCGATGGCCCCGGGGTGGACGGAGTTGACCCGGATGCCGTCCGCGCCGAGCTCCAGCGCGGCCGTCTTGGTGAGGCCGCGCAGCCCCCACTTCGCGGCCCCGTACGCGCCGTGTCCCCACATGCCCTGCAGTCCGGCCTGTGAGGAGATGTTGACGACGGATCCGCCGCCGTTCGCTCTCATCGCCCCGGCGACGGCGCGGATGCCGAGGAACGGGCCGATCAGGTCGACCCGGAGAACCGCCTCCAGGCGGCCCGGGTCCTCCTCGACGATGGGCGAGGTGGTGTAGATCGCGGCGTTGTTGACGAGTACGTCGAGCCGGCCGAAGCCTTCCACGGCGGCGGCCACGGCGGCCTCCCACGCCTTCTCGTCGGTCACGTCGTGCCGTATGAAACGGGCGGCGGAGCCGAGGGCAGCGGCCGTCGCCTCGCCCTGTGCCTCGAGGACGTCGGTGAGGACGACCTTCGCCCCGAGGGCGGCGAGCAGGCGGGCCTCGGCCGCGCCCATGCCGCGTGCCGCGCCGGTGACGAGCGCGACCTTTCCTGTCAGATCGACGGACATCAGCGGTACTCCCGGTTGCGGTTGTGTGGAACGCGCCTCGTGTCGCGCCGACACAGGGTGCCCGTCGAGCCTGCCCGCACCAGGCACCGTGGCGGCAGCGCCCTTTCCCGGTGAGTGGGAAGCTCCTCGTGCCGCCGAGCCGTAACCGCTGCGACCATCGCTGCCACCTGCAGGCACCGACGTACGGGAGGTTCCCCCATGAGCGGACGGGCGGACGGCACAGTGGTCCTCGTGACGGGCGGGGCGCGCGGCCTGGGGGCCGCGCACGCGCGCCGACTGGTCGCGGAGGGGGCGAAAGTGGTGATCGGCGATGTCCTCGTGGAGGAGGGCGAGGCACTCGCCGAGGAACTGGGCGCACAGAACGCCCTGTTCGTGGAACTGGACGTCACCCACGAGGAGTCGTGGAAGGCGGCCGTCGCACGCGCGGAAGAGGTGTGCGGCAAGGTCACGGGCCTGGTGAACAACGCGGGCGTGGTCCACCGCTGCCCCGTCGAGGAGCTGACCGAGGCCGACTACCGGCGGGTGATCGACGTCAACGAGATCGGCGTCTTCCTCGGCATGAAGGCCGTGCTGCCGTCGATGCGGGCGGCCGGCGGCGGCTCGATCGTCAACATCTCCTCGATGTGCGGGATCGTCGCGTTCCCGAACATCCTCAGCTACACGGCCTCCAAGTGGGCGGTGCGCGGCATGACGAAGGCTGCGGCACTGGAGTTCGCCCCGTACAACATCCGCGTCAACTCCGTGCACCCCGGAGTCGTGGCCACCGAGATGACGGCGGATTCGGATCGCTCGCACGAGGCGGTGAAGCGCCAGCCGATCCAGCGGGAGGCCCAGCCCGTCGAGATCGCGAACATGGTGCTGTACCTGCTGTCGGACGAGGCGAGCTACTCGACGGGCTCGGAGTTCGTGGTGGACGGGGGATACGCCAGCCAGTGAGCGGGTGAGCGGCGCGCCTGGGGGAAGACACGCGCGCTTTTCCGGTTCGGACGAGATCGTTTCCACCCTCGCAGCCGGTTTCCCCGGAGCCTTTCACCACGTTGGGAGAGTGCGTGCCGGCTGCGGCGCGTCCACATGTCCGGCCGGGCCGAGCGGCTCGTCGGCGTCCCCTGGCCGACCGTACCTTCAGGAGAGACGGATGGACTACTACGACCTCGGCACCCACTCCCGACCCGTGACGACGTCCTCCCCGTCCGCCCAGATGTGGTTCGACCGCGGGCTGGTCTGGGCCTACGCCTTCCACCACGAGGAAGCCGTCTCGTGCTTCGAGGCGGCCGCCGCGGCCGATCCGGACTGCGCGATGGCCTACTGGGGCATCGCCTACGCCCTCGGTCCGAACTACAACAAGCCCTGGGAGTTCTTCGAGGGCGAGGAGCTCGCCCGGACCGTGGCGCGTGCCCACGCGGCCGTCGAACGCGCCCACGAGAAGGCGGCCGGTGCCACTCCCGTGGAGCAGGCCCTGATCCGAGCGCTGCGGCACCGGTATCCGCAGGCGGAAGCGGTCGAGGACTGCTCGGTGTGGAACGGGCCCTACGCCGACAGCATGCGCGCTGTACACGCGCTCGCAGCCGACGACCTCGATGTCGCCGTGCTCCATGCCGACGCGCAGATGAACCTCACGCCCTGGCAGCTGTGGGACCTGCGCACGGGCCTGCCCGCCGAAGGCGCCCGCACGCTGGAGGCCAAGGCGGTCCTCGAGCGGGCGATCGGCACCGGTGCCGGGGCGAAGCACCCCGGTCTCCTGCACATGTACATCCACCTCATGGAGATGTCCCCCACCCCCGAGGCCGCACTGCCCGTCGCGGACCGGCTCCGCGGCCTCGTGCCCGACGCCGGCCATCTGCAGCACATGCCCACACACCTCGACGTGCTCTGCGGCGACTACCGGCGTGTGGTGTCGGACAACACCAGCGCGATCGCCGCCGACGAGAAGTACCGCGCGCGGGCCGGCTCGATGAACTTCTACACCCTGTACCGATCGCACAACTACCACTTCAAGATCTACGGTGCGATGTTCCTCGGCCGGTCTGCGACCGCCCTGGAGACCGCCGCACAACTCGAAGCGTCCATCCCCGAGGACCTGCTGAGGGTGCAGAGTCCGCCCATGGCCGACTGGCTGGAGAGCTTCCTCGCCATGCGGGTGCACGTGCTCATCCGCTTCGGCCGCTGGTCCGACATCCTCGACATGCCTCTGCCCGCCGACCCGCGGCTGTACTGCGTGACCACCGCGATGCTCCACTACGCCCGCGGCGTCGCCTGGTCCGCCACCGGACGGATCCCCGAGGCGGAAGCCGAACGCGAACTGTTCCGTGAGGCCGTGTCCCGGGTACCCGGGACGCGCATGCTGTTCAACAACACCTGTACCGACATTCTCGCGATCGCGTCGGCGATGCTCGACGGCGAACTGGAGTACCGCAAGGGGAACCACGACGCCGCCTTCGCCGCGCTGGAGCGGTCGATCGCACTCGACGACAGCCTTCCCTACGACGAGCCGTGGGGATGGATGCAGCCCACCCGGCACGCGTACGGCGCCCTGCTCCTCGAACGGGGACGCGTCGAGGAGGCGGAAGCCGTCTACCGGGCCGACCTGGGCCTCGACGACACGCTGCCGCGTGCCCTGCAGCACCCCGGCAACGTATGGTCGCTGCACGGGTTCCACGAGTGTCTCGTGCGCCTGGGCAGATCAGGAGAGGCGCGGATCGTGGCACAGCAGTTGAAGCTCGCGTCCGCCATGGCGGACGTACCGGTCAACGCCTCCTGCTTCTGCCGCCTCGAAGCCGTCGCGGGCACGGCGGAAGGCGGCTGTTGCTGAGGATCCGCGCACGTGAGAGTACGAGGAGGGCACGCCGCCCAGGCCCGTATCCGGGAGCGGTGAACGGACCCGACGCGCGAGTCTTCGGCCTGCGTCCGACGTCTCACCCGCGCTCGCGGAGGTACGCCTCCAACTCCGCGGCCCCGGTCAGCATCGCCCGCCCGCGGGCGGACAGCCGACCGCGCCAGTCGCGCAGTGCGGTCTCCAGCGGCTCCAGCCCGCCGGCCGCCCTCACCTGGGCGATCAGCGGGGCGATCTGCTCCAGCAGGTAGCCGCCCCGCCTGAGTTGGTGGGCCAGCCGGACGTCCCGTACGTCTGCCTCGTCGTAGACGCGGTAGCCGGTCCGCGGGTCGCGGCGTGGGCGCACCAGCCCGGCACGCTCCCATGTGCGCAGCGTCGCGGGCCGGATTCCGAGCTTGCCCGCCAGCGGCCCGATGAACGTGCCGCCGGGCCCGTGCACCGCGGCCGGCTCGGACGCCGTCGTGGGTTCGGACACGGTGGTGCGTTCCAGGCCGCGGAGGGTGCTCTCCACGGCCTGGAGGGTCCGGCGGTCGTCGAGGAGTTGGGCGTGGCTCTCGTCGATGAGGCGGAACGCCTCATCGGCCGCGCCCTCGTTCACCGCCCGCATGATCGACCTCGCCGTCTGGTGGCCATGGCCGGGCACCAGGGCGAGAAACGCGCGCAGGGCACCCGCGTGCAGCGAGGTGTAGGTGCGGTAGCCGTGCGGTGTGCGACCGGCGGCCGGAAGGATGCCGGCCTCCTCGTAGTTCCTGATCGCCTGCGTGGACAGACCGTGCCCGCGCGCCAGATCAACCGGCCTGAGCCGCCTGCCGTGTTGAAGGTTCTGCCCCATGATCCTGCCGATATCGCGGAAAAGTTTCCAACGAAAGTTCAACGATACCGTTGAGGGCATGGCTACTGACATCAAGGACATGGCCCATGCCCTCGACGCCTCCGCCGTCATGGGGCTGCTCCCGGCCCGGCCGCGGCTGCTCGCCCTGGGCGAGCCCACCCACGGCGAGGACACTCTGCTCGACCTGCGCAACGGGCTCTTCCGGCAGCTCGTCGAGCAGGAGGGCTACCGGACGATCGCGATCGAGAGCGACTGCATGAGGGGCCTGGTGGTGGACGAACACGTCACCTCGGGCACGGGCTCCCTCGACGAGGTCATGGAGCACGGATTCAGCCACGGCTGGGGCGCCTTCGCGGCCAACCGCGAGCTCGTGCGCTGGATGCGCGCCTACAACGTCCGCGCCGACAACGACGGCCGGCCCGCGTCGGAGCGGCTCCGCTTCGCCGGCTTCGACGGCCCGCTGGAGATCAGCGGTGCCGAGAGCCCCCGGCAGGCGCTCACCGCGCTCCACGGCTACCTCGCGCCCCGGGTGGACGCGGACATGCTGCCCTGCACCGCGGAAACACTCGACCGCCTGCTCGGCTCCGACGACCGGTGGACCGATCCCGCCGCGATGACGGACCCGTCCCAGTCCGTGGGGCAGTCGGCCGAGGCCGGCGAGTTGCGGGTGCTCGCCGACGATCTGGGGGCGCTGCTCGACGCGCAGGCGCCGCACCTGCTGGCCGCTGCCTCGCGGGACGCGCTGGACCGGGCGCGCCTGTACGGGCGCACCGCGACCGGGCTGCTGCGCTACCACCACTGGATGGCCGACGGCTCACCGGCCCGCATGACCCGGCTGGTGGGCGTGCGGGACCAGATGATGGCCCACAACCTCCTGGCCGTCGCCGCTCGGGGCCCGGCACTCGTCCACGCCCACAACTCCCATCTCCAGCGGGAGAAGAGCACGATGCGGATGGGCGGGACGCCCCTGGAGTGGTGGAGCGCCGGTGCGCTGGTGAGCGCCCGACTCGGCGACGAGTACGGCTTCGTGGCCACGGCCCTCGGTACGATCCGGCACCGGGGAGTGGACACACCGCCGCCGGACACCCTCGAAGGACTCCTGTACGCGCTCCCGGAGGACCGCTGCCTCATCGACGCCCCGCGTCTGGCCACCGCCCTCGCCGGCACGCGCCCCGCGCCCCGCGTATCCCCCTGGTTCGGCTACGCCCCGCTCGACCCGGCCCACCTGGCGGACAGCGACGGGATCGCGTTCGTCAAGGACGTCCCGCAGAGCTGAGCGGGGCCCGCCGCCGACGAGCCGGCAGGAGACGCGGGCCTGGCCGACAGCTCCAGCAGGCGGCGCGCGCCCCCGCGCCGGACGCCGAACGCGATGGAAGAGCGGGGGCCGAGTCGCGGGAGTGAGTCCGGCTCGTTCACGGCAGGTTGCGCGCCATGACGATGCGCTGGACCTGGTTGGTGCCCTCGTAGATCTGCGTGATCTTGGCGTCGCGCATCATGCGCTCGACCGGGTAGTCACGGGTGTAGCCGTAGCCGCCGAGCAGCTGGACCGCGTCCGTGGTGACCTCCATCGCCACGTCGGAGGCGAAGCACTTCGCCGCCGCGCCCTGGAAGGTCAGGTCGCCGTCGCCGCGCTCGGACTTGGCGGCCGCCGCGTA
>NZ_JBFAOY010000012.1:0-111416 GCF_040675505.1 Streptomyces sp. NPDC049597
TGCGGATGGACTCGTCCATCTCGCTGTACCAGGTGGTGTAGAAGTAGTCGAAGCGCTGGTCGACCGGACAGGCGTCGACGGCCTCGGCGCGGGGTCGGCGTTCGGGGGTCAGGCAGCGGCCTCGGTGGCCTGGGCGCTCACCTGCTGGATGACCTCGGTCAGGGAGGCCACCACCTCGGCGTCGTCGGCCGGGTGCGTCGCGGCGAAGCGCGTCACGGAACCGGGGATCGACAGCTTGACGTCCTCCAGCACCGCGGCGCCCGCGATACCGGCGGCCTTGCGGGCCTCGTCCTGCGCCCAGACACCGCCGTACTGGCCGAAGGCGGTGCCGACGACGGCGACCGGACGGCCCGAGATGGCGCCGGCGCCGTACGGGCGGGACAGCCAGTCGATCGCGTTCTTCAGGACGGCCGGCATGGTGCCGTTGTACTCGGGCGAGAACAGCAGGAGCGCGTCGGCGCGGCCGGCGGCCTCGCGCAGCAGCGCGGCGGCGGCCGGTACGGAGCCCTCGACGTCGATGTCCTCGTTGTAGAAGGGCACGTCCGCGAGCCCCTCGAAGATCTCGATGTCGACGCCCTCGGGAGCGTGCTTGACGGCGGCCTCGGCGAGCTGGCGGTTGTGCGAGCCGGTGCGGAGGCTGCCGACCAGGGCGAGGATGCGAACGGACATGGGAACTCCTGAAGGCGCTGGGGAGAGTAAACCGGACCGAGGTCCGGTTACAGTTGTACCACCTAACCGGACTACGGTCCACTTCTCGCTTTTCCGGGCTACTCTGGAGGCATGACCGGCCGCCTCCCGTCCCTGCCCCTCCTCCCGCCCGACGCCGACGGCGCGACGGATCCCGCTCTCGGCACGGCCGTCGGCTCGCCGGCCCTGCGGGCGGACGCCGCCCGCAACCGCACGCGGCTCCTGGAGGCCGCCTCGGGGCTGGTCGCCGA
This sequence comes from Streptomyces sp. NPDC049597, assembly GCF_040675505.1. NCBI lineage: Bacteria > Bacillati > Actinomycetota > Actinomycetes > Kitasatosporales > Streptomycetaceae > Streptomyces > Streptomyces sp. NPDC049597. The sequence goes on from NZ_JBFAOY010000012.1 coordinate 939, forward strand.
GTGCGGGGCGGCGAACCTGACCATGGAGGCGCTGGCCGCCGCGGCCGGAGTGGGCAAGGGCACCGTCTTCCGGCGGTTCGGCGACCGGGCCGGCCTGTTCCTGGCCCTGCTCGACCACCGTGAGCAGCAGCTTCAAGGGGCCTTCCTGTCCGGCCCGCCGCCGCTCGGTCCCGGCGCCCCGGCAGACGAGCGCCTGCACGCCTTCGGACCGGCCGTGCTGCGCCACGAAAGCGACCACCACGAGCTGATCCTGGCCGCCCGGACGGCGCACCCTGTCCGCCCGTACAGCGTGCCGGCGGCACGGCTGCGCCTGACCCACGTCATGATGCTGCTGCGCGCGACGGGCGCGGCCGGGGACGTCGAACTGATGGCGCACACCTTGCTCGGATACCTCGACACCGCCCTGGTCCACCACCTGGTCGCCGGACGGGGAATGCCGCTCGATCGCCTGGAGGCGGGCTGGCACTCGCTGGTCGACCGCCTGGCGCCGGGCCGCTGACACGGCCGGGACGCCGCCGTCGTGCCGTCCCGGCCGACCGGCCCGCGGCTCACAGCACAGCCGCCTGATCCCCCCGGCGCCGCCTCAGCCGGGACCGGCCCCCTTGACCGAAGGACGTACTCCCCGTGCTCGTCGCCCGCTCCGTCGCCCTGTTCGCCGTCGCCGCCCTCTTCGAGATCGGGGGCGCGTGGCTCGTGTGGCAGGGAGTGCGGGAACACCGCGGATGGATCTGGATCGGAGCGGGCGTGATCGCGCTCGGCCTGTACGGATTCGTCGCCACGCTCCAGCCGGACGCGGACTTCGGGCGCGTCCTCGCCGCGTACGGCGGCGTCTTCGTCGCCGGATCGATCGCCTGGGGCATGGTCGCCGACGGCTACCGCCCCGATCGCTTCGACGTCGCGGGCGCCCTCATCTGCCTCGCCGGCATGGCAGTGATCATGTACGCACCGCGCGGCGGCTGACCACTCGCCGGCCCGCCCCGGGACAGCACCTGCCAGGGGCGGCCCCCGGCCCTACAGGGCCCGGGCGGCGAGGAGTGCGACGTCGTCGTGGTCGTCGGGGTGGCGCAGGCCGTACAGCAGGAGGTCGCAGATCTGCTCGAGGGGCCGGTGGGGTTCGTCGAGGAAGCCGAGGAGAACGTCCAGGCGGTCGTCGATGGGGTGGTGCCGGGTCTCCACCAGGCCGTCGGTGTAGAGGACCATCAGGTCGCCGGGGCCGAGGTCGGTCGTCGTGGTCTCGAAGGGCAGTCCGCCGACGCCGAGCGGGACTCCCGAGGGCAGTTCGAGCAGCGCGGGGGCGCGGCCGGGGCGGGCGAGCGCGGGCGGCATGTGCCCCGCGTTGGCGATGCGGCACTGCCCCGTGCGGGGGTCGTACACCGCGTAGAGGCAGGTGACGATGTAGTGCTCCAGGTCGCAGGTGATCTTGTCCAGGTGCTGGAGCACGTCGCCCGGGTCGAGGTCGAGCTCGGCGTAGGCGCAGGTGGCGGTGCGCAGCCGGCCCATGGTGGCGGCGGCGTCGATGCCATTGCCCATGACGTCGCCGACGACCAGGGCGGTCTTGTCGTCGCTCAGGGGGATGACGTCGTACCAGTCGCCGCCCACTTCGCTGGTGGCCTGGGCGGGCTGGTAGCGGGAGGCGACTTCCAGGCCGGTGTGGTGAGGCGGGTGGTCGGGCAGCAGACTGCGCTGGAGGGTGAGGGCCGTGTTGCGCACGCTCTGGAACCAGCGGGCGTTGTCGATGGCCACGGCGGCGCGGCCGGCCAGCTCACTGGCCAGGATGACGTCGTCCTCGTCGAACGGAAGCGGGTTGCGGGTGCGCTTGAGGTCGAGGGCGCCGAGCACCTCGCCGTGGGCGATCAACGGCACGGCGAGATACGAGTGGACGCCGGCGCGGGCCAGGAGCGCGGTGGCCTCGGCGTCACGGCCGATGCGCGGCAGATCGCGGTCGCCGACGTGGCGCACCAGCACCGGCCGCCCCGTGTGGACGCACAGGGTGACCAGGCGGTCGCCGTCGTAGGCGGCGAGGTCACCGGGCGGGTCCGCGGCGCGCACGGCCTCGGTGGGGTGGGCCGCTTTGAGAGCGAGGGCGCGGAAGAGCTCCGGACCGCTGTCCGGTCTGGCGGTGCGGCGGCAGGCCAGGGCGGAGTCGAGGACGTCCACGGCGACCACGTCGGCGAGCTCGGGGGCGGCGATCTCGGCCAGCTCCTGGGCGGTCCGCTCCACCTCCAGCGTGGTGCCGACACGGGTGGAGGCGTCGGCGATGAGGGCGAGGCGCCGCCGGGCCCGGTCCGCCTCGGCGGCCGCGCGGTGCCGCTCGGTGACGTCGACGACCGAGGTGGCCGCGCCCAGGACCCGCCCGCCGGGGTCCTCCAGCCGGTAGAAGGACAGGGACCAGGCGTGCTCGTGGTCGGGGTCGGCCGGAGGGCGGCCCACGTGGTACTGATCGAGCAGCGGGGTGCCGGTGGTGAGCACCTGACGCAGAGCGGACTCGACGGTGTCGATGTCGGGGAGGGGCAGGGTCTCCCTCAGGTGACGGCCCACGTGCTCCTCGGCGGGTATGCCGTCGATGCGCTCCAGTGCCGGATTGACCAGGAGATACCGCAGATCGGGGTCCATGAGCGCCAGACCGATGGGGGACTGGTTGATCAGCCGCTCGCACAGGGCCAGATCGGTCTCGACGCGCTGGAGCAGGGCGTGGTCGGCTGCGATGCCCAGACCGTAGACGTCACCGAGTTCGTCCAGCAGCCGCATGTTGCGGAACTCCACCAGGCGGCTGCTGCCGTCCTTGTGCCGGACGGGGAAGGCGCCGGCCCAGCTCCGGCCGGTCTCCAGCACCTCGGCGAACAGACTCACCACAGCCTGCAGGTGCTCGGGGTGGATGAACAGTCGCGCCGCGTACTTGCCGAGGGCCTCCTCCGCGGTGTAGCCGAAGAGCTCACCGGCCTGTGGGGTCCAGAAGACGATGCGCCCGTCCGCGTCGACGACCACCGCGGCAACGCTCAGCACATCCAGCAGGCCGGTCGGCCGGGCCGGCTCGGGGCTGTACTCGTCACCGCTGGACGGGAAGGATTCGGCTGTCATCCCAGATCCTCCTCCACCGGCCGGCAGAAGGTGCCGACCTCTGTCGGCATCGGCGCACAATCGGTGTCCGACCACCGGCACCTTCCATGCTGCCCCCGGCCCTCCGCCTTGCCCAGCCGAGCGCACCGCCGTGCCCGGCCGAGCGCAACGGCCCGTCCGAGCGCGGTCCGGGGGCGGGGCGCCGCTCGGCGAAGCCCCTGCGGCCGGACCGGAAGCCCGCCGCCGCAGCCCCGACGGAATCCGCCGGGCCGGAAGCCCGCCGCCGCCCCCGCCGCATCCGCCGGGCCGTGCACATCGGGCGGACAAGCAGGACCATGGTCGTGTAGAGGATGGGACCAATGGATTCTGCGCGAAAAGGTTCCGATGCGCCCGCGTCCACCACGTCGCGCGATCTCTTCGACGCGTCCACCGACGCGGCCGCGGTGGTGTCCGCGGACGGCGTGGTGGTCGGCTGGACCCGGGGCGCTGAAGAACTGCTCGGCTACCCGGCCTCGGAGGTGGTCGGCGGCTCCGCCGCACGGCTGCTGGCGATGCCCGGCGATCCGGTGCGCGTGGCCGCAATCGCGGAGCGGTGCCACGCCGGGATGGGGTGGAGCGGCTTCATCTCCGTACGGCACCGCGACGGCTCGGGCATCGATGTCGACCTGAGGGTCTCGGCGTCCTTCCGTGTCGGCGAAGCCGTGTGTTTCCTGATCTCGGCACGGGAGCAGCGGCAGCAGTGGACGGTGGGCCAGTCCGTCCTCGAAGGGTTCCTGACCCGCTCGCCGGTCGGCATGGCGGTGATGGATCTGCAGCTGCGCTACGTGTGGCTGAACGACACCTTGGAACGCTTCGGCGGTGTGCCCCGTGAGCAGCGGCTGGGACGACGTCTGAGCGAGCTGTTGCCCGGGCTGCAGACGGACACCATCGAGGGACTGATGCGCAAGGTGCTGGCGACCGGGGTCCCGGTGACCGACTACGAGTACGTGGGGTGGAGTTGGGCCGATCCACACCGCCAGCACGCCTATTCCACGTCCTTCTTCCCCCTGGTGGACGCGGACGACTCGGTCACCGGGGTGTGCTACATGGTCCTCGACGTCACCGAGCGCTGGAACGCCCGCCAGCTCCTGTCGCTGGTCAACGACGCCGGGTCCAGCATCGGCCGGACCCTCGACGTGATGCGGACGGCTCAGGAGCTCGCCGACTTCGCCGTGCCCCGTTTCGCCGACTTCGTCATCGTCGATCTCCTTGAGCCCGTCCTCAGCGCCGAGGGGCACGGCGCATGGCTGACCGACGCGGGGCCGGCACCCGCCAGGCCCGTGCTGCGCCGCGCCGGGATGAGTTCGGTGCGCGAGGGCTGCCCGGAGGCGGTGGCACGGATCGGCGACCGGGTGGACTTCTACCCCCCGCAGTACGACGTGCAGATGCTCATCAACGGCGAGCCGGTTCTCATCCCGGTCCTCGACCTCTCCGACGACGTGTGGGCCGCCGAGGACCCCGCGAGAGTGGCGAAGAACCGTGCGTTCGGACTGCACTCCCTCATCTCCGTGCCCATGCGCGCGAGGAACACCGCCCTGGGCATCACCACCTTCGCCCGGACTCTCAATCCCGTCTCGTTCACGCCCGACGACGTCCTGCCGGCCCGGGAGCTGGTGGCACGAGCGGCGCTGTGCGTCGACAACGCCCGCCGCTACACCCGGGAGCACACGGCAGCGGTCACCCTTCAGCACAGTCTGCTGCCCCACGCCCTGTCGGGCGGCACAGCGCTGGAGGTGGCCTCCTCCTATCTGCCGGCGCACGCGCCGGGAGGGGTCGGCGGGGACTGGTTCGACGTGATCCCGCTGTCCGGCGCCCGCGTGGGCCTCGTCGTCGGCGACGTGGTGGGTCACGGCATCACCGCGGCGGCGGCCATGGGCCGGCTCCGTACCGCGGTCCAGACCCTCGCCGACATGGAGATGCCCCCCGACGAGCTGCTGGCTCACCTCGACGACCTCGTGCTCCGGCTGGGTGAGGAGGAGACCGAGGGCGACCCGGCCCACAGGAACACGGCCACCTTCCTCGGGGCCACCTGTCTGTACGCCGTCTACGATCCGGTCACCAGGCGGTGCACGATGGCCCGGGCCGGCCATCCGCCGCCTGTCGTCGTGGCACCCGGCAAGGGCGCCTCCTTCCCGGAACCCCCGGCCGGTCCTCCGCTCGGCCTGGGAGGCATGGCGTTCGAGGCCACCGAGATCGAGCTCGCCGAGAACAGCCTGTTCGGTCTCTACACCGACGGCCTCATCAGGGGGGCCGGCCACGACATGGAGCGGGGCATGTCCCGGCTCGGCGAGGTGCTGGCCCAGCCGGACTCCGACCTCGGAGCGCTGTGCGCATCAGCGGTGCGGCAGCTCGTCCCCGTACCCCAGGGCGACGACATCGCCCTTCTCCTGACGCGCGCGCACGCCCTGGGCGCCGAACAGGTCGTCTCGTGGGACGTGCCCGCGGATCCGGCCGCTGTCGCCGATGTCCGCGCCCGGGCGACTCGTCAGGTGGAAGCCTGGGGCTTCGGGGAACTGGCCATGACGACGGAACTCATCGTCAGCGAGCTGGTCACCAACGCGGTTCGCTACGCCGAACCGCCCCTGCGACTACGGCTGCTCCGCGACTCCCGACTGACCTGCGAGGTCTCCGACGCCAGCAGCACCGCCCCGCGGCTGAGACACGCCCGGAGCACCGACGAGGGCGGCCGCGGCCTGTTTCTGGTGGCCCAGCTCGCGCGTCGCTGGGGTGCTCGGTACACGGCCGGCGGGAAGATCATCTGGGCCGAACAGGAGATCCCGTGAACGGGACGACGCGCCGCGGCCCTGTCCCCGGCGCCCCGAGTGGCCGCCGCGGTCAGGGGTGTTGAGCTCCCGGCCGGGTCCGGGCGGCGCGAGAACGCGTCGAGGCCACCCCCCCCGCGACCGGTGCCGCCGGGCCGGGCGTACGCAGTCCCCGACGCGTCCCTCGTTCTCCCGCCGACCCCGACCGTTACAGGGCGCCCTGGGACCAGGGCCCGGTGATCGCGAACGTGATGCCGGGGGTCTGGATGTTCACGAACAGCCAGTTCCCGTTCTTCGGTTCGAACACCGAGCCGGCCCACTCCGAGCCGCGGTGGTCGGCCGCCGGGACGTTCTTGCCCGCGGTCCCGCCGCGCAGATCCACGTTGTTGGCGGCGAAGCGGAAGATCTGGCCGTCCGTGGTCAGCCCGTGGACGTACTCCGTCCCGCCGCCGTCCTCGCAGAGCACCAGGCCGCCGCGCGGGCTGACGCACATGTTGTCCGGCGCGTTGAGGACCTCGGCGCCGGGCGAGGCGAAGAGCACCCGGAACTCGTCGGTGGCCGGGTCGAGTTCGAAGACCTGGCCCTGGCGGGCGGGGCCGCCGTCGGTGGTGATCACGTAGATGCGGTCGTTGCCGTACCAGGCACCCTCCAGGCGGCTGAACACCGCGGCGCCGTTCGCCTGCGCCTGGAGCCGCACCGTGTCCGCCGCCGGGTCGACGTCCTCCACGGGCACCCAGGAGACGGTGCCGTACGCCTTCTCGCCGTCGAGGCGCGTGTCGTACGACGCGGCGCCGATGCGCAGCGCCTGGAGCCGGCCGCCCTTGGACAGGTCGCCGGGCACCGACGGGACGAACCGGTACAGCGAGGCGTCGCCGCGGTCCTCGGTCTCGTAGACGTAGCCGCTGGCCGGGTCGATGGCGATCGCCTCGTGGTTGAACCGGCCCATGGCCTTGTACGGCTCGGGGTTGCCCTTGCCCTGGGAGGCCACCTCGAAGATGTACCCGTGGCGCTTGCCCGCGGTCGTGGAGAACGTTTCCTCGCAGGTCAGCCAGGTGTTCCACGGAGTGGGGCCGCCGGCGCAGTTGCGCAGCGTGCCGCCGAGGCTGCCGTAGGACTCCAGCCACCGGCCGGCGTCCGGGTCGAAGACCAGCGTGGTGGTACCGCCCCCGGCCTCGGGGTTGTAGGCGGGGGCGGTGAAGGCGGGCCCGGCGCCGCGCTCGTGGTTGCGGACGAGGTGGACCTTGTCGCCGTAGCGGAAGGCCGCCATGCCGTCGTGCGAGCCCGGCGTGCGCACGCCGTCGTCCATGAGGTCGTTCGTCCACCCGTAGGAGATGTACTCGAACCCGCGCGGCAGCTGGAGCAGTTCCAGGCCGGTGGCCTGGTCCTTGACCGGGCTCAGGGGGCCGTATCCGGCGTCGAACGCGAGCCTGACCGGGGCGGCCGCCGCCGTGCGCGCGGCGAGGGCCTGGAACGGGACGGACGCGGCCGCGGCGACCGCGACTCCGCGCAGGAGGGTGCGTCGTTCGAAACCGGGGCCGGTCGGTCTTCCGGCGGACGTGCCTGTCATGGGAGTCCTCTCGATGCGTCGAAACGGGGAGAATGAGGGGGCGGCCGCCGGTCACCCTAGGAGCGAATCCTCCGTCCGGTCCCCAACGGCAAGTGAGCACTTTGAGAACCTCTTCGGATCGGCCGGAAAGCGCCGCCAGGTGGCGTGCCGCGGTCGTGAGGTGTCCCAGGGTCCGGGCCGTGAGGGAGGGGCGTACGCGCTCTCGGACCCGGCCTCGTCGCCTGGTCGAGGACCATGTCCGTCGTGCACTGCCTCACGGGCCCTCCCTCACGGGCGCTCTCGCCGCGAAAGCCGCGGCACCTGGTGGCCGGGACCGCGAGGCGTCGAGGACAGGAACTGTCCGCAAGGCTCGGTAGCGTGCGGGCCATGGCGACCAAGACGGTGAAGACGACGTACCCGAGGCTCGGCACCCGCGAACTGAACCGCGCCACCCTGGAACGGCAGATGCTGCTGCGCCGCGCGCCCCGCTCGGCGGTGACCGCCGAGGGTGCGGTGCGGCACCTCGTCGGGCTCCAGGCGCAGAACGTGAAGCCGCCCTACTACGCGCTCGCCGCCCGACTCGACGGCTTCGACCCGGGTGAGCTGTCGGCGGCGATGGCCGACCGCCGGGTCGCCCGCATCGTGACCATGCGCTCCACCATCCACACGCACACCGCCGACGACTGCATGGCGCTGCGGCCCCTGGTGCAGGCCGCGCGCGACCGCGAACTGGGCCAGTTCAGGAAGGGGCTCGCGGGCGTGGACCTGGTGCGGCTCGCGGCCGTCGCGCGCGACCTGGTGGAGGAGGAGCCGCGGACGATGAAGGAGTTGAGGGAGGCACTGCTCGCGCACTGGCCGGACGCCGACCCGTTCGCCCTCTCGGTCGCGGCCCGCTGCACCCTGCCCCTCGTGCAGGTCACCCCGCGAGGCCTGTGGCGGAGCAGCGGACAGGTCGCGCTGACCACGGCGGAGCACTGGTTCGGCAGGGAGACGGAGCCGGTGCCGGCTCCGGGCGAGACCGTTCTGCGCTACCTCGCGGCGTTCGGCCCCGCCTCGGTCAAGGACTTCCAGACGTGGTCGGGGCTGACCCGCACGCGCGAGGCGTTCGAGCGGCTGCGGCCGGGGCTCGTCGTCTTCCAGGACGACGAGGGCACCGAACTGTTCGACCTGCCGGAAGCGCCCCGGCCCGATCCGGACACCCCGGCGCCGCCGCGCCTCCTGCCGGAGTTCGACAACCTGCTGCTCTCGCACGCGGACCGGAGGCGGGTCGTGCCCGAGGAGCACCGGACGCGCACCTGGAAGGGGAACCAGGCCTACCGCACCTTCCTGGTCGACGGCTTCCTGGCGGGCATCTGGCGGCTGGAGGAGACGCAGGACACCGCGACGCTGACGGCCGAGCCGTTCGCCCCGCTGACACGGGAGCAGCGCGAGGAACTGACCGAGGAGGCCGCGGGTCTGCTCACCACCATGACCTCCGCACGGACGCACGACGTCCGCTTCGGGGCTGTGGGGGAGACGGGCTGACCGTCGCCGCGCCCGCCCCTCACGCCGTTGACTCGCACCCCTACGGCAGCACGCCACCCCGGCGGGCCGCCGCGACCGCCTCGCCCCGGCTGTGGGCGCCCAGCTTCCGCATGGCCGAGCGCAGATACGCCTTCACCGTCTCCGGCTTCAGCCCGAGCCGCTCCGCCGCCGCCGCGTTCGTCGCACCCGACGCCACACAGCTGAGCACGTCGACCTCGCGCGGGGCGAGCGTCACCCCCGCCGTTGGCGCGGCGCCGTCGGCGCGGGCCAGCCGGCCGCACACCGCCAGCAACTCCGCGCGCAGCGCCGGGTCCGCGATGCGCGGGGCGAGCGCCCGCAGCTCCCCGTGAGCCTCGCGGACCGTCTCCCAGGACCGCCGGTCCCCGACCGCCCCCGGGCCGGCATCCGCCCCCTGGCCGCGTGCCCCGGCCAGCAGCTGTCCCGCCTCCTCGCGCAGGAGGAGCGCCTGCTCCACGTCGCGCGCCGCCGCCACGGCCTCGTCGAGGATCCGGTCGCCGAGCGCCACGGGCCGGCGCAGCGCGCCGTACAGCACGCCGCGCACCCGCCGTCGTACGACGACCGGCACGGCGACGAGCGACCGCAGCCCCTCCGCCGCGACGGGCGTGTCGTACTCGTGGCTGATGTGCCGCGCGACCGGGTAGTCGGTCACGCGGCACGGCCGGGAGAGGGCCATCGACTTCCCGCCCAGCCCGTTGCCGGTGCGGATGGCGAGCCCGTGCAGCACGTTCGTCGCCGCACCGCTCACCTCGGCGATGCGCAACTGCCGCGCGTCGCGCGTCAGCCCGCCGAAGGCGACGGGCAGCCCGGTGGCCCGCCGCAGGCGCACGAGGGCGGCCCGTATCTCGACCGCCTCTTCCGGTCCGCTCACGCGCAGCTCCTCCCGCCGGTGCCCAGCTCCGGGACGACACCCCCGTATGGGGGTAGTGAGACCTGGGTCACCGATTACACGATGTGTGAGCCCCGTCCCGCAACGAGGAGGAAACATGACGTCTGGCGGCGCGACCGAGAGGTTCCGGGCTGCCCGGGATTTCCTGCTGGAGCACCGGGAGGACTACGCGGGCGCCTACGAGGGCTTCGAGTGGCCCCGCTTCGAGCACTTCAACTGGGCCCTCGACTGGTTCGACGTCATCGCCCGGGACAACGACCGCACCGCGCTGCACATCGTCGAGGAGGACGGCGGCGAGGTCAGGCGGACCTTCGCCGAGCTGGCGGAGCGTTCCGGCCGGGTCGCCAACTGGCTGCGCGGGCTGGGGGTGCGGCCCGGCGACCGGGTCGTCGTCATGCTCGGCAACCAGGTCGAGCTGTGGGAGACCGCGCTCGCCGCGATGAAGCTGCGGGCCGTCGTCATCCCCGCGACGCCGCTGCTGGGGCCGGCCGATCTGCGGGACCGGGTGGAGCGCGGCCGGGCGCGTCATGTGATCGTGCGCTCGCGGGACACCGCCAAGTTCGCGGAGGTGCCGGGCGACTACACCCCGATCGCCGTCGGCGACCGCGTCCCCCACTGGATCGCGTACGAGGACGCGTACGGGGCGTGCGCGCCCTTCGTGCCCGACGGGCCCACCCGCGCCGACGACCCCCTCATGCTGTACTTCACCTCCGGTACCACCGCCCGGCCCAAGCTCGTCGAGCACACCCATGTGTCGTACCCCGTCGGCCACTTGGCGACGATGTACTGGATCGGTCTCCGCCCCGGCGACGTGCACCTGAACATCTCCTCGCCCGGCTGGGCGAAGCACGCCTGGTCCAATCTCTTCGCCCCGTGGAACGCGGAGGCGACCGTCTTCATCCACAACTACACCCGCTTCGACGCGGCCCGGCTCATGGCCGAGATGGACCGCGCGGGCGTCACCAGCTTCTGCGCGCCGCCGACCGTGTGGCGCATGCTGATCCAGGCCGACCTGGGCGGCCTCGCCCGGCGCCCGCGCGAGGTCGTCGCCGCCGGCGAACCGCTCAACCCCGAGGTCATCGAGACCGTGCGGCGCGAGTGGGGCGTGGCCATCCGGGACGGGTTCGGCCAGACGGAGACCGCCGTGCAGGTCTCCAACAGCCCCGGCCAGCTGCTCAAGGCGGGCTCCATGGGCCGCCCGAGCCCCGGCTACAGGGTCGAGCTCCTCGATCCCGTCACCGGCGAGCCGGGCGCGAAGGAGGGCGAGATCGCGCTCGACCTGTCCAGCGCACCCGTCGGCCTGATGACCGGGTACCACGGCGACCCGGAGCGTACGGCCGAGGCCATGGCAGGGGGCTTCTACCGCACCGGGGACATCGCCGCCCGGGACGACGACGGGTACCTGACGTACGTGGGCCGTTCCGACGACGTGTTCAAGGCGAGCGACTACAAGATCAGCCCCTTCGAGCTGGAGAGCGCGCTGCTGGAGCACGAGGCGGTGGCGGAGGCGGCGGTCGTGCCCGCCCCCGACCCGGTGCGCCTCGCCGTGCCCAAGGCGTACGTCGTCCTCGCCGAGGGCTGGGATGCGGGGCCCGACACCGCCAAGGTGCTCTTCGAGCACTCGCGCGCGGTCCTCGCCCCGTACAAGCGGATCCGCCGGATCGAGTTCGCCGAGCTGCCCAAGACGGTGTCGGGGAAGATCCGCCGCGTCGAACTGCGCCGGCTCACCGCCGAGGGCTCGGCCGCCGAGTACGTCGAAGGGGACCTGCGATGAACCCTTCCTACACGCACGGCACGAGCGGCACCGCGCTGCTCGGCGACACGATCGGCGCGAACCTCGACCGCGCGGTCGAGGCCTGGCCCGACCGGGAGGCGCTCGTCGACGTGCCGTCGGGCCGCCGCTGGACCTACGCCGAGTTCGGCGCGGCCGTGCGCCTGGTGGCGCGCGGACTGCTCGGCTCCGGCGTCGCGAAGGGGGACCGGGTCGGCATCTGGGCCGTCAACTGCGCGGAGTGGGTGCTGATCCAGTACGCCACCGCCCGCATCGGCGCCGTCATGGTGAACATCAACCCGGCCTACCGCGCCCACGAGCTCGAGTACGTCCTGAACCAGGCCGGGATCTCGGTCCTCGTCGCCTCGCAGACCCACAAGACGAGCGACTACCGGGCGATGGTCGACACCGTCCGCGCCTCGTGTCCGCGCCTCGTGTCCGTGCACTACATCGGCGACGCCTCCTGGGACGCGCTGGTGGCGGCGGCCGCGTCCGTCACGGAGGACCGGCTCGCCGCGCGTGAGGCGGAGCTGTCCTGCGACGACCCCGTCAACATCCAGTACACCTCGGGGACGACCGGGTTCCCCAAGGGAGCGACGCTCTCCCACCACAACATCCTCAACAACGGGTACTTCGTGGGCGAGATGATCGCCTACTCCGAGCAGGACCGCGTCTGCATCCCCGTACCCTTCTACCACTGCTTCGGCATGGTCATGGGCAACCTCGCGGCCACCTCGCACGGCGCGTGCATGGTGATCCCCGCGCCCTCCTTCGACCCGGCCGCGACCCTGCGGGCCGTCGCCGACGAGCGGTGCACGTCGCTGTACGGGGTGCCGACGATGTTCATCGCGGAGCTCAACCTCCCCGACTTCGCCTCCTACGACCTCAGTTCACTGCGCACGGGCATCATGGCGGGCTCGCCGTGCCCGGTGGAGGTGATGAAGCGGGTCGTCGCGGAGATGAACATGGCGGAGGTGTCGATCGGTTACGGCATGACGGAGACGTCGCCCGTCTCCACGCAGACCCGCCGCGACGACGACCTGGAACGCCGTACGGGCACGGTCGGCCGCGTCATGCCCCACGTCGAGGTCAAGGTCGTCGACCCGGTCACCGGCGTGACACTGCCGCGCGGCGAGGCGGGCGAGCTGTGCACGCGCGGCTACAGCGTCATGCTGGGCTACTGGGAGGAGCCGGAGAAGACGGCGGAGGCCATCGACGCCGGCCGCTGGATGCACACGGGCGACCTGGCCGTGATGCGCGAGGACGGATACCTCCAGATCGTCGGCCGCATCAAGGACATGATCATCAGGGGCGGGGAGAACGTGTATCCGCGCGAGATCGAGGAGTTCCTCTACACGCACCCCAAGGTGGCGGACGTGCAGGTGGTGGGGCTGCCGGACGCGCGGTACGGGGAGGAGATCCTCGCGTGCGTGATCCCGCGCGACGCGGGGGACCCGCCGACGCTGGAGGAGATCACGGAGTTCTGCCGGGAGCGCCTTGCGCACTACAAGATCCCGCGCCGGGTGGAGATCCTGGCGGAGTTCCCGATGACGGTGAGCGGCAAGGTCCGCAAGGTCGAACTCCGCGACCGCTTCAGCTGACCCAGGGGCGTCGCGCCCCGGGTAGGCCTCGCGCACGCGGCCCGTTCCGCCGGGTGGTCGTCCCCACGGTCGGGATCGATGCCCGTTCCGGGCCGGTGCGGGCGGCTGCCCGACGGAAAGCCACCGCGCACCCGGCCGCGTCACGCGCACGGACCGGGCCCGGCACCCGAGAGCCGGTCACGCCCCGGGTGCGCCGCGCTCACGGAATCGGCCGCGCACGAGAGTGCGACCCGGTCCGGGCATCAGCAGACCGCCGTCCCGCGCGAAGTGGGGCAGGTGCAGCACGAGCGCCCTGTCGCCGTGCAGCGCCACCGACATCTGCACCCGCGGCACACTCGCGCTGCCACGCAGCGGCCGCTCCGGCGGCGGGTGTGCCTCGCGCAACGAGGCCAGCAGGTGGCGCGCCGCCGGCGTCTGACGCGGAACGAACCAGAGCGCGACCGCTCCCGCCACCGGCACCGCCGCCGCCGCTGTCGGCGCCGGGGAGTCGGGCGCGACCACCAGGCCGGCCGCGACCGTCACCGGCACCGCGACCAGCAGCGCACGGGCCGCGTGCCGGCGCCTGCGGGGCCGCAGCAGGCCCTGGGCCGCGAGTTGGTCGCTCAAGCCGTCCAGGGCGCGCCGCACCCGCGGCACGGTGAGCAGCACCTGGATGCCCACCGGGCGGCGCAGGGAGGTGTGGACGGCGAGCTGCAGGGGATCGCGGACCGCGGTCGCCCAGCCGTCGATCCGCACCGTGCCCCTGCGCCCGCTCGTGACGACACCGCGCTGTTGGAGGGCGACGAGCGCCACGGTCACGGCCGCCCGGCGTCCGCCGCGCAGGAGGGCCACGGACTGCGGAGCGGGCGCACCGGTCGTGTCCGCGCCCGGCGTACCGGCCCTCAGAAGCACGGCCGCCGCCGTGAGCGCCACGCACGCCGCTCCGGTGAACCACCACATGTCGAGGGGCATCACGCCCACCTCCCCCGAGCCGTGTCCGCGGCTGTAGGAGGTATCTGCCCATGCGCAGGGGGGCGCGAAGCCCGAAACGGCCGATTCTGAGCTTTACTTGAGATTCCGCCCGGTTGCGTGGGCTACGTGCCGATCGCGAGCAGCTCGTCCGCGGGCGCGTTGACCGGCTGGGGGCAGCCCGTGAGGTCCATGACGAACAGCGGGATGCCCAGCCGGTCCGCGCGTGCCCGCGCATCGTCCGCGTAGCCCGCGAGGGAGAAGAAGACGCTCTGCGCGGACGCGTTGAGTCCGTTCAGCCACAGGCACTCGACGGCGCGGATGCCGGCCGGCCGGGTCGACGGATCGACCTGGGCCACCACGCCCCGCCCGCGCAGGTCGATGCCGGACGCGGGTCTGACCTCCGGCTGGACGACGTCCTTGAAGCCGAGCCACCGCAGATACATCGCGGCGGCCGTCACCGCGTCGCGTGCGGTGCGGATGGTCACCGGCCGGAAGACGGGACGGGCCGCCGTCCCGGTGGGGGACAGGGGCAGCCGCGTGGGGCGGGGGGCGTCCGGCGTCGTGGCCGGGGTGGCCTGGCCCGGGTCGGGGGCGGGTGTGCTCACCGGGCGCACCGCGATGCGCAGCACGGTTCCGCAGGCGCAGTCGAGCTCCGGCTGCGGCCACTGGTCCTGCCGCTCGCAGAAAGGGCAGCGCACGGTCACCCAGTCCTCGGTCCAGGTGCGGTGGGTGATCGGCTCCGGGGGTGCGCCGCGCAGCAGCGGGGGAGCGAGCGGCGCGCCGCAGGGGCACGGATAGACCGGCGGTGCGTACAGATGGTCACGGCGGCAGGCCGGACAGCGCACCGGCACGCTCTCGACCGTCACGGCACCTCCCCCTCGTGGCTGCCGTCCATCGTCCACCAACGGCGGCGAGTTGGCGAGGCACTTCGCGGACTGCGCCCCCTGCGCTCCGGAGCCGCCCCCTCGCCTCCCGCCTCCCTTGACGCCCGACCGGGCTCGCCCTACATTTGCTTCCGTATAGCAGAACTAGACTTCCGTAATACGGAATACTGGACACCGACGCGGGACGACGCTCTCAGGTGGCGCGACAGAGCCGATCCCCAAGGCCGGAGCAGGAGCACCCCATGCCTCGTATGACCGCCGCCCGAGCGGCAGTTGAGATCCTCAAGCGTGAAGGCGTCACCCACGCGTTCGGAGTGCCGGGCGCCGCGATCAACCCCTTCTACCGGGCGCTCAAGGAGGGCGGTGGCGTCGACCACACGCTCGCGCGTCACGTCGAGGGCGCCTCGCACATGGCCGAGGGCTACACCCGCGCCAAGGCGGGCAACATCGGGGTCTGCATCGGCACCTCCGGCCCCGCCGGCACCGACATGATCACCGGTCTGTACTCCGCGATCGCGGACTCGATCCCGATCCTGTGCATCACCGGCCAGGCCCCGGTCTCGAAGCTCCACAAGGAGGACTTCCAGGCCGTCGACATCGCCGCGATCGCGAAGCCGGTCACCAAGAAGGCCACCACCGTCCTCGAGGCCGCCCAGGTCCCGGGCGTGTTCCAGGAGGCCTTCCACCTGATGCGCTCCGGCCGCCCCGGCCCGGTCCTCATCGACCTGCCGATCGACGTCCAGCAGACCGAGATCGACTTCGACCCCGAGACCTACGAGCCGCTGCCGGTCTACAAGCCGCGGGCCACCCGGGCCCAGGCCGAGAAGGCCATCCGGTTCCTGCTGGAGTCCGAGCGCCCGCTGATCGTCGCCGGCGGCGGCATCATCAACGCCGACGCCTCCGGCCTGCTGGTCGAGTTCGCCGAGCTGACCGGCGTCCCGGTCATCTCCACCCTGATGGGCTGGGGCACGATCCCGGACGACCACGAGCTCAGCGCCGGCATGGTCGGCGTGCAGACCTCCCACCGCTACGGCAACGCGACGTTCCTCGAGTCGGACTTCGTGCTCGGCATCGGCAACCGCTGGGCCAACCGCCACACCGGTTACAACCTCGACGCCTACACCAAGGGCCGCAAGTTCGTCCACGTCGACATCGAGCCCACCCAGATCGGCAAGATCTTCGCCCCGGACTACGGCTTCGCCTCCGACGCCAAGGCGGCTCTGGAGCTCTTCATCGAGGTCGCGAAGGACCTCAAGGCGGAGGGCAAGCTGCCGGACTTCGGCGAGTGGGCCGCCTCCGCCCAGGAGCGCAAGGCCACGCTGCTGCGCCGCACGCACTTCGACAACATCCCGATGAAGCCGCAGCGCGTCTACGAGGAGATGAACAAGGCGTTCGGCCCGGAGACCCGCTACGTCACCACCATCGGCCTCTCCCAGATCGCCGGCGCCCAGATGCTGCACGTCTACAAGCCGCGCCACTGGATCAACTGCGGCCAGGCCGGCCCGCTCGGCTGGACCATCCCGGCCGCGCTGGGCGCCGCCACCGCCGACCCGCAGACCCCGATCGTCGCGCTCTCGGGCGACTACGACTTCCAGTTCATGCTGGAGGAGCTGGCGGTCGGTGCGCAGCACAAGATCCCGTACGTCCACGTCCTCGTGAACAACGCCTACCTGGGCCTCATCCGGCAGGCGCAGATCGGCCTGGACATCAACTTCCAGGTCAACCTGGAGTTCGAGAACATCAACACCCCGGAGATCGGCGTCTACGGTGTCGACCACATCAAGGTCGTCGAGGGCCTCGGGTGCAAGGCGATCCGGGTCACCGACCCGAACGAGCTGGGGGCCGCCTTCGAGGAGGCCAAGAAGCTCGCCGCCGAGTACAGCGTCCCGGTGGTCGTCGAGGCCATCCTGGAGCGCGTCACCAACATCTCGATGAGCAAGACGGTCGACATGAGCAACGTGACGGAGTTCGAGGAGCTCGCCACCGAGCCCGGCCACGCCCCGACCGCGATCAAGGCCCTGAAGGTCTGATCCCCCGGCCCTGCGAGGCCACATGGCCCGGTCCGCACCCGCGGACCGGGCCTTCGTCGTACCGGGCGCCCGGCGCGGTCACAGGGGCACCTGAGGGGGGCAGGTCCGCCGGCTCTCGCAGGTCTCGGGTGCGGGTGCGGGCAACCGGCCGCGGCTCCCGCTCTGTCTCTTCCCCCGGGCGGCACACGCCGTCCGCGGAGCCACCGCAGGGAAGCGGATCGACGGGGGAGGACGCCGTGGCGGGATTCCGGCCGAACTGGCGGGCGTTGCTCGTCGCCTTGCCGCCGGTGGTGGCCGCGCTGTGGCTGTGGGTCGCCTTCGTCGAGGACATGGGGGCCGGGGAGGCCACCTGGACGGCGATGGCGGCGGCGGGGTTCCTGTGCGTCCTCTCCGTGGCGGAGGACGCGTGGGAGCACTGGCGGAGGTCGCCGCGGGGGCGACCGAGGCACCGGCGGGGACCGCGAGGCGCAGACGGATCAGGGCCCGGTCTCTGTGCGCGGACCGGGCCCTGATCACCGAGCGCGAAGTACGGGACCGTAACCGACTCCGCGCTCTGTCTGTGAAGTTGTTGCCGCCCGACGGTGCGAGGCTGGCGCGACAGGACGTTCGCGCCGCCGGGCGGGTCCGGGAATGGCCGGGGACCGCGGCGGGGCGATCGGCCGCCGGTCCTCCTCACGTCAGGTCGGAGAGGGGGACCGGCGCCTTCACCACCGCACTGGCATCGCAGGCCGCCGCGGTCCTCAAGCCGTCCGCACCGGTGACCACCCCTCATCCGGGCCACCGATCCGGACTGCGCACCGTCACCGGCAGGACGCCGGCTCCGGTGCGCCGTCTGTGACTAGTCCTCGCGCAGGGCGCGGACCGCCTCCTCCACGCGCCTGCCGTAGTCGGCGTCGGCGGCGTGGAAGTGGGCCAGGTTCTTCTCGATCACGTCGTCGCGGGTGACCTGGGACAGGCCGCCGGCGATGTTCGCGACCAGGCGCTGCTTCTCCTCCTGCGACATCAGGCGGTAGAGCTCGCCGGCCTGGAAGAAGTCGTCGTCCTTGACGTGCGCGGGCGCCGCGTGGGTGCCGGTCCAGCCGGTGACGGCCAGCGGGGCGGAGAGCGCCGCGTCCGTCTGGGCGGGGCCGGCGTACGAGTTGGGCTCGTAGTTCTTGTCGTGGCGCGAGCCGTTGCGGGTGGCCATGAGGCCGTCACGGCCGTAGTTGTCCGCGACCGTCGCCTTGGGCGCGTTCACCGGCAGCTGCGTGTGGTTGACGCCGAGGCGGTAGCGGTGGGCGTCGGCGTAGGCGAAGAGGCGGCCCTGGAGCATCTTGTCCGGGGACGGGCCGATGCCGGGCACGAAGTTGTTCGGGGAGAACGCGGCCTGCTCGACCTCGGCGAAGACGTTGTCCGGGTTGCGGTCGAGGACCAGACGGCCCACGCGCTGCAGCGGGTAGTCGCTGTGCGGCCACACCTTGGTGAGGTCGAACGGGTTGAAGCGGTAGTCCGCCGCCTCGGCGGCCGGCATGACCTGGACGTAGAGGGTCCAGGACGGGTTCACACCGCGCTCGATGGCCTGCAGCAGGTCCGTCTGGTGCGAGTTGGCGTCCTTGCCGACCAGCTCGGCCGCCTGCTCGGAGGACAGGCAGCGGATGCCCTGGTTGGTCTTGAAGTGGTACTTCACGAAGAAGGCCTCGCCCGCCTCGTTGGTCCACTGGTAGGTGTGCGAGCCGTAGCCGTTCATGTGGCGGTACGAGGCGGGGATGCCGCGGTCGCCCATCAGCCAGGTCACCTGGTGCGTCGCCTCGGGCGCGTGCGCCCAGAAGTCCCAGACGTTGTCCGGCTCCTGACGGCCCGTGAAGGGGTCGCGCTTCTGCGAGTGGATGAAGTCGGGGAACTTGATCGGGTCCTTGATGAAGAACACCGGGGTGTTGTTGCCGACGAGGTCGTAGTTGCCCTCCTCGGTGTAGAACTTCACCGCGAAGCCGCGCGGGTCGCGGACCGCGTCCGCGCCGCCGAGCGAGTCGGCCACGGTCGAGAAGCGCAGGAAGGTCTCGGTGCGCTTGCCCACCTGGGAGAGGAAGTCGGCCTTCGTCCAGCCGGTGACGTCGTCGGTCACCTCGAAGTAGCCGTACGCGCCGCTGCCGCGGGCGTGGACCACGCGCTCCGGGATGCGCTCACGGTTGAAGCGGGCGAGCTTCTCCAGCAGGTGCTGGTCCTGCAGGAGCAGCGGGCCACCGACGCCGGCGGTGGCGGAGTTCTGGTTGTCGGCGACCGGGGCGCCGGACTCGGTCGTAAGCACGCGCTTCGACATCGTGACCTTCCGATACGTACGGGAGCTGCTGGCGGTGCGAGGAGCGTAAGGACGCCCCCGACCTCGCGTCAACAGTTTGTTGAAATTGAAGAGGAGTGTTCCGGCCGGTGCCGGCGCCTGGGCGCGACAGGACAGGTGTCAGCGCCGACACCGGCCGGGGCATGTGGGGGCCGTGGCCCGTCCGGGCAGGGACTCGGGTGGGTGCCGCCCGGCTGATCCCCCAGAGGGCCCGGGCTGTGCAGGGCCGCGGTCCGCGTTCCGGGGGCCGGGGCGTCAGACCTGCGCGCCCGAGAGGCGCTCGACGGCGCGCAGCAGCGCCGAGTGGTCCAGGCCGCCGTCGCCCTGGGCGCGCAGGGAGGCGACCAGCTGGGCCACGACCGCGCCGACCGGCAGGGCGGCGCCCACGTTGCGGGCGGCGTCGGTGACGATGCCCATGTCCTTGTGGTGGAGGTCGATCCGGAAGCCGGGCTTGAAGTCCCGGTTCAGGAAGTTGTCCTTCTTGCGCGTCAGCACGGTGGAGCCGGCCAGGCCGCCGCCCAGCACGTCGAGCGCGGCCTTCAGGTCCACGCCCGACTTCTCCAGGAAGACCACGGCCTCGGCGCACGCCTGGATGTTGACCGCGACGATCAGCTGGTTGGCGGCCTTCACCGTCTGGCCAGAGCCGTGCGGGCCGCACAGCACGATGGTCTTGCCGAGGGCCTCCAGGATCGGCTTGGCGGTCTCGAAGTCCGCCTGCTCGCCGCCGACCATGATGGACAGCACCGCCTCGATGGCACCCGCCTCGCCGCCGGAGACCGGGGCGTCGAGCACCCGGATGCCCTTCTCGGAGGCGGCCTTCGCGAGGTCGACCGAGGTCTGCGGGGTGATCGAGGACATGTCGATCAGCAGCGCGCCCTGCTTCGCGTTCTCCAGGATGCCGTCGGGGCCGTAGGCGATGGCCTCCACCTGGGGCGAGGCCGGGACCATGGTGATCACGACGTCCGCGTCCCGGACCGCCTCGGCGATCGAGGAGGCCGCGGTGCCGCCGGCCGCGGCGAGGCGGTCCAGCTTGTCCTGCTCCAGCGTGAAGCCGGTGACCTGGTAACCGGCCTTCAGCAGGTTCTCGGACATGGGCGAGCCCATGATGCCGAGCCCGATCCAGGCAACCGCCGGGCGGGCGGGGCGGGAGGAATCAGCAAGAGTGCTCATGAGGTACCTCTTTCAAAAATGCTTGCGGGGTAGGTCAGTTGGCCGCTCGGGCCGCCGGGGGCAGCCAGCCGAACGACTCGGCGCCCGGGCGGTCGCCGGCCTTGTACTCCAGGCCGACCCAGCCCTCGTATCCGGCCTTCCTCAGCTCGTCGAGGAGCTGCTCCAGCGGGAGCGAGCCGGTGCCCGGAGCGCCGCGGCCCGGGTTGTCGGCGATCTGGACGTGACCGGTCTTGTCCGCGTGGGCCGCGATGACCTGGGACACGTCCTCGCCGTTCATGGACAGGTGGTAGATGTCCAGGAGGAACTTGGCGTTGCCGAGGCCCGTCGCCGCGTTCACCTTGTCGACGACCTCGATCGCGGCGGGCGCGCTCACCAGCGGGTAGAGCGGCGACTCCGGCTTGTTCAGGGTCTCGACCAGCAGGATCGCGCCGATGCGGTCGGCCGCGCGGGCCGCGAGGACCAGGTTCTCCAGGGCGAGGGCGTCCTGGATCTGCGGGTCGACGCCGTCGACGCGGTTGCCGTAGAGCGCGTTGAGCGCCGTGCAGCCCACCGAGGCGGCGAAGTCGGCGGTCACCTCGATGTTGGCCCGGAAGCGGTCGGACTCCTCACCCGGCACGGAGAGCGCGCCGCGGTCGGGGCCCGGCAGCTGCCCGGCGTAGAAGTTCAGGCCCACCAGCTGGGTGCCGGCGTCGTCGAGCGCCTTCTTGAGGGCGTCGAGCTCCGCCTGCGGCGGGGTGGGGGTCTCGATCCAGGGCCACCACAGCTCGACCGCCGTGAAGCCCGCCGCGGCGGCTGCCGCGGGACGCTCCAGAAGCGGGAGTTCCGTGAAGAGGATCGAGAGGTTCACATCGAAGCGCTGGTCCGCGTATCCCATGAGGGCTGTGCGCTCCTTCCGTATTGCGGAAGTTTCTTTCTGCTTAATGGAATTCTGTCGAGCGGTGGCCTGAGCTGTCAAGACGCGGACGCAAAAAAGCGCCTCCGAGCTGGGACGGCGCGGCCCTGCGGGGGCTGCTGCCGTCCCGGCCCAAAGGCGCGGGAGGGGAGAAGGCTGGGGCTCTAGAGGGCGTCGACGGCGCTCACCTTCCAGCCGGCGTCCGTGCGCGACATCGTCATCCGCACCCGGTTGAGATCGACCCGCGAGCCGGTCACCTGGGTGCTGGTGGTGACCTGGTTGACGAACAGCAGGACGACCACCTTGTCCGGCGACGCCGACACCACCGACGCGGCCGGGGCGCCGCCGTCCGGCGGGCGCACCACGGAGGCCTTGACCGTGCCGCGGTACTTCGTCGCCGTCGGCGCGACCACCGCCTTCGTGGTCCTGCCGTACTCGTCGCGGAACGAGCCGGTCAGCCAGGTGCGTGCGGTCGCGAAATCCTTGTCCAGCCGCCGGTGGTCGTACGACAGCACCACCGGCGCCGCCTTGCGGGCCGCCGCCAGCGCCTCGGTCCGCGCGGTGTCCGTGTCCCGGCCGCGGACGTACTCCCGGCCCAGCACGCCGGCCGCGACCAGGGCGGCCACCAGCAGCACCGCGAGCGCGGCGCACACCCGGCCACGGGTGATCAGGCCGCCCCGCGTGACCTCCGCGGCCACCAGCACCCGTCCGACGTGCTGCTCATCGGGCCTGCGCGCCTGCGAGACGTCGTCCGGGGCCTCGGCCGGGACCTCCGCGAGAGGCACGGCACGGGACGCCGCCGCGATGCCCGAACCGCGCGGACCGCCCGAGGAGCCCGGCGCACCGGACCTGACGCGCTCGGTCCTCTTGGCCGCCGCCCGTGCGGCGGCGGCCATCGTGCGCTGCCCCGCCGACGCGGCGCCGCGCCCCCGGGTCGTCGGATTCGCCATGGTCCTGCTCCTCACTGCTGGTGGTACGGGGGTGGACGTTCGGGGCGGTCAGCCGACGAACTCGACGTTGGAGGTGAGCCAGCGACCGCCTTCGAGCACGAGGTCGAGCTGCAGGCGGTAGGTGCGCGCCTGCCCCTCGGGTGCGGCGGTGTTGGTCACCTTGCTGTCGGCGACGACGAGGACCCGGGCCGACCGCTCGTCCGCCCGCGCGATGCCCGCCTCCAGCACCTGGCCCTGGGACACCGACTTGTTTGCGGCGACCAGCTTCGTCAACTCGGCGGTCTGGGCGGTGAACTGCTCCTTGAAGTCGCCGGTCGCGCCCTTGAGCACGTTCGCGCTGTCACGCTCGTAGTGCCGGTAGTCGAGCGAGGTGAAGTTCAGTGCCGACTGGCGGGCGGCGGCCAGGATGTCCTGCTCCCGCTGCGCCTCCGCGCGCTGCTCGTACACCTGCACGCACAGCCACCCGCTGAGCGCGGTGACGACGACGGTGCCCAGGGCCAGTGCCGCGGCCGTCCACCGGCCACGCGCCACCCGTCCGGCGGCCTGCCGCAGGCCGCGTGCGCGGGCCCCGCGTGCGCCCTCCGTGTGGGCTCGCCCCGGCGTGCCGGGGACGTCCGAGCCGTCCTGCTCCCCTGCGGGTGCGGTGCGCTCCGAGCCGGACGTCCCAGGCCCGTCCTCCTCCGCGTCCGCAGCAGCGGCTCGCGCCGTGCCGCCCTCCGCGCGGGCCTGCGTCGCGACCGCGGTCGCACGCGGTGCCCCGCCCGCGGTGGCCTCCGCCGAGGACGCGGTCCCGTCGGCGGACGCGTCCGGCGCCTCCGCCGCCGTTCGGGCGCCGGCGGCTGACGAGGGCGTCGCCCTGTCCTCGGACGCCCCCGGCGTCCCCGTGGCGTTGTCGGTCATGCCATCGGTCCCACGAGCAGCCATTGCCACGAGTCCTTTCCGAACGTACTGCGTTCACCGCCCGTCGAGCCGATCTCGACGAACGAACCGTCCGGCCCGGTGAGGGTGCCGGTCTCCGGGTCGTACGGGGTGACGTGCGCCGCCTGCCGCGCGCCGCCCGCCCCCGAGGAGGGGCCGGGCGCGTTCTGGGCGCCGCGCACCGAGGTACCGCTGCCACGCGGCTCGGTGCAGCGTGCCCGGGTGTTGGCGGGCCGCTGAGAGGTGTCCGCCGGGTCGCGCCGCTGGGTGCCGTACCCCTGGCGGCACGGCGGCGGCTCGTCGGCGTTCACGACCATGCCGAAGTGGGTGGTGCCGTCACCGGGGATCACGGTGTAGCTGCCGGCGACGATCACCGGGAACGTCACCAGCGCCTGCTCCACCCCGGGCAGGCGGGCCACGGTCACCTGACCGCCGCTGATCAGATTGGAGAGCAGCACCGGCAGATGCGTCTCGTTGGACCTCAGCAGCGAGTCGACCTCCTGCGCCGCGGGGGCGCTGTTGCCCACCAGCCGCCTCAGATCGCCGTCACGCGCCTTCAGCTCCGCGGTCAGCGCGGCCAGGTCGCGCGAGAACGACGTGATCGCCGATCCCTTGTCGCTCTGGGTCTTCAGCACCACCCGGGAGTCCTCGATGAGGGAGGTCGTCTCGGGCAGGTTCTCCGAGGCCGACTCGACCAGCAGGTTCCCGGAGTCCACCAGCTTGCTCAGATGCGGCCCGGTGCCGGCGAAGGCCTTGCCGAGTTCGTCGACCGTGACCCGCAGATCGTCCTTGCCGACCGAGTTGACCAGCCGGTCCAGGCTGAGGACGAGCTCCGTGGTGGGCAGCGGGACCCTGGTGTCGGCGCGCGGGATCTCGCTGCCCTCGTGCAGATACGGGCCGCCGGAGCGGCGCGGCTGGAGGTCGACGTACTGCTCGCCGACCGCGGAACGGTTCGCCACCACGGCCAGCGTGTCCGCCGGTATCCGGGTTCCGTCCTCGATGTCCAGCGCCACCGAGACACCGTCCGCGCCGGCGAGCCGCAGTTCACCGACCCGGCCCACCGGAACGCCCCGGTAGGTGACCTCGGCGCCCTGGAAGATGCCGCCGGAGTCGGCGAAGTCGGCCCGCACCGTGTATCCGCGGTCCATCAGGCTGTCCGCCAGGCCGGTGTACTGGGCGCCGACGTACGAGCAACCGACGGCGGTGACCGCGGCGAAGGCGATCAACTGGCCCCTGACCGTACGTGTGATCACGGCTGCATCCCCTTCAGCATCAGCTCGGCCAGTGCCAGATCGATCCCCTCGGGCAGCCGGCGCCCGTCTGCGGACGTGCCCTCGTAGGAGGCGTGGCTGCCGGTGCACACCGGCGGACACAGCGGTCCGTCGCCGCCGGGCGGCGGGGGAGCACCCGGCGTCGGTGCGCCGGGAACCGAGGGGGGCCCGCTCGGCAGGGGCGCTTCCGGCAGGCCGGGTACCTCGGGCGCGCCGGGAACCTCCGGCAGCCCGGGCTCCCGCGGGGTGCCGGGCTTGTCCGGTTCCTCCGCGAGGTTGCCGTAGATGCTCGCGAGGTCCAGATCCGCGGTGATCTTGAGGTTGACGTAGTCGCCCTTGATGGCGCCGGTCGCGTTCCGCGGGAACGGATAGGTGGTCAGGATCTCCAGCGAGTTGGGCAGATCGCTGCCGGCCTTGTTCAGCTCCTGCAGGATCGGCTGCAGACTCCTGAGGTTGGCCACCGTGTCCGCGCGGGAGGCGTTGATCACCTTGGTGCCCGTCTTCCCGAGCTCCGAGAGCGAGGTCAGCATCGCCGTCAGATTGCGGCGCTGGTCGGCCAGCACCTTCAGCGCGCCGGGCATCGTGTCCACGGCCTGCGCGATCGTCTTCTTCTCCGCGGCCAGCCGCTTCGCCAGCCGGTCGATGCCCTTGAGCGCCCGGACGATCTCCTTGCGCTGCTCGTCGAGCCCGCCGATGAACGTGTCCAGCTCGCCGAGCAGCTCCTTGACCCGGTTCTCCCGGCCCTCCAGCGCCTTGTTCAGCTCCACGGTGATCGTCTTGAGCTGCGCCACACCGCCGCCGTTCAGCAGCGCGGACAGGGCGGAGAGCACCTCCTCGATCTCGGGGTTGCGCCCGGTGCGCGACAGCGGGATGCGCGCACCGTCGGTGAGCCGCCCGCTGGGTTCGATGCCCACCGGCGGGGACAGGGCCACGTACTTCTCCCCGAGCATGCTGGTCTGCCGCAGTTCGGCGATCGCATTGCCGGGCAGCTTCACGTCGTCGGCGATACGCAGCCGCACCCGGGCGTGCCAGCCGACCAGTTCCACCTTCTCGACCGCGCCCACGGTGACGTTGTTGACCTTCACCGCCGACTGCGGGACCAGGTCGAGGACGTCCCTGAAGTCGGCCGTCACGTGGTAGGCGTTGCCGTCGGCGGCCGCGCCGCCGGGGAGGTTCACGTCGTACAGGCCGTTGAACTCGCAGCCGGTGAGCAGCACGGAGCCCATGGCCGTCACCAGGGCCACGGCCCTGCGCCTGCGGGGTGCACTCATGCGCGTGCCTCCAGGATTCCGCCGAGCGTCCGGTCGACCTGGCCGGTGCCCGACACGGGGACGGAGCTCGGCACCTCGGGCAGTGAGTCGAACAGCTTGTCCAGCTCCGCGCAGTCGGGGTTCTCGCCCCCCGCGTCGCCGGTGGTCTTCAGCAGCGAGCACAGCAGCGCCGCGGGGTCCTGCGGATGGTCGGGGTTGTTGCGGGTGTCGAGGGTGCCGGACGAGGGGTTGTAAGCGTTCTGGAGGTTCGACAGGCCGGTGGGCGCGACCTCCAGCAGCTCCGCCAGCGCCGCACGCTGGGTGACCAGCACCTTGGTGACCTTGCTGAGTCCCTTCACGTCCTCGGTCAGCGCGTTCTTGTTGTTCTTCACGAACCTCGACACGTCGCCGAGTGCCACCCCCAGGTGCTTGAGCGCCGCCGCGAGATCCTTGCGCTCCCCGGCGAGCTGATCGGCGACCGCGGCGAGACTGTCGTTGAACGACCGCACGCTCTTGTCGTCGGCGGCGAGCGCCGCGGTGAACACCTGCAGATTGCGTACGGTGCCGAACAGGTCCTGCCGGCCGTCGGACAGCGTGGTGACCGCGAGGGACAGGTCCTCCACCGTCTGGTGCATCTGTTCGCCCTGGCCGTCCAGGTTGTCGGCGCTCACCCCCAGCAGCCGTGAGAGCGAGCCGTCCTTGTTGGCACCCTTGGGGCCGAGCGCCTCGGCCGTGGTGTGCAGGCTGTCGAAGACCCGGTCCAGCTCCACCGGCACCGCCGTGCGGCTCTGAGGGATCACCGCGCCGTCGCGCATCACGGGCCCGCCCTTGTACACCGGCAGCATCTGTACGTAACGGTCGCTGACGACCGAGGAGTTGATGATGGCGGCCTGGGCGTCGGCCGGGATCTTGCGGCCGGGTTCGTACTCGAGCTCCACCCGCACGCGGCCGCCCTCGGGGACGATCTCGGTGACCTCACCGACGCGTACGCCGAGCACCCGCACGTCGGAGCCCGGATAGATGCCCACCGTGCGCGGGAAGTACGCGGTGACGCGCACCGGTTCCTCGCGCGGCCACAGCACGACCGCGGCGCAGACCACCAGCGCCACGGCGACGGCGGCGGCCGTCAGCCGGGCCGTACGGCCCTTCGGGTTGAAGCGGATGCGGCCCTTCATCGCGACCCTCCTGTCCGGGGGACCACCGGAGCGGCGACCATGTTCTGGATGTAGCTGTCGAACCAGCGCCCGTTGCCGAGGGTGTTGGTGAAGACCCGCACGTACGGGGCGAGCAGGGCGACGCTGCGGTCGAGACTGGCCTGGTTGCGCTCCAGCATCCGCACCACCTGGTTCAGCCCTTTGAGCGCCGGGCCGATCTCCTTCTCGTTGTCCCTGACGAGTCCGGACAGCTGGATGCCGAGCGCCGCCGAGCTCTTGAGCAGCGCGTGGATGGCCGCCCGGCGACGGGATATCTCCTTGAAGAGCGCGTCTCCGTCCTTGACCAGGGTGGTGAACTCCCCGGAGCGCTCAGCGAGCACCTTGGTGACGGAGTCGGCGTGCTTCAGCAGCTCGC
This sequence comes from Streptomyces sp. NPDC049597, assembly GCF_040675505.1. Lineage (NCBI taxonomy): Bacteria > Bacillati > Actinomycetota > Actinomycetes > Kitasatosporales > Streptomycetaceae > Streptomyces > Streptomyces sp. NPDC049597. Next base: position 28,345 of record NZ_JBFAOY010000012.1, read on the forward strand.
GCAGGTCCTCGTCACGCGAGGCCACCGTCCTCGAGATCCTCGACAGGCCCTTGATCGAGGCGCGCACCTCCTCCGGCGAGTCCTCGAAGGTCGTCGAGATGGTGTCCAGGGCCTTCGCGAGCTGCTCCGTGTCGACCTTTTCGCTGGTCGTCGTCAGATCGCTGAACGCCTGGACGACGTCGTACGCCGGCGTCGTGCGCTCCAGCGGGATCTCGCTGCCGGGCCGCAGCTGTCCGGAGCCCTTCGGCTCCAGGGCCAGGTACTTCGCGCCCAGGATCGTCTTGATCCGGATGGCCGCGCCGGTCCGCGTGCCGAACTGCGGGTCCCCCTTGACGCGGAAGACGACCTTCACATGGTCGCCGTCGAGATCGACCTCGTCGACCTTGCCGACCTTGACCCCGGCGATGCGCACCTCGTCGCCGGGCTTGAGACCGCCGGCCTCCGAGAACGCGGCGCTGTAGGTATCGCCGCTGCCGATGACCGGCAGGTCGTCGGCGTTGAACGCGGCCGTCGCCAGCAGGGCCAGGGTGGTGAGGCCGACCGCGCCGATCACCACCGGGTTCCTGTCGCGGAACGGGCCGAGCCTGGGCAGGAATCGTGTGGTCATCCGCCGCACCTCGCCCGTGCCACGTGCAGCTCCGGAGTGATCACCTCTCGGGTCTTCGGCAGCACGATCCGGCCGTCGAAGTCACAGAGGTAGAAGTTGAACCAGGAACCGTACGAGGCGGTCCCCGTCAGCTTGTTGAGCTTGTTCGGCAGCCGCTTCAGCACGCCCTCCACGGTCTTCTCGTTGTCGTTCAGCGTCTTGGTGAGGTCCCTCAGCTCGGCGATGTCGCCCTTCAGCGGCGGCCGGGCGTCCTCGAGCAGCCCGGAGGTCGCCTCGGTCAGCGAGCCGATGTTCTCCAGCGAGGACCCGATCGGCTTGCGGTCGGCGGACAGGCCGGAGATCAGCCGCTGCAGCTGCTTGAGCAGCCCGGAGAACCGCGCGCCGCGCTTGTCGAGGGTCTGCAGCGTGGTGTTGAGGTTGTCGATCACCGATCCGATCAGCTCGTCCCGGTCGGCGAGGGTCGTGGTCAGGGACGCGGTGTGCGCGAGCAGGCTGTTGACCGTTCCGCCCTCGCCCTGCAGCGTCTTGATGATCTCGGTCGCGAGCTGGTTGACGTCCTTCGGGCTGAGCGCGGCGAACAGCGGCTTGAAGCCGCCCAGCAGGGCGTTGAGGTCGAGCGCCGGCTGCGTCCGCTCCAGCGGGATCGTCCCGCCCGGCTTCAGCCTCGTCCCGTCGCCCGCGCCCTCGGTGAGCGCCACATAGCGCTGGCCGACCAGGCTCCGGTAGCGGATGACCGCACCGGTGCTGGTCAGCAGCGGCCGGTCGTGGGAGACGGTGAAGGTCACCTCCGCCAGGGTGCGGTCCTTGATGCGGATGTCCTGGACCTCGCCGACCCGCACTCCCGCGACGCGGATGTCGTCGCCCTCCTCCAGGCTGGTGACATCGCTGAACACCGCACGGTAGGTGTGCTCCGGCGTAAAGGAGAGGTTGACGATCGTCGCCGCGAGCAGCGTCGTCGCCAGGATCGTCACCAGGGCGAAGAGGAGGAACTTGACCAGCGGTGCCGTGGTCGCGGTGGCTCGTGACGCCTTCATGCCACACTCACCGCCGTCCCGCGTGCCATGGGCCCGAAGAGCAGCGTCGCGACCGCGGGCACCCGGTCGGCGGGCACTCCGAGGACCGGTGCGACCAGCGAGCCGACGGCACGCTGCTCGGCCGCCGTCGCGGAGACCGGGCCGGCTCCGGGCGGGCCGCCGGCAGCGACATCCTTCGTACCGTCGTCGAGCTTGGTGTGTCCCGACGGCACGGAAGGGTTGGGGATGCTTCTGCAGTTGGGGCCGGAGCGCTCGGCATAGCGCGGTTCCTCACCGGGTCGGTACGCGGGTCGCGGATGGACGAATTCGAGGGTGATACGCATCTCGCCGCCCCTGAACGCCTTCTCCGACTCCCTGGTCTGGCGCTCCAGGCCGTCCAGGAGGCACGGGTACTCGGGCGAGTAGCGGGCGAACAGGTCGAGGGTCGGGCGGGAGACACGGCCCAGGGTGATCAGGCGCTCACCGTTGTCGTCGAAGAACTTCTCCGCCGTGCCGGCGACCTTCGCCGTTCCCGTCAGGGCGGCGGCCAGCTGCTCGCGCTTCTCCACGATCGTGCGGCTCGTGGTGACGGAGTTGCGCAGGATGTTCATCAGGTCAGGTGCCGCGTCCCCGTAGACCTCGGCGACGTCGGCGAAGCGGGAGATGTCCTCCTGCATGGACGGCATGTGGGGGTTGAGCTCGCGCAGATAGCGCTCCAGCCGCACCAGGTTGTCGCCGATGCGGTCCCCGCGCCCTTCCAGCGCGGTGGAGAACGCGTGCAGCGTGGCGTTGAGATCCGCGGGCCGCACGGTGCGCAGCAGCGGGAGCAGGTCGTTCATCAGGTGCTGCACCTCGATGCCGGCCCTGGTGCGGTCCTGGGTGATCACGTCACCGGCCCTGATGTGTCTGCCGGACGAGCCGGGCGGTGTCACCAGGTCGACGAACTTCTCACCGAACAGCGTCTTCGGCAGCAGCCGTGCCTGCACATCGGCCGGGATCCGTTCGACGTGCTCCGGCTTCAGCGCGATGTCGAGCGTCGCCTTCTCCCCGTCGGCCCGCACCTCGCGCACCTCGCCGACGAGCAGCCCGCGCAGCTTCACGTCGGCCCGCGGGTCGAGCTGGTTGCCGAGCGTGTCGGCCTCGAGCGTGATGCGCACGACCGAGGTGAACACCTGCTGGTACGCGGCCACGGAGAGCGACAGCAGCAGGGCGATGACGGCGAGGAACACGATGCCGTACAGCCGCAGCCTGCCACTGCGCGCCGCGGCGCCTCCTTCGATGCTCATCGGCCCCTACCCCGCTATCCGTACGGTCGTGTTGGCGCCCCAGATCGCCAGGCTGAGGAAGAAGTCGAGAATGTTGATCGCCACGATCGAGGTGCGCACCGCACGGCCGACGGCGACGCCGACCCCTGCCGGGCCGCCGCCGGCGTAGTAGCCGTAGTAGCAGTGCACCAGGATGATCACGACGGCGAAGACGATCACCTTGCCGAAGGACCACAGCACGTCCACCGGTGGCAGGTACTGCTGGAAGTAGTGGTCGTACGTGCCCGTCGACTGCCCGTAGTAGCCGGTGGTGATCGTGCGGGCGGCGAAGTACGACGACAGGAGCCCGATCACGTACAGCGGGATCACGGCCACGAACCCGGCGATCATCCGCGTCGTCACCAGGAACGGCAGCGACGGGACGCCCATCACCTCGAGCGCGTCGGTCTCCTCGCTGATCCGCATCGCGCCCAGCTGCGCGGTGAACCCGGCCCCGACCGTCGCCGAGAGTGCCAGGCCCGCCACCAGCGGGGCGATCTCACGGGTGTTGAAGTACGCGGACAGGAACGCCACGAAGTTCGACGTGCCGAGCTGGTTGAGCGCCGCGTATCCCTGCAGACCCACCTCGGTGCCGGTGAAGAACGACAGGAACGCGATCACACCGACGGTCCCGCCGACGACGGCGAGCGCACCGCGGCCGAAGCTCACCTCGGCGAGCAGCCGCAGGATCTCCTTCTTGTAGCGGCGCAGGGTGCGGCCGGTCCAGGCCAGCGAACGGCCGTAGAAGGACAGCTGCCTGCCCAGCTCCTCGAGCTGCGGCGGCAGCAGACGATTCATCAGCGGCATCGCTCAGCCCCTCTGCGGAACGATTTGGAAGTACACGGCGGTCATCACGAAGTTCGTCACGAACAGCAACATGAAGGTGATGACCACCGACTGGTTCACCGCGTCACCGACGCCCTTCGGGCCGCCCTTCGCGGTCAGCCCCTTGTACGAGGCGACGATCGCGGCGATCGCCCCGAACACGAGTGCCTTGAGCTCCGCCGCCCACAGGTCGGAGAGCTGGGCCAGAGTGGTGAACGAGGCGAGATAGGCGCCCGGTGTGCCGTTCTGCAGCACCACGTTGAAGAAGTAGCCGCCGGCCACTCCGACCACCGACACCAGGCCGTTGAGCAGTACCGCCACCAGCATGGTGGCCAGCACCCGCGGCACCACCAGGCGGTGGATCGGATCGATGCCGAGCACCTGCATCGCGTCGATCTCCTCGCGGATCTTGCGCGCGCCGAGGTCCGCGCAGATCGCCGTGCCGCCCGCCCCCGCGATCAGCAGCGCCGTGACGATCGGCGACGCCTCCCGCAGCACCGCCAGCACCGAGGCCGCGCCCGAGAAGGACTGGGCGCCCAGCTGCCGGGTGAGACTGCCGATCTGCAGGGCGATCACCGCGCCGAACGGAATGGACACCAGGGCGGTCGGCAGGATCGTCACACTCGCGACGAACCATGCCTGCTGGATGAACTCACGTGCCTGGAAAGGCCGTTTGGGGATCGTCCGCAGCACGTCCAGTCCCATCGCGAACAGACTGCCGGAATGCCGCAGGGCACCCGTGGGGGACCAGCTCATGCGCCCGCCGCCTTCCCGCGCACCGCGGCGCGCATCTGTCGCAGCGACTCGCGCTCGGCGATCGCCTCCCAGCGGGGAGGCCGGTCGATGCCCTTGGTGGGCAGCAGCCGGGGTGTCAGGTCGGGCAGGCCCTGCTGCTCGTCGTCGGCGTCGCCCAGCTGGGCGAGTTCCTGCTCGACCTGGGCGGCGTCCTTCTCCTCCGCCATCCCGATCGGGCCCTGCATGCGGCCGTTCAGGAACTGCCGCACGACCGGTTCGTCGCTGGTGAGCAACTGCTCCCTCGGGCCGAACATCACCAGCTCCCGCCGGAACAGCAGCCCGATGTTGTCCGGCACCTGCCGGGCCGAGGCGATGTCGTGCGTGACGATGAGGAACGTGGCGTCGATCTGGGCGTTCAGATCGACGATGAGCTGGTTGAGGTAGGCCACGCGCACCGGGTCGAGTCCCGAGTCCGGCTCGTCGAACAGGATGATCTCCGGGTCGAGCACGAGGGCACGGGCGAGTCCGGCACGTTTGCGCATGCCGCCGGAGATCTCGCCGGGCAGTTTCTCCTCGGCGCCGATGAGGCCGACCATGTCCATCTTCTCGAGGACGATCCGGCGGATCTCGCTCTCCGGCTTGCGGGTGTGCTCGCGGAGCGGGAAGGCGATGTTGTCGTAGAGATTCATCGACCCGAACAGCGCGCCGTCCTGGAAGAGGACGCCGAAGAGCTTGCGCACCTCGTAGAGCTCGTGCTCGCGCAGCGAGGTGATGTCCGTGCCCGCGACGCGGATCGATCCGCGCTCGGGTTTCAACAGTCCGACGAGGGTCTTGAGGAAGACCGACTTGCCGGTGCCGGAGGGCCCGAGCATGACCGAGACCTCACCGGCGGGCAGGGTCAGGGAGACGTCCTGCCAGATGACCTGGTGCCCGAAGGACTTGGTGAGCCCTTCCACACAGATCTCGACACCCATCCGGTTCACCCTTCAGCCGTGGAGCGGTCCGACACCTGCTCTACGGGGAGGGCCGCCGCGTCCGTCGCGCCGAAGCGAAATTTTTTTCGGGCGGGTTACGGGAGGGTGCCGACCGCGTTGTCCACGGCGCGCCCGTCGGGGCCCGCCCCAAGCCCCGCGCCTCAATCGCCGGCGGGGCGTGGTGTACCCAATCGGCGGCAGACGCCGACGGGGCGAGACGCCGATGGGCTTGCATGCGCCCGCGGGCATGAAGCGGTGGCGGGGCGGCATGTACTGCGGTGGGCTGGGGCGCGCAGCGGTCCCCGCCCGCCGGGCCGTAGGGGCGCGGTACGGGGCCCGGGGCGGAGCCCCAGTTACGGGAAGGAGGGGGGAAACGCCCCCTACGGGAGCGTCGGCACCGGGACCGGCACCGACGGCGACGGCACAGGCAAAGGCGTGAGCTCCGGGAGCCGCGAGGTCCCGGCCGGGACCTCGGGGACCCGCACCTCGGGGACGTCGACGCCCTCCGGCAGCACCGGCAGCCGCGGCACCGGCGACGACCTGAGCGGCAGCGGCGGCAGCGACACCTCCGGCAGTGGAAGCTCCGGCAGCACCGGCTCCGAGTGCCGATCCGCCCCGCCCGACGGCACCGGCTGCTCCCGCGAGCCGAGCGGCGAGGGCTCGGCCGGACCGGGCCCGCCCGGCCCCGGCTCCCGCGAGGTCGAGACCGAAGGCGTCGACGGGCGCGGCGCGGGCGTGTCCCCACCCGGCGCGTACGGCAGAACGAGCCCCGCGACCGCCAGCGTCGCCGCCGTCGACGCCACGGCGACCGCCTGCGCGTGGCCGCCCCGCGGCCGGCCGCGGCCGCACAGCCACAGCGCGACACCGAGCGTCGCCGCCAGCGAGTTGCGCAGCGTCCGCCGGGCCCTGGCCAGCAGGGACTCGACGGTCCGGTAGCTCAGGCCCATCTTCACGGCGACCTGCTCGACGTCCAGGTCCTCCGACTTCAGCCACAGCGCCTCGGCCTGCCGGGCGGGCAGCTCACCGCTGCGTACGGCCAGCCAGCGCGCCTCGGCGCGGTCGCACACCGCCTCGTCCACCGGCACCGGCCGCGGCGGGTGCAGCGTCGGGCTCGTACGGACCTCGGCCTCGCGGCTGACCTGGCGGTGCCGGTCGACGCACAGCCGCATCGTGACCGTCGTCAGCCACGCGCCCAGCCGCTCGTCGTCGAGGTGGGGCCGCTCCGCGGCACGGAGCATCGCCTCGTGCACGGCGTCCTCGGCGTCCTCCATGCTGACGGACCGGCGCCGGGCCACCCGGAGCAACTGCTCCCGGTGGCTCCAGGCGCGTTGCCAGCGCTCGTGCGCCGACTCGGCGCCCCGTCCATCGGAGTGCTCAGGCTGTGTGTCCGTCGCCATGAGGGCCCCCTTGCTCTCACCACCGGCCGCGTGCTTGTCCGGCGGATGGCGACATTACCGCCCGGTATCCGGAGTTGTGGAGAGGGAGAGCCCCATCGAGTCCTTTCTGTTGCAGGAGGGGGCGTGGAGATCAGTCTCCGCTGGTCAGTGGGGTGGGCAGAGGGGCTCCGGGGAGCACTGTGACGGGGACCGGCAGGGACGGCACCGGCTGCGCGGGACTGGTCGTGCCGGCCGGCTCGGTCGGCCGCGCGGACGGCGACGGCGAGGGGGCCGCGGACCGCGACGGGGCCGCGGACGACGGTGACGGCGCGGGCGACGGCGTCCTCGTGCCGGACGCCGCCGGTTCGGCGGAGCGGGTCGGATCCGGCGAGGGACGTGCCTCGCCGCGCTGCCCCCCGGCGGTCGCGCTGTCGGGCACCACCGTGTGCCCGTCGAGGTAGTACGCGAACCACGCCCGCACGGTGAGCAGGTACGCGGTGGAACGGTTGTAGCCGAGAAGGGCCCGGTCCAGGTCGCCGGCGTCGGACAGGTCGCGCCCGCCCGCGCACAGGTAGCGCCCCGCGGCGAGCGCGGCGTCGAAGACGTTCCCCGGGTCGCGGACCCCGTCACCGTTGCCGTCCGCGCCCCAGCCGGCCCAGGTCGAGGGGATGAACTGCAGAGGGCCGACGGCCCGGTCGTACTCGGTGTCCCCGTCGTACCGGCCACCGTCGCTGTCCCGGATGAGGGCGAAGCCGTTGCCGTCCAGGCGCGGGCCGAGGATCGGCGTCAGCGTGGTGCCGTCCGCGGCCACCTGGCCGCCGCGAGCCTGGCCCGACTCGACCTGGCCGATCGCCGCGAGGAGCTGCCAGCGCAGCCCGCAGCCGGGGGCACTGCGGGCCAGCTCCGATTCGGCGGCCCGGTACGCGGCGAACACCGTCGCGGGCAGCGAGCCGACCGACGCCGTGGCCGGCGTACCCCCCGGCCGTTCCCCGGCGCCGCCCGTGCCCGGCACCCGCAGCGGCGGGAGCTCGGTGCGGTACGTGCCGTCCCCGGACACGCTCGGCCCCTGCGAGGGCTCGGCGCTCTGCTGCCCCGAGGGCGTGGCGGCCCCCGGCCCCTGCGACGCGGTGAGCGCCGCCATCGCCGCGGTCGCGACCGCCGTCGCCCTGACACCTCTGCGCGTACGTCCTGCCATCTTCGGACCCCTCCCTGACCCACGGGCTCTCGTGCTCACCCGCTCTACGCGCGAGTAACGCCGGTCCGTCGGTCGCTGGCCCGGGATTTTCGCGGTTTCGAGCACGGGGGAGCGGGGGTCGGAACCCGGCAGGGCACGGCTACCGTGGGGGCATGCGACTGAGAGTGGAGTTCACGACCGAGCCGTTCGACCTGGACGAACCGCCCGCCCACGCGGTGGCGGTGCGCGAGGTCGTCCAGGGCTCCGGTCTGGACAAGGTGGACGTCGGCCCCTTCGGCAACACCGCCGAGGGCGGGGCCGACCAGGTGCTCGGTGCCGTCGACGCGCTGCTGCGCAAGGCGCTGGAGACCGGTGCGACCCGGGTGTCGCTGCAGGTCAACGTGGTGGAGGAGGAGGGATGACCGAGCCTGCGGACCACGCGCTCGCCCGGGCTGTCAAGCCTCTCGTCGACGCCATGGGCGGAGTGCTGATCACCCCCGGCGAGGCCGCCGAGGACGACGTCGTGCTGAGCTGGGAGGGCGAAGAGGTCGTCGCCGTACGCCTGCCGCAGCTCGCGGACTCCCTCGACCACATCCTCGCGGCCATGGAGCGGCAGCACGGCAGGCCGCTCGCCGAACTCGACCGCAAGACGAAGCAGTCGGTCGTCAGGACACTGGAGGCGCGGGGCGCGTTCTCCGTGCGCCACGGCGTCGAGACGGTGGCGGGCGCTCTCGGCGTCAGCCGCTTCACCGTCTACAACTACCTGAACAGGGAAAACGCGGCCAAGGGCGACTGAGCGCTGCCGTCTGTCGCCGCCGTCCGGCGCGTCGGGCGGCGGCTTTTGTGTACGCGATTTTTCAACAAAGTGTTGACGTCGCGTTCCGGAGGGCGTTAGCTATCCGCAGCCCGTCCGACGCACCACGATGAACAAGCCACGGAGGCCCCCGTGACGTCACTCTCGAACCCGGGCCTCGCCCGGTTCAACGCCTCCGAGGACAGCGTGGCCCAGGCTGCACTGCACGAGGTGTGCGCCAGTTCGGCCTGGGGGAGCAAGATCCTCGCCCAGCGGCCGTACGCCACCACCGAAGCCCTGTTCGAGGCCAGCGACGCCGCCATGGCCGAGCTGACCGCCGAGGACCTGGCCGAGGCGATGGCCGGTCACCCGCCGATCGGCCGGCCGAAGCCCGGCGACCCGACCTCCTCCCGCGAACAGAGCGGCATGGCCGGAGCGTCCGAGGCGCTCAAGGCGGAGATGCTCGAACTGAACCTCGCCTACCAGGAGAAGTTCGGTCATGTCTTCCTGATCTGCGCCACCGGCCGCACCGGTGAGCAGATGAGGGACGCCGTTCGCGAGCGGATCGAAAACTCGCCCGAGCAGGAGCGGGAGATCGTCCGCACCGAACTGGGCAAGATCAACCGCATCCGGCTGACCCGCCTCGTAGAGCTCGCAGAGGAAGAAAGCGCATGAGCACGGAAACCACGGCTTCGGTGTCCACGCACATCCTGGACACCAGCCTCGGCCGCCCCGCCGAAGGCGTCGCCGTCTCGCTGTCGGCCCGCAGCGGCCCGGACGCGCACTGGGCGCCGCTCGGCGGATCGGCGACCGACGCGGACGGACGCTGCAAGGACCTGCCGGCACTGCCGGAGGGAACGACCCATGTACGTCTCGACTTCGAGACCGAGACGTACTTCGTGAAGAAGAAGCAAGCCGAGGCACAGCAGGACGCCCCCGCGCTACGGGACAGCGGCGTGTTCTTCCCCGAGGTGGCGATCACGTTCGCCGTCGTACCGGGCGAGCACTACCACGTACCGCTGCTGCTCAACCCGTTCGGCTACTCCGTTTACCGAGGGAGCTAGCAGACATGCCCACGATTCTCGGCCAGAATCAGTACGGCAAGGCAGAGAACCGCGTAGTCAGGATCACGCGGGACGGCGACACCCACCACATCAAGGACCTGAACGTCTCGGTCGCCCTCTCCGGCGACATGTCCGACGTGCACCTGTCCGGTTCGAACGCCAACTGCCTGCCGACCGACACCACCAAGAACACGGTGTACGCGTTCGCCAAGGAGTACGGCATCGAGTCCGCCGAGCAGTTCGGCATCCACCTGGCCCGTCACTTCGTGACCAGCCAGGAGCCGATCCACCGGGCGCGCATCCGGATCGAGGAGTACGCCTGGGAGCGCATCGAGGCGTCGGACGCCAACTCGAAGTTCATCGGCTCCGACGACGTCAAGCACTCCTTCGTCCGCAAGGGCCAGGAGACCCGGGTCACGCAGATCACCTACGACGGTTCGTCGTGGCAGGTCATCTCCGGTCTCAAGGACCTGATCGTGATGAACTCGACGAACTCCGAGTTCTGGGGCTACGTCAAGGACAAGTACACGACGCTCCAGGAGGCCTACGACCGCATCCTGGCCACCCAGGTGTCCGGCCGCTGGCGGTTCAACTGGACCGACGACGAGCAGAAGATGCCCAACTGGGAGAAGTCCTACGAGCAGGTCAAGAAGCACATGCTCCAGGCGTTCGCCGAGACCTACTCCCTCTCGCTGCAGCAGACGCTGTACCAGATGGGCTCGCGCATCATCAACAGCCGCAACGAGATCGACGAAGTCCGCTTCTCGCTCCCGAACAAGCACCACTTCCTGGTCGACCTCGAGCCGTTCGGCCTCAAGAACGACAACGAGGTCTACTACGCGGCGGACCGCCCGTACGGCCTGATCGAGGCCACCATCCTGCGGGACGGCGTCGAGCCGCAGATCCCGGTCGACATGACCAACCTCTGACGCGGGACCGATCCGCCCCCCGCCGCAGCCGGCGGGGGCGGGTCGTGGACCGGAGGGAAGACCATGGCACAGCCTGCAACAGGGTCAAAGGCAGCAGCGCGGTCGTCTCGCTCGTTCCGATGCCCGTCCTCGGCGGCGCCGGCATCCTCCTGTCCGGCCCGATCGCCGTCAGCGGCATCCGTACGCTCTCCGAGGCGGGACCCGACGACAGTTCCGGCATCGTCCCGGTGGCCGTCCCGCTCGCCGCGCCCGCCTTCCCCGCGGACGTCCCGGCCCGGGCGCAGACCGCCCTCGACTCCGGGATCAGCGCCGGAGCGCTCGTCGCGGTCCTGCTCACCCCGTTCTTCCACCCTCTCGGCACCCGCAGCCGCCCGGCTGTGGCACTCAAATCCTCCTAGGGTCCTGCCGTGCCCTCTCCCCCGAGGACGTCGTCCCGGGGGGACCTCCAGCCACTCGCCAAGACAGGAGAAGGAAGCACCATGGCACCTTCGGCAGCCCACGACAGCGCGGTCGAGCGCATCGTCATCGAGAACTGCGCGATCGCGACGGTCGACGCCGGCGACACCGAGTACGCCTCGGGCCACATCGTCGTGGCCGGCAACCGCATCGAGTCGGTAGGAGCGGGACCGGGCCCCCAGGGCCTCGAGAACGTCGTACGCCGCGTCGACGGCACCGGCCACCTCGCGACACCCGGTCTGATCAACACCCACCACCACTTCTACCAGTGGATCACCCGGGGTCTGGCCACCGACCACAACCTCTTCAACTGGCTGGTCGCCCTCTACCCGACCTGGGCCCGCATCGACGAGCCCATGGTCCGCGCGGCCGCCCAGGGCTCGCTCGCGATGATGGCCCGCGGCGGCGTCACCACGGCCATGGACCACCACTACGTCTACCCGCAGGGATCCGGTGACCTGTCCGGCGCGATCATCGGCGCCGCACGCGACATGGGCGTACGGTTCACCCTCGCCCGCGGCTCCATGGACCGCGGGAAGTCGGACGGCGGCCTGCCGCCGGACTTCGCCGTCGAGTCCCTCGAGGGCGCTCTCGCCGGCACCGAGGAGACCATCGACAAGCACCACGACGCCTCCTTCGACGCGATGACGCAGATCGCCGTCGCGCCCTGCTCCCCGTTCTCCGTCTCCACCGAACTGCTGCGCCAGGGCGCCGAACTGGCCCGCCGCAAGGGCGTGCGCATGCACACCCACGGCTCGGAGACCGTCGAGGAGGAGGAGTTCTGCAAGGAGCTCTTCGGCATGGGCCCCACCGACTACTTCGAGTCGACCGGCTGGCTCGGCGAGGACGTGTGGATGGCGCACTGCGTCCACATGAACGACTCCGACATCGCGGCCTTCGCCCGTACGAAGACCGGTGTCGCGCACTGCCCGTCGTCCAACGCGCGCCTCGCCGCCGGCATCGCCCGCGTCCCCGACATGCTCAAGGCGGGTGTTCCGGTCGGCCTCGGCGTCGACGGCACCGCTTCCAACGAGTCGGGCGAACTCCACACGGAGCTGCGCAACGCGCTGCTGATCAACCGGCTCGGCGCCCACCGCGAGGCCGCCCTCAACGCCCGACAGGCGCTGCGGCTCGGCACCTACGGCGGCGCGCAGGTCCTCGGCCGGGCCACCCAGATCGGCTCGCTGGAGGCCGGCAAGCTCGCCGACCTCGTGCTGTGGAAGCTCGACACATTCGCACACTCCTCCATCGCCGACCCGGTCGTCGCGCTCGTCTTCGGCGCCGCGGCGCCCGTGACGCTCTCGCTCGTCGACGGAAAGCCCGTGGTCGAGGGCAACCACCTGACCACGGTTGACGAGGACGCCATCGCCCGCTCCACGCGGAACGAGGCGCAGCGCCTCGCGCGGATCGCCACGCAGGGCTGACCCACGGGAAGTCCGGCCGGGGGGGACGGCCCCCGGCCGGCGGCCGCGGACCCGAGCGGGGTCCACGGCAGCCCTCGCCGGGGGGCGCGCGCGACAAAGGCGCGTGCCCCCCGGTGAAGGTGACACGTGCCAACAGCTTCCGGCACGGTCGCCTTCCGCACCACCGGTCTGGGCGATCCGGTATGTGCACGCCGCATCAGAGCAACAACTGCACCACCCGCACCACCTCCTTGACACCCATGTCCCCGACGACGTGTTACCCGACCGGAGGCACCGCCGTGGCCGCGCACACCTCGACCGCCGAGGCACCAGACCGGAAGCATCCGGTCGACGAGACCCTTCCGCCGTTCAAAATGTTCACCACCGGGCTGCAGCACGTGGCCGCCATGTACGCGGGTGTGGTGGCCCCGCCGATGATCGTCGGCCCCGCCGTGGGCCTCGACGCCAAGGACACCGCGTTCCTCATGGGCGCGAGTCTGTTCACCGCCGGAATCGCGACCCTGCTGCAGACGCTCGGCTTCTGGCGCGTCGGCGCCCGGCTGCCGTTCGTCAACGGCGTCTCGTTCGCCGGTGTGACGCCGATGGTCGCCATCGGCCGCGACCGCGGATACGACGGGATCGCCGTCATCTTCGGCGCGATCATCGTCGCCAGCGTCCTGGGCTTCGTGCTCACCCCGTACTTCTCGAAGCTCGTCCGCTTCTTCCCGCCCGTCGTCACCGGCACCGTCATCACACTGATCGGCGTCTCGCTGCTGCCCGTCGCCTTCAACTGGTCGCAGGGCGGCAACCCGGCCGCCGACGACTACGGTTCGATGAAGAACATCGGCATGGCGGCGCTCACGTTCGTCGTCGTGCTGGCCCTGCGCAAACTGCTGCGCGGCTTCCTCCAGCAGATCGCCATCCTGCTGGGCCTGGTCGTCGGCACCCTCGTCGCCCTGCCGCTCGGCATGACGAATCTCGACGCCATCAAGGACGCCGGCCTCGTCGGCTTCCCGACGCCGTTCCACTTCGGCGCACCGCAGTTCGAGATCGCGGCCATCGTCTCCATGTGCATCGTGATGCTGGTGTGCATGACCGAGTCCACGGCCGACATGCTGGCCCTCGGCCGGATCGTGGAACGCCCCGCGGACGAGCGCGTCATCGAGGGCGGCCTGCGCGCCGACACGCTCGGCTCGGCCATCAGCCCGCTCTTCAACGGCTTCATGTGCAGCGCCTTCGCCCAGAACATCGGGCTCGTCGCGATGACGAAGGTCCGCAGCCGCTTCGTCGTCGCCGCGGGCGGCGGCATCCTGATCCTGCTGGGCCTGTGCCCGGTGGCCGCCTCGGTGATCGCCCTGGTGCCGCTGCCGGTCCTCGGCGGCGCGGGCATCGTGCTGTTCGGCACGGTCGCGTCGAGCGGGATCCAGACGCTGGCGACGGCGGCCCTGGAGAAGGGCGAGAACGCGCTGATCGTGGCCGCCGCCGTCGGTATCGGGCTGATCCCGATCGCGGCACCCGAGTTCTACCACGCCTTCCCCAAGGACCTGCTCGTCGTGCTGGACTCGGGCATCTCCACCGGGTGCATCGTGGCGATCGTGCTCAACCTGGCCTTCAACCACCTGGGGAAGAAGGGCACATCGCAGGAGGACGCCGCGTCGGAGTCCGGAAAGGTCCCGGCGCAGGCCGCGGTGCACTGAGCACGCGGACACACCGCGGCGGGCGGCGCCGGGACTGTTCCCGGGCCGCCCGCCGCGTCGTCCGGGCGCGGGAACGAAGCCGCCCGACCGCGACCCGGCTCGACGCCTCTCCCTCTGTCGTTCGGGCCGGTGCCCCTCGTCAGTGAGGTGGCCGGCAGCGGCACCGCCTTCCGCCCGCAGCTCTCCGTGGTCAGGGCTGTGGGCCGGAGGGTTTCGTGAGGACTGCCTGGGTGGCGAGGAAGGCCTCCAGCGCCTTGGGAGCCATGGGCGGGGAGTAGTAGAAGCCCTGACCGTGAGGGCAGCCGAGTGAGCGCAACCGCACGGCCTGGTGGGGGGTTTCGATGCCTTCCGCGATCACGTCCAGGTCGAGAGCGTGCCCGACGTGGAGGATGGCCTGGATGAGGCTGTTGTCCAGATCGCTGGCGCCTCGCAGGACGAAGCTCTGGTCGATCTTGACGATGTCGGCCGGAAGGTCGCGCAGGTAGGCCAGGGAGGAGTACCCGGTGCCGAAGTCGTCGATGGAGATGCGTACACCGAGGTCGCGCAGTGCGCGGATGTAGGCGGCCGTCGTCTCGGCGTCGGTGACGAGGGTGCTCTCGGTGATCTCCAGTACCAGTGAGGCCGGGGGGAACCCGGTCTCGTGCAGGATCTGCCGTACGGCGTGGGGGAAGCGGTGGTCCTTGAGCTGCCCGCCGGAGACGTTCACGGCCACGCTCAGAGCCCCGGCCTTCGCGATGCTGTCGTGCCAGTGCCGGCCGTGGCGGCAGGCTTCCCGCAGCACCCAGGTCCCGATGGGACGAATCAGGCCCGTCTCCTCGGCGATGGGCACGAACACCTCGGGCGGGGTGGGGGAGCCGCCGGCCCGCTGCCAGCGCAGCAGGGCCTCGACGCCGGCGACACGTCCGGTGGGCAGGTGGATCACGGGCTGGTAGTGGACGGTGAGTTCGTCGCGGGGCAGGGCGTACCGAAGGTCCTGGGCGATACGGGCGTGGCTCTGCTGTGCCAGGCTCATCGCGGGCTCGAAGATCTCGGCGCGGTTGCGGCCGCGTTCCTTGGCCGCGTACAGGGCGATGTCGGCGATGCGGAGGGCATCGTTGGCCGTGCCCGGTTCGGTGGCGGCGACGACGCCGATGCTGGCCGTGATGAAGACGGTGCGACTGTCGGAGAAGGCGAAGGGTTCCTTGAAGCGGTCCAGGAACCGGTGCGCGTAGGCCTCGGCGGGAATCTCCTTGAGGTCTTCGGCGAGGACGGCGAACTCGTCCCCGCCCACGCGGGCGACCGTGTCGTTGCGGCGCGCCGCACCGAGGAGCCGGTGGCCGACGGCGATGAGCAGCTCGTCGCCGACCGGATGGCCGAGGCTGTCGTTGACGTCCTTGAAACGGTCGAGGTCGATCAGCAGCAGGACGGTGTTACGGGCCGCCGAGGGGCGGCTGAGGGCGCGTTCCAGTCGCTCGAAGAACAGCGCCCGGTTGGCCAGACCGGTCAGCGCGTCATGGAAGGCCTGGTGCGTGAGCTGCCGCTGCAGCGACATCTGCTGCCGCAGGGCGTCCTCGGCGATGCGGGCCCGGTCCCTGGCCTGGTCGGCCTGGGTCTCGGCGAACCGCGCCAGGAGCATGATGCGCACCACCAGCAGCACGGTCAGGGCGGCCACGATGCTCCCGATGGCCACGACGTGCATGGGCTGCCCGCGCACGCCGGCGACGTCTGCGATCAGCAGGGCAGGACCGAGGAGGGCGGGCAGGGTGAGTGCGGTCATGCGGGCGCGGGACAGCCGCTCCTGGCTGCGCGGCACCAGCCGGGTCGTACCGGCCATGGACGGGTGCAGCGCGCTCGCGGCGAGCAGCGCGTACGAGGCCATCCACAGGGCATTGGAGGCGTAAGCGCCGATGGGCGCGCCGGTGGCCGCAAGCGTCGAGTAGTACAGGGCGTCGGCCACCAGCGTGACACCCACCCACAAGGTGAGCAGTCCGAGGGCCGGCAGACGGAATCCCGAGACGAACACCAGCTTGGCGACGATGCCCAGCAGGAGGAGGTCAGCCAGCGGATACGCCAGCGAAACCACCAGCGGCAGCGCCGACAGATGACCGCGCAGATAGGGCATGACGATGAACGCCCAAGTCAGGGTGGACATCCCCAGGGTGACGATGCCCGCATCCAGCACGGCTCCCCATCGCACGCCGCTGCCCCATGCCGCCATCAGGCTCACCAGGCCGGCGGCGAAGCACGGATAAGCCGCCAGATACAGCACGTCGGCCGGCGAAGGGACCGGCACCGGCGTGCCCGCGAACTGAAAGGCACCGAAGAAGGCGTCCGCCACGGCGAACAGCCCCATGCCCGCGGCGACGAGACACCAGGACCGGCTCGGGCGCGGCCGGTGCCGGCGGATGCCGACCAGCATCGCCACCGTGGCGCACACCGCGAGCACACAGGGCAACAGATGACGTACCGGGGCGGTGACCACGGTGTAGACACCGATCACGACAGCGCCGGCGACCAGGAACCACCACCAGGCGTGCCTGCGCTGTTGCCGGCCCTGCGCTTCCCGCATGACACCTCCGCGCACGCAACCGGTCGTGCTGGCCGAGGGCCGGGTGGCCCACAGGAGCTGCCTGTCCTTCCAGCCAAAGGCGACCCGGTGAAGATCGCAACCCTGCCGCTCGTCGTGCCTGCCCGGCGCGACTCGATGCCAGTGGTCCGTCCATGCGGCGAACCGCTTGCGGCCGTCGGGCAGTGCGGTGCCGAATCCCCTGCGTACACCCCTGCGGGCGGTCTTTCGCGGCCGATCGTTCGGAGCGAAAACCGATCGATACGCTTGCGGCGGTACGCCGTCGGCGGAGCGGAAGTGGGGGC
Source organism: Streptomyces sp. NPDC049597 (assembly GCF_040675505.1). Classification (NCBI taxonomy): domain Bacteria; kingdom Bacillati; phylum Actinomycetota; class Actinomycetes; order Kitasatosporales; family Streptomycetaceae; genus Streptomyces; species Streptomyces sp. NPDC049597. The sequence continues at coordinate 45,545 of NZ_JBFAOY010000012.1, forward strand.
GGACATGAGGCAGCATGTCGATCAGCGTCATGCGCGGGTGCTGGAACTGGTCAGGCAGCGGGGCAGGCTGCGCGTCGCCGATCTCGCCGACGAACTGGGCGTCTCCGCCGTGACCCTGCGCCGCGACGTGGAGGCGCTCGCCGCCCAGGGGCGGGTGCGGCGCACCCACGGCTCCGTCCTCTGGCCCGAGGGGAGCGCCGAGGAGCCGCCGCCGGCGGAGGGTGACGGACCGCTGATCGGAATGATCGTGCCGACCACCAACTTCGTCTTCGCCGACATCGTGCGCGGCGCGCGCGAAGCGGTCGAGGCGCAGGGCGGCCGGCTCGTCCTCGGGATGACCGGCTACCTCGACGCCGAGGACCCGGTGCAGGCCGGTCGCCTGCTCGCCGGCGGCGCCGACGGGCTGCTGGTGGCCCCCAGTTGGTTCGACGGCGTGCCCTCGGGGGGCCAGGAGGAGTGGCTGCTCGGGTGCGGGTCCCCGGTCGTGCTCGTGGAGCGCTGGGCGCCCGCGGGCAACCCGGCGGCGGGCCTCGACCGGGTGCGTACGGACCGGGCGCAGGGAGCCGTGATGGCGATGGCCCACTTCGCCGCCCTCGGACACCGCACGGTGACCGCCGTGGTCCAGGAGGGCCCGCACGCGGCGCAGATCACCGCCGGCTACCGGGTGGCCGTGGACGCCCTGGGACTTGATCCGGCACCGGGCTCACCGCTCGCCTTCGCCCCCGACCGTCAGGGGCACGCCCGCTACGACGCGCCGGCCGCGCACCTCGCCGAGGCCGTGACCCGCCACGGCGTGACGGCGGCCCTGGTGCACGGCGACGAGGACGCGATCGTGCTGGTGGCCAGGCTGCAGGCGCAGGGCATCACGGTCCCGGGCGACCTGGCGCTCATCGCGTACGACGACGAGGTCGCGGGCATGGCGGACGTACCGCTCACCGCTGTGGCGCCGCCCAAGCGGTCGGTCGGCGGCCTGGCGGCCGGCCTGCTGCTCCAGCGGCTCGCCGAGCGCGGCTCGGGCGGCGGGCCGTCGCCGCGTCAGCATGTGGACCTGCTCCCCGAGTTGAGGGTGCGCGCCTCCTGCGGAGCACCGACGGGCACGGCGGCGGGCTGAGCCGGGCGGCCCGCGGCGCGTGCCGACGGGCGGTGGGGCGCTTGGCCCGTGGGCCCGCGCCGGCCCGGCCCGCAGGGCGTGACTGCGCCTGCCCGGGCGGCGCCCTTGCCGGGGCCGCGGGCCGCCGCCCCTTCGCGTCAGCCGAGCCGGACAGTGATCTTCTGGGTGGCGCCGGCCGTGCCGCTCAGGTCCCCGAACGTCAGCCGCAGCGACGCGCCCGTCGTCGCCGATGCGACCGTCGGCGGCTTGGAGATCACCGCGGCGACGGCCCGGTTCCACGTCAGGGTCAGCGACGTCGCCGTCCGCGTCGGATCGGCGACGCAGACCACCGCCGTCCCGTCGTCCTTCTCCCGGATCATCACGGCACACGGGGCGCCGGCCACCAGCGGGCCGACCGTCCCGCCGGCCCAGAAAGCGACCCCGGTGAAGCCGAGTGCCGCCACCTGGATGCCCTGCTGGGAGCGGGAGTTGGCGAGGATCCGCGTCCGGGTGGACGCCGCCGCGCGCGCCGCCGTCCGCGCGGCGCTCGCGCCCGGCAGCAGTTGACAGGCGTATCCCGCGTCCACCGGGTCCGTGCCGTGGTCCACGTACAGCGTCAGATAGCGCCTGCTGATCGCGTCCGTGGAGCCCCCCCTGTTGATGTCGCTCCACCGGCCGGTGCGCTGCTCGCGCAGGCCCTTGAGCCCGGTGCCGTCCATGAACACGTAACCGCCGAACCCGCCGATGTGCGCCCAGCCGGCCCCGGACAGCGACGCCGACCAGGGGAGCGTCGAGGGCCGGACCGTGCCGTCGACGGTCAGGGCGTGCGTTCCCGAAGCGCCCAGGTTGCGGTTGTCGACGACCGTCTCGACGGCCGTGCCGTCGGTGCAGGTGATGCCCGCGCCCAGGCAGACGATCGCGTCGTCGAGACAGAACCACGCCTTGTGCGCCGTGAGAGTGCTGCCGAGGCCCTTCAGGTGCTGGCCGACGGCCGCGTAGGTGCCGTCGGTGGCCCCGCCGACCCAGGTCGCGTCCGGCCGGGACGCGCCCCAGTCGCCGCCCGCCGCGTCGGCCAGGGGCTTCTTCGACACGGTGGTGCCGGGCAGCCGGTAGGGGTCGACGGTGGGCCAGAAGGCGTCCGAATACTGCCCGTTGCCGTAACTGTCGCCCCACCAGTAGAGCATTCCGCTTCCGGTGTGCCAGCCCCGCAGGTTCTCCCCGTTGCCCGTCTCGTAGTGCGTGATGCGCCGGGACGCCATGCTGATCGAGGCGGCCCACCCCGGCCTTCGGTGGGTGGCCCGGTCCATGGCCGCGAACAGCCGGTGCGCGGTGGGTTCGGCGAGGGGGGAGACCGATGTGTCGTTGTGCACCCCGGACAGCCGGGCCAGCGCCGCGAGTCCGAGCGAGGGGTCCTCGATCGCCGGGCTGTAGTAGCCGCGCTGCATCCAGCCCTTGACCAGTCCGCGCCAGCGCGCGTTCTCGGCGGTGCTCGCTCCCTGGCCGAGCAGGACGATCGACGCCAGGACGAGGTGCCCGCGGGTGTGGTCGTCCTGCTGGATGCGCCGGGGGTCGGACGCGGACACCCCGCGGCTCGGCGCGCGGCCGGAGACGCCGTCCATCATCAGACCGTTGTAGAGGAACGGTGCCCAGGCGTTCTCGACCGCGTCCAGCACGGTCTGCCGGCCCGGGTCGGTCACGCTCCACGACGACCCGGTGAGCAGCGCGAGGAGCATGCCGATGCCGCCGAGCATGACCGAGCCGTACGAGCCCGTGTACGGCACCCAGGTGTGCTGGACGAACGACCCGTCGGCGTACAGCCCGTCGCCGGAGGTGACGTACGGGAAGACCGGCGAGAGCGCGTCACGGGCCAGGGCGACCTTCGCGGCGTTCTTGCCGACGACCCCGCGCACCGCGATGACCCGGCACAGGTCGACGCGGTTGGCGCCGGTGCTCGTGCCGGTGTACGAGGCGACCGCCGAGTCCGGTACGAAGTGGTCGACGGCGGCGCAATAGGCGGCGATGCGGTCGGCGGGGATCAGGTCGTACATCAGGGCGCAGACGTCGAGGAGGCGTTGCGGGGCCCCGATCTGCCAGCTCCACCAGTTGCCGTACCGGGTGCGGTTCTCGTTGTACACCTCCGTGTACAGGTGGTCGAGGCCGGTGAGGACGGCGGTGGCCAGTCGGGCGTCCCCGGTGAGACCGGTGCCCTGGCGCACGTACGCCTCCGCCATCGTCAGCAGGCGGGCGTAACTGTCCACGATCTTCGCGGAGTAGCCGTACGACTCCTGGTCGGTGTCCGGTTCGGGGTCGGCGAAGACCAGGTCGGGCCAGAGCGAACCGGGTCCGGGGTTCATGGAGTCGCGCCAGCCGGCGGCGGTGGCGCCGAGCTCCGCGAGGCGGGAGCGGAACGGCTCGGCGGTGGGGCTGAAGCCGGTGCCGAGGACGAGATCGCGCCAGGTCGCGCGCAGCGTGTTGAACTCGTCGGCGGCGGCGGAGCCTTGTGCCGCGGTGGCGGCCCCGGCCGCCGGGGCCGGAGCGGCGATCGTCAGCGCGAGGGCGGTGCTGCCTGTCACATGCAGAAAGCCGCGACGGGTCCAGGCGGTCGTCATCGGGTCTCCTCCGGTGCCGAGGGGTGGTCAAGTGACCGGTTTCTAGCACCGGATTGCTCAATCGCTCAATACAACTGACGTAATTGAGCGTTTCGATCGCTTCTCTCGATTGTTCCGCGCCGCGGCAGCCCGGTGCGGGCGCAGCACGGCGCGACGCAGGCCCCGGACGTCCGGGGCCTGCGGGACCCGGGAGGGCGGGGCGCCTGCGGGACCTGGGAGGGCGGGGCGCCTGCGGGACCTGGGAGGGCGGGGCGCCTGCGGGACCTGGGAGGGCGGGGCGCCTGCGGGACCTGGGAGGTCGGGGGCCGGGCCTCAGTCCGTCTCCGTCTCCGCCGCCGTCTCCGTCTCTGTCTCCGCTCGCGTCCGCGTCTGCGGGGCCCAGAGCATGAGCTTGCTGAAGAGGTCCGCCTGTTCGACGGCGTCGTCCAGCGCGTGGTGGGTGTGCCGGCGCGCGGACAGCAGCGCCGGCGGCATCGTGCCCTTGGCCACGGCGCGCAGCGGCAGGCGCGCCTTGGTCGCGTACAGGGTCTTCATGTCCAGGCAGCCGGAGTGGCCGAACGGGCTCCCACCGGTGAACCGGATCAGATACCAGTAGAGGAACGTCCAGTCGTACGACGCCGGATACCCGCACATCACCGGCTGCGCACCCGCCTCCCGGGCGGCCTCGCGCACCCACGCGGCGAACTCGGCCATCACCGCACCCGGTTCTCCGCCCTCGCGCAGCAGACGCCCGCGGTCGAGACCGCTGACGGCAAGGGCCTCGGGCACGAAGTCGTCGCTGATGGGCCGCAGTTCACGGTAGAACGTGCGCGCCTCGGGATCGGCCGGCAGGTAGCCGTCCGCGTCCTGCCGGCCCGCCACGGCGGCGCCGAAGCTGATCATCGAATACGGGCCCGGAATCGGGCCGTCGGCCTCGACGTCGACGGAGATGTAGAGCGAGGGCTTCGGCCGCGTACGGCGTGAGGGGCCTGACACAGGGGGCATGGAGGGAGCATGGCAGGGCCGGGCCCGCGGCTCCCGCGGATTTCCGCGGGCGGACCGGGGCGGGCCCGCGCGGACCGGGGCAGGCCCGCGCTGCCGCGGCCCGCCCGCGGGGTCGGCTCAGCGGGCGTCCGCGGGCGTCCAGCCCGGGCGACGGCCGCTGAGACCCACGATCCGGTCCAGCAGCGGTGCGCCGTCCGGCACCTCGACCACCGGGCCGAAGATGCCCTCCCGCAGCTCGTCGTCGCCCGTCGGGGTCAGCATCTCCCGCGACACGGCCATGCTCGCCTCGTCGGGCGCGTACGGCTGGCCCGTGGCGCGGGCCAGGTCCCAGCCGTGGATGACGAGCTCGTTCAGCGCGACCCGGCCCGCAACCGCCCCGGGCAGCGCGATGCCCCCGGCCCGGGTCATGCCCTCCCAGGCACCCGGCGCCCGCCAGGCCTCGACCAGCTCGTCCAGGCGCTGCGGAATCGCGGTGCGCCAGTCGTCGTCCAGCACCGGACGCTCGTCGCCCGGGCTGCTGTCGGTGGTGGGGCCGAGATCCTTGCGCCCGGCGTCCCGGAAGGCCGTGGCCAGCCCGTGGATGTGGGCGAGGATCTCCCGCACCGCGTACGCGGGACAGGGCGTCGGATCGCCCAGCTTCTCGTCGTCGATCTGGGGGAGCAGTCTCGCGATGCCGTCGGCGGCGGACCGGAGGTCGGGTACGGGGGTCGTCCCGGCGGCAGCAGGTGTGGCAGAAGCAGTCATGCAGGGGTGACCGGCCGCGGTCCCGGAACTCATCGCCGCCCCGCCGGGGAGTCCGCCCGCGCCGCAGGAGGCGCAGGTGAGCCGGTCGCTCGCTCGATCGGGCTACCCCGCGTCCGGTGGAGCGGCCTGGGGCCTGCCCGGTTTCATACGCTCCCCGCGTGACTCGTACCACTGCGCTGAACACCGGACTCGACGACTTCCTCGCCTGGGCCGCCCGGGAGCGGGGCACCGCCCTGCCCGCGCGCCCCGCGGACGCGGTGCTGACCCTGCTCGCGCTGCGCGGCGCGGACCGCAGGAGCGGCGTGCCCGAACCGACACCGCAGCTGGTCGCCCAGGTGCTCCACGAGGACCTGCCCGGGCTGCTGTGGGCGTCCGACGAGGAGCTGGCGGCCGTGCCGGCCGTGCTGAGCGCGCTCGCGGACCGCGTCCGCGCGGCGGGCCGTCTCAACGCCAAGCGGCACGCCCGGCTGCTCGCGGCGATCGACGACGCGGTGCCCGGCTTCCGCGCCGCCATGGCCGACCCGGCCGGCCTGACGTGGCCGCGCTGGTACGCCTCGCTCCTGAGGGCCGATGGCACTAACCCGGACGACGCCGACGCCGTACGGGCCTGGCTCGACGCGCACGAGCGCACCCCGCGGGCCGACCGGCCTCCGCTCCCCGAGCCGCTGCACCGCTTCGAGATCGCCGGCCGCACCTTCGCCACCCGCGCCCGGCTCGCGGAGGCGCTGCTCGCGGCCTTCGCACGGGACACCGCCGGGACCTCTCCGGCCGGTCCGCTGCTCCCGGCCCCGCCCCTCGACGCCGACCGGCCCGACGACGCGCTCGGCGCCGAACTGGAACGCATCGCGGACGCCTTGACCAGCCGTTGGACCGCCGCCGGGCTGACCGAGGCGCTCGCCGGGCCCCACGCCCTCCTGGCGCCGAGCCCCGAGGCACTGCCCCACGCCGCACTGGCGGACCGCATGCTCGACGAACACCTCGACTACTACGGCGCGTCGTCGGTCCCCCTGCCGCCCCCGGCCCGCGTGCCCGCCCCCGGGGACATCCGCGCCCTGCTGCACGCGGCCCCGCTCCCGGCCGCCCTGGCCGCGGGCGGCGACCTGGACGACGAGCGGCGGGAGATCGCCGAACGCTGCGGCCTCCCCGGGCCCGCGACCCCCGTATGGGAGGAGGGCACACCGCAGGAGCTCATCGAGCTGGCCGCCGACATCCTGGCCGCCCAGGTCGAGTTGCTGCCCACCGTGAGCGGCCCGCAGGACAACTGGTCCCTGGACGGCGCCCACATCCTCTACTCCCTCTACGAACGCGGCAGCACACCGGACTCGGTGGCCCGCAAGGCCTCCGACACCGAGGTCGCGGAGATCCCGCCCGAACTGGAGGACGCCCCGGCGCAGGTGCCGGCCATCGCACCGGCGGCGTACGAGACACCGTCCCCCGAGGAGCTGTCGGTGCTGCTCGGGCTGCCCGGCCGGACCGAGGCCGACCGCGAGGCGATCGACGCCACCGCCCGCTCCCTCGCCGCGCTCGTCGACCGCCTGGCCGAGACGGGCTGCGTGTTCCGCCGGGGCGACACCTTCGGCCTGACGCCGCTCGGCGGCGCGGTCATGCGGCACGTCATGGCCGCGGGCCAGGTCGCCGCGCCCGACGCCGACACGGTCGCCGGGTGGGACGCGGCGCACACCGTCGCCGCCGTCCGCAACTGGCCCCCGCGCATCGCCGCACGGACCCTCGCCGCCTGGGCCGACCGCCGTCAGGCGGTGGACAAGGAGAGCGGTGCGGCCTGGGTCCCGCTGCTCACCGCGGTCTCCGAGGCGAAGGCGGCCGACCGCCAAGGGACCCGCGTGCGCGAGTGCTTCGCCCTCCTCGACCGGGCCGGCATCCCGAACGCGTCCCTGCGCACCGCGCTCACCGACCCGGTGACCGGCGCCGAGGCCCGCCGCCTCCTGCTCGCGCGCGGCGAGGACGTGCCCGGGGAGAGCGTGCCACCGAGCGCCCGGGCGACGCTGCTCGCCGAGGAGCTGGACGCGCGGTGGACGGAGGACATGCGGGCGCATGTGGCGGAGCGGCAGGAGAACGGCGGCGCCTCCGTCCCCGGCCCGGACGCGATCCCGCCCACCACTCTGCTCCCCTCCTTCGACGAGGAGGCAGCCGCCTGGCCCGGAGGCGCTCCGGCCCTGATCGGGGCCCTCGCCGCCGAGGACCCCGGCACCGCCCACCGCGTCCTGACCGCCCTGCGGGACCACCACCCCGACAAGCGGGTGTCGAATGCCGCGGCGCACGCCCTGAAGTCCGCACACCGGGCGGCCGGGCGCGGCCGCCGCTGACCGCGTGGCGCCACGGAGGTGCGGATACCGTGGCGTCATGTCCGCGTTCATACAACAGCTTCCGGCCCTCCTGGGTGTGGTGATCGGCGCACTCGGTTCCTACGTGGCGATCATGCGCGGTGACCGGGCCCGCTTCCGGCGTGAACAGGCGGCGCGCTGGGAGGAGCGGCGGCTGGCGGTGTACTCCGACTACGCGCGGTCCCTGAAGAAGTCGGTCACCCTGACGCACCGGGTCGCGGCCCACCTGGGCAACGACCCGCATCCACACCCCCTTTCGCCCGGGGAGGCGGCGCCCCTCCTCGCCGCGGCGAGCGACGCACGCGACCCGTCGGGCGAGGCGCTGCTGATGCTCGGCTCCCGTGACGTGGTCCAGAAGGCACGCGAATGGGTCGTCGTGGTGCTGGAGATGGAGAGCTTCCTGCGCGAGCACCGACGGGCGCCGGACACCTGGGCGGCCCTGCTGGCGAAGCAGCGCACGGCCCGGGAGGCGTACTACGCGTCCGTACGCGAGGACTTGGAGCTCTCACCGGGCCACTCCGGCCTCTGGGAGCTGCCGCCGGGCCGCGACCGGTAGCCGGGTTCCCGCTCGCACCGGCCCTGGAGGCGCTTCACCTCCGGGCCTCCGCGCAACGACACGAACCCACTCCCGACACCACGGCGGCCTGCACCACCCGGTCGCACAGGTCGGCGTCCCTCGGACTCACCAACAGCGTCCGGGGGTTGGGTCGGGAGCGGTCGGCTCGGGGTTTACGGCGGGCCGCCGGGGAGGCCGCCGACCGTGTAGGTGTCGTAGACGTCGAAGAGGTCCTCCTCGGCGTCCAGCCAGAGGGCCGGCGGCATTCGGCAGACCATGGCCGTCAGCCGGAGCAGGGCGGTGAGGCCCGGCAGGAGGTCGCCCTGATCGGCAGGCAACGGCTCCGCCTCGGGCCACTCGTCGGCGAGCGCCAGCAGGCAGTCCCGCCGCGCCCGGGCCTCGTCGGTGTCCGCCCGGTCGTCCGCGACGTGCCACAGGCCCGCGGTCGGGGACGGGCCGGCACGCGGCGACGAACCGCCGCCGAAGTGCCGGGTCCGCCCCCTGCCACGAGGCGGGGAGGGGGTGGTGGCCGGCCAGGGCCGCCGCGGCCTTCTCTTCCGCCTCGGACAGGCGGTCCGCGGGAAGGCCCAGCGCGGTCAGCCCGTAGGGGGGCTCACCGTGCCAGTGCAGCAGGCACACCGTCCGCGGACGGTTCGTCACAGGCCCATCTCGTCCCAGTCGTTTGAGGCGGCAGTGCAGGTGACGGTAGCTGATGGTCGTGGCGCGTGCCGGTGCTCGTCCTCGGCCGGGCCGAGCCGACCGTTCGCCGTGTGGCGGCGCGCGGGGGTTGGAGCCTTCGATGTGGCTGAAGAGTTCCTGCTCGCCCTTGCGGCGTGTGCGGAAGACCGTGCGGTCGATGAGGTCCGTGCCGCCCTGTGGCCGTTGGGCGCACGGGCACCAGGCGCACGAAGCTCCTTTGCGGGCAACGGTCGATGTCGATCGTGAGCCTGCCCATCGGCAGCCTGACCGGTTCGTACGGTTCCGCCGACCACCAGATCCCGCAGTCAGGTTGGATAGGCCTCTTGCGCCCCATCGTCCGTCAGCTGATGAGGAGAGGAACTGTGGCCGAGCTGTTGCGGCAGGAACAGTTGGATGTCGAAGTCGCCTTCCGAGGGTTCGGGTTCCAGGAGTCCGATGACAGCGCGGTGCCTGTGCCGTTTGGGGACGACTACGAATGGGGGGTGTTCCTGAATCAGCATGTTCGCCGGTTCGATCTCTTCAGCGCAGGACACACCCACACGGCCGCGGTGACGGTTCGCATCTGGGACGGCGAGCCGCAGGAGGAGAAGGCCGACTGGGACGAGCAGGGGGAGGTTGACTTCGAGTCGACGACCGGCGATGTCGCAGTGTGGACGACGACCCTCGGTCGCTCGCAGCAGTTGATACGCCTGGGTTCGCCGGGCACGTGGCGGGTCCGAGTCGGGTGTACCGGCCGTGCCGAGGTCGAGAGAGTGACACGCGCGGAGGGCGATGCGTACGGGGTGGAGCGGTACGTGATGGATTTCTGGCCGAAGGCACTCTGATTGAAGCGGCTGGTGCGGGGCGAGGGTGCCCGCACCAGCCGCGCATCAACGGGTCAGTCGATCTTGACGATGAAGCCGTCTTCCTGACCGTCGATCATCCTGTTGGAGGTGTAGAACCCGCTCAGAAGGTTTCCGGCGGCTCCGTTCTGGACTCCGTCCAAGGGCATGACGGAGTAGTTCTTCTTCTCGACGTGCACGTCGAACTCTTCGGCCGCCGATCCCTCGTAAGTGGTGGCGAAGGGGAACTCGTCGCATTCCTTGCCACCGTCGGCGTAATTCTGCCCCCAGTACCGCGTGCACTCACGGACCGCGACGGCCCGATTGCGCTTCCTGCGCCGCTCGTCCAGGTAGAGGCGGTGCAGTGGCTCCTTGATGAGGTCCCCCGGGACGTTCTTGAGAGCATTCAGCGGCTTGGTGGCCGTCGGGTCGGCGAATGCCTTCTTGATGTGCTGGGCGACTGCTTGCTCAGGGGCTCCCGGCTGGGAGCTGTACTCGAGCGTGGCGAGCACACTGAAGGCGGCACCTCCCCTGTTCGCGGAATTGCCGGCCCCGTTGGAGTTCCGCAGATACGTCGCCGAGTCCCACCGTGGGGCGAACATCAACGGCTTACCGGTCTGGGGGCTGTTGCCCACCCACCCCGCCGGCAGGGTGGAGGTGATCTCGGGCTGATACACGGCGAAGACGACGTCCGCTGCACCCGCGCCGGTGCCCTGTCCCGGCGCATATCGAACGGTTTGGGTGTAGTGCGGACTTGCCTTCATCTGCGGCCACGTCTTGGTGACGGGGAGAGTATTGCTGATGACCGGCTTGGCCGCAGCGGGCCAGTCCTGCGCAAGGACGCCCTTGAGCCCGATCTTGAGGCCTTCGACGCCGGTGGTCCCGATTTGCGTGAAGTCGACGACGTCGTAGTCGAAGTACATGGTGCGGTCGGTTTCCTTGGGGACGGTGCCCCGTATGTACACGGTGTAGGTGCTGGTGCCGATCGGGCTGGTCCGTTTCGTCCAGATCGTGGTCACCTTGATCGCGGTACAGACGGCGAAGCGGGACTTGATATGGACCTGAACGGAGCCGCCCATGTTCCGCTTGCATTCGTTCAGGCTCATGGTCCGGGCCGGTTCGGGGTATGTCACCGCTGCCGGCGATGCGCCGGACTTCAGTGATGCGGTGCGTCGGTTGTCGTGGACAGAGGCCGGGACGGTGGCCTTCGTTCCGTACCCAGCTGCCGGGCCGACCACCTCGAGCGGGGTCGTCGGGGTGTCGGCCGGCTCGGCCAGGCTTGTGAGTGCCTGTCCCACGGTGTCGGCTTGCAGCTCGCCCAGGGTGGGGACGGGCGCACTCGGTGGCAGCATCACGGTATGGGCGTGTAATGAGCCGACCTCGTCCGCTGCTGATGCGGGGCTGGACACCGGCAGCACTGCAGCTGCGGTCAGAGCGGCCAGTGCGGATATTCGGGCACGACGAAATCGTGGTGCGGTACTGATGTTTCCCCCTAGATCACGCGATCCGGTTCGGTCGTGCGGCGGCGGGTGCCGCCGCGGCACCAACTCCTACCGAATGAATGATCGATTCCCGTTGATCCGAGGCGCGGCTTGTCCTGATTCGACGCATCCCTGACCGAGCTCGGGGAAGGTGGTGGTCGCTGCTTCGGCCGTGCCGACTCATCCCTGAGCCGTCGGGGCCATTGCGGCGGTGTGAACCTCTGTTTGGCGTGAACTGGTTGGGAGCTGAGGCGCGGGTGTGGGCGGTCCTCGCTGGCAGCAGACCGCTGGGATCTGCTGCTTAACTCGAACCTCCTCGGCTACGTCGGTGCATCGCCCGCGACGCGCGCCATGCACCCCCACATGGCACCCCAGCCCCGTGACCTCGCGTCCCAGCCGACCTCACGCGGCGAGATCCCGGGACCATGCGAGAAGTTGCCGCTCCTGCCGTGTCGAAGGAGCCGCTGAACAGGAGAGCTGGCTGAGAAGCGTCTCACCCCCGAGCGCGTGGCCTGGAAGGACAAGTGATCCTGGCGGCGGCGGAAAACGGTGGGTTCCGTCGACAGAGCGACGGTCTGCGAGCTGGCCGGCTACGCGGAGGACCGCCAGCTCAGAGGTTTCACCCGTCCCATCACCACCGTGGCGCGGGAGCTGGAGGAGGCGGGCGTGCTGAGCGGAGAGGAGCCCTTCCTGCATGCGCACCGTCTACGGTTCGGCGGTAGAGCCGTCATTGGCGTCGGGCTTCCAGATCCCCGACGAGGTGGTTCCGATGGTCACCGACTTCTTCAGGCCACGGACGGGGGGAGACTCCGTGAGGAGCGGGACGGACGCCGACGAGGCCGCAAGGCGCTTGGAACTCGACGAGAGGCAACTCGCGCCGCGCCGGCCCTAGAACGATGTCTCGCGCACGCTCGCCCGGTCCGAGGGTTCCGTCGTGGCCGTGATCTGCGAGCGGTGCCCGGTCCCGTCGAAGGTCACCGTCAGCGTCTCCGGCGCGCTCTGCGTCGTACTCGCGGTGAAACCCTGGCTCGGCACGGCCGATATGAGGCACACCCCGCCGCTGCCGTAGCGCACCGTCGCCTTGCCGCCCCGCGACGAGATCGTGTGCACACCGGAACCGCCCTCCTCGCACCACTCACCCGTGTCCTGCCCGGTGGGCGGGGCCGGTTCCGCCGGCGGCGGCGCGGTCGTCGTGCGGGACGCGGGCGCCGGAGTCGCCGGGCGCGGCTTCACCGTCGTCGGCGACGGGCTCGGCGTCGCCGTGCGGCTCGGCTTCGGACTGGGTTTCGGCGACGGGCTGGGGCGCGGGGACGCCGACGCGTGGGGCGCGGCCGCGAAGTCCTTCGGCGCCGACTGGGCCACCGGCGCGGTCGGGCGGGTGGAGCCCACCACGAAATGGATCGTGATCATGACGGCCGTGACACTGGCCGCGGTGCACGACAGCCAGATCAACAGGTAACGCAGGAGGCGGGACACGACACCATAGTGACGGACCGGCTAACGTGCCTGCCCATGGCCTGCGTACTTGTCGTCGAGGACGACCCCGTGATCCGTGCCGCACTGATCGAGGTGCTCACCGGGCACGGGTACGCCGTCCGCACCGCCCATCAGGGATTCGAGGCGCTGCGCGAAGTCACCCAGGCCCCGCCCGACATCGTCGTGCTCGACCTCGGACTGCCCGACCTGGACGGTCTCGACGTCCTGCGCATGATCCGGGGCATATCGCGCGTACCCGTCCTCGTCGCCACCGCGCGCGACGACGACACCGAGGTCATCAGGCTCCTCAACGCCGGTGCGGACGACTACATGGTCAAGCCGTTCTCCGGCGGGCAGCTCGCCGCCCGGATAGCCGCCGTGCTGCGGCGTTCCGTACCGGCCGCACAGGAACGCGACCAGCAGCCGGTCGTGCAGGTGGCGGACCTCAGGATCGACCCGCTCGCCCGCACCGCGCACCTCGCGGGCCGCGAGCTGAGCCTGACCCGGCGGGAGTTCGACCTGCTCGCCTACCTCGCCGCCCACGCGGACCAGGTCATGTCCCGCCGGCGCATCCTCGCCGAGGTCTGGCAGCAGCCGTACCTGGAGGACCAGACGGTGGACGTCCATCTCTCCGCCCTGCGCAGGAAACTGGGCGAAAGGGCCTCCGAACCCCGCTATCTGCACACCGTGCGCGGTATCGGCATCAAACTGGTCGCCTCGCCATGAGGCGAGCACTCGCGGGCATCGCCCTCGCCGTGACCTCCATGGTCGCGCTGTCCTTCCTCATCCCGCTCGCCCTCCTCGTACGCGAACAGGCCAGGGACCGCGTCACCACGGCCGCCGAGCAGCGCGCGGGCGCGCTGTCCCCCGTTCTCGCCCTGACCACCAAGCGGTCCGACGTGCAGCAGGCCGTGGCTGAGCTCGACTCGCGCGACCAACTCGCCGTACGCCTACCCGGCGGGGAACTCGTCGGCAACCCGCACGCACCGGTGGAGGCGCTGGAACGCGCCGTACGCAAGCGCGAGACCCTGGCCATGGAGATCCCCGAGGGCTGGGTCTACCTCCAGCCCGTCGTCCTGCCGGGGGACCGGGTCGCCGTCGTCGAGGCGTACGTCCCGGCGGCGGACCTGACCCGCGGCGTGGGGGTGTCATGGGGCGTCATGTCCCTGCTCGCCATCGGTCTGGTGGGCGGATCGGTGCTGGTCGCCGACCGCCTCGGCGCCCGGGTCGTCCGCTCCTCGCGCGGGCTCAAGAGCGCCTCGCTCGCCCTGGGCTCCGGGGACCTGGACGTACGCGTGGAACCGGACGGCCCGCCCGAACTCCAGGAGGCCGGCGTCGCGTTCAACACCATGGCCGACCGCGTCGTCGAACTGCTCGCCGTCGAACGGGAGATGGTCGCCGACCTCTCGCACCGGCTGCGCACCCCGCTGACCGCGCTCTACCTGGAGGCGGACCTCATGAGCGGTACGCCGGGGGCGCGGCGGATCACCGAGGCCGTCGGCCGGCTGGAGAGCGAGCTGGACTCGATCATCGCCGCGGCCCGCACCCCGCTCGCCGCCACCACCGCCTCCCAGGCAGCGCCGGGCCGGCCGTGCGAGGTGACCGAGGTGGTCGCGCTGCGGCTCGACTTCTGGTCCGTCCTCGCCACGCAGCAGGACCGGCTGTGCGAGCGTTCCTTCACCCCGCGGCCGACGCCCGTCCTGTTCCCGGAGGACGACCTCGCCGCCGTCGTCGACGCCCTCATCGGCAACGTGTTCCGGCACACGCCGCAGGGCACGGCCTTCGCCGTGCGCGTGGAGCGCACCGACCGGCACGTGCTGCTGACCGTGGACGACGCGGGTCCGGGAGTCGAGGATCCCGAGGCGGCGCTCACCCGGGGAGTGAGCGTCGGCGGCTCCACCGGTCTGGGTCTGGACATCGTGGCCCGCGCGGCGCACACGGCCGACGGGGAACTGCGCATCACCCGCGCCCCGATGGGCGGGGCGCGGGTGCGGGTGTCGTTCGCGCTGGCGGGTGCCTGAGGAACCGGGCCACCGGCTCGGGGTCCGACTGCCGCGGGCTACCGGCTCGCGCCGAAGTTCTGCGTCCACCACGGGCCGTCGTCGCCGAAGTGGACGCCGACGCCCAGCTCGTCGAAGGAGCAGTTGAGGATGTTGGCGCGGTGGCCGGGGCTGTTCATCCACGCGTCCATGACGGATGCGGCGTCGGGCTGCCCCTGAGCTATGTTCTCGCCGAGCGTGGACCAGGCGTACCCGGCCGCCTCGACGCGGCTGGTCATGGTGGAACCGTCCGGCCCGGTGTGGGACATCACGCCGGAGCCGGCCATGACGTCGCTGTAGTCGTCCGCGGCCTGCGTCAGCCGGTCGTTGGCGGCGACCGGTCCGCAACCGGCCGCGGCACGCTCCTTGTTGACGAGCGCGAGGACCTGCGCCTCCGGGCCGCTCGGCGTGCTGTCGCCGGCCGCCTGACTCGTCCGGGCGGCGATGCCGGGAGTGCTCGTGGGCGTGCTCCTGTCCCTGCTCGCCGCGCGCTCCGCCGCCGCCGTACGGTCGGCCGACGGGCTGGGGCTCGCGCTCTTCCCGGGCTTCGCCGGCTTGGCGCGGACCGGGCTGTGCGAAGGGGACGGGCTCGCGCTTCCGGCCGTGGAGGGCGACGCGAGAGGCGAGGCGACGCCGCCCGCGACCTCGTCGGCCGAGCCGCTCGCGGTGTCGGCGCCGTCGGCCGTCAGCCGGTCCGCCGGCCTGCCCTGGTCCCCGCCCGACAAGGCGGTGACACCTGCGCCTGCGGCGACCGTGATCGCGCCGAGGGCCAGAACGATGCCCCGCGCCCGTGGAGCGCCCTTGGGCCGGGCGTGGGAACGGGACGGCTTTCGGGAGGCTCTGTGGGAACCCATGCGGAGGCACCTCGGTGACGGTTCGAAGGATGGTCGGTCCAACGAAAGATCCCGGCAGGCGCGACCGCGCCCACCGGGATTCGTGGGGGGTTGAACGAGAGCGTAGGCGGGACCGGCTCCGGATGGTGCGCAGGAAACGCATCTTCAAGAAGCCATAAGAAAGCCTTGAGGCTGAGGCAAGGTACGTCGCGCCGCAGGCCTTGAAGCGAGCCGGGAGGTGTGCCATACAGGTCTGGACCAATGCTCGTCAGTCTGCCGCCCGCGGAGGCCCGACCGTGCGACGTCCCCCCACCCTGGCCACGTTGGCCTGCCTCGCCGCCCTGCCGCTCGCCGCGTGCGCCGGCGAGCCCGAGGACACCGAACGCCCCACCACTCCCGCCGGGGTCACCGCCCAGGCGAGCAGCGCCACCACCGTCCACGTCATGTGGGAGGCATCCTCGGACAACGAGGAGGTGACCGGATACGAGATCTACGAGAACGGCACCAGGGTCAGGACGCTCCCCGCCTCCGGGCACATGGCCGACGTCGACCGCCTGAGCCCCCGGACCGCGTACCGCTTCACGGTCCGCGCCCGCGACGCAGCCGGGAACCTCTCCGCGCCGAGCACCGCGATATCGGTGACGACCCCGGCACCTGCCCCGGACGACCGCGGCGCGCCCACGCCCCCGGGCGGCGTGCGCGGCACGGTGGACGGCAGCCGGGCCGTCACCCTGACGTGGGCCCGGTCGACGGACGACACGGGCGTCACGTCGTACGACGTCTACCAGGAGGACTCCCGCGTCCACAGCGTGCCCGGCACCCGCACGACGGCCCGCGTGACGGGCCTGCGGCCGGGCACGGTCTACACGTTCACGGTTCGCGCCCGCGACGCCGCCGAGAACTCGTCCCCCGACAGCGCCCCGGTCGACCTCACCACGGCACCGGCCCCGGGCGACGAGACGCCGTCCACGGCCCCGACATCCTTGAAGGCCACGGCCCGCAAGGGGGCGATCGACCTGTCCTGGACGCCCCCGCGCACGGGCGCCCCGGTGCGCGAGCACCGGCTGTACCTGAACGGCCGCCCGGCGACGACGATCGTCTGGGGCGCGGAGCCACCGGCGGGAACAGCCACGTACACGATGACGATCACGGATCCCCCGGGCACCCGCTACAGCATCAAGCTCCGTGCGCGGCTCCCGGACGGCACGTGGGGGGACTTCTCGGCGCAGCGGACGGTGGTGGTGGAGTAGGGGCCCTGTGATCCGCCCGTGGACGCGCACATGCACGGCGATGTGGACCGGGACGCCAGGGCGCGCGATCGCGCCGACGCCGAACTCCCGGCGCTGAGCCGCACCGGCACACCGGACCGGGACGTCGTGGCGGACCGCATCGGCGACCTGCTGCGGGCGCGGGCCCTGAGCGCGGCGGACGCGGAGCGGGTCGTGCGCCGCCTCGCCGCCTGCTCCGTGACCGAGACGTCCTACGCCCTGCGGGAGTCCGCGCTGAACGCGATCGCCGAGGCCGCTGTGGCGTACACCCTGCCGTACGAGCTGCTCGCACCCCTGGCCAAGCGGGCTCACGCGGTCGAGCAGCCGGACCTCCTCGGACACATCCTGTTCAGCCTCGCGGCGACGCACGACGAGCGGGCCCGGGAGACGGCGGAGCTGTTCCTCGGCCATCCGGCCCCGGACGTCCGGCGGGAGGCGGCCGAGGCGGTCCGGGAACTCGACGCCGTCCGCGCCGGGTTGCGCCGCGACCGGGACCGGAGTGGGGGCTCCCGGGGGCCGGGAACAAACGTCTCCGGCCCCTCGTTCCGCGGATCATGACCACGACGCACGAAGTCCTGCGCTACACCGCCTTCTCCGACGACCCGGCCGGAGGCAACCCCGCCGGGGTCGTCCTCGACGCGTCGGGGCTGGACGACGACGCGATGCTGGCCATCGCCGCCGACCTCGGCTACAGCGAGTCCGCGTTCCTGACGGCGCCGCCCCAGGAGCTGGGCGGGCAGCCCGGCCGGGCGTACACCATCCGCTACTTCAGCCCCAAGGCCGAGGTGCCCTTCTGCGGTCACGCCACCGTCGCCACCGCCATCGCGCTGGGCCAACGCATCGGGACCGGCGACCTCGTCTTCGCCACACGGGCGGGCATCGTGCCCGTGACGGTGAGCGAGGAGGGCGGGGCGCTGCGGGCCACGCTCACCACGGTCGAGCCGCACACCGAGCCGGTCGGGACGGGGGACCTCGCGGAGGCCCTCGCGGCGCTCGACTGGCCCGCCTCCGACCTGGACCCGGCGATCCCGCCCCGCATCGCCTTCGCCGGCGCCCGCCACCTGGTGCTCGCCGCGTCGACCCGCGCCCGCCTGGCCGACCTGGCCTACGACTTCGACCGCCTCGAAGCCCTGATGCGCCGCCTCGACCTGACGACGGTCCAGCTGGTGTGGCGGGAGTCGGAGCACGTCTTCCACGTACGCGACCCGTTCCCGGTGGGTGGCGTGGTCGAGGACCCGGCAACGGGCGCGGCGGCAGGCGCGTTCGGCGCGTACGCCCGTGAACTGGGCCTGGTCCCCGAGGCGTCGGTGCTCACCCTCCACCAGGGCGAGGACATGGGCCGCCCCGGCGTCCTGACAGTGGAACTGAGGGAAGGTGACAAGCGGGTACGGGTGACGGGGACGGGGGCACGGATCGGCTGACCGGAGGCGGCGGCCGTC
Organism: Streptomyces sp. NPDC049597; assembly: GCF_040675505.1. Lineage (NCBI taxonomy): Bacteria > Bacillati > Actinomycetota > Actinomycetes > Kitasatosporales > Streptomycetaceae > Streptomyces > Streptomyces sp. NPDC049597. The sequence goes on from NZ_JBFAOY010000012.1 coordinate 63,926, forward strand.
ACATCGGTGAGCGTGATGTACGCGTAGTCAGCCGCCTTCATGGCCCGTGGGCCGCCTCGTCGCCCCGGACGTCCGGCGTGAGTTCGACCTTGAAGTCGGGAAACTGCATGGGCGGAGGACGTGGTTGCAGTTGGCGATGAGGAGTCGGCGTGGCGGTACTGCTCCGGCGGGTGCAGTTTGGTGCTGATATCTGCTATCACAGCTTCTGCCTGCAGGAGTCGGATGATGCGGATCTCCCTGTGCCGTATCCCGACGACACGACGTTCGGGCAGTTCCTGACCGCTTTCCCGGAAGGATCGACATCTTCAGCGCCGCCCACACGCACTCGGCCGCGGCGACCGCAGAAGTGTGGGAGGGCGCCCTCCCGAGGAGGACCGGCAACTCTGCGACGAATACGGCGAGTCCGAGTTCGTGTCGACCAGCGGTGTTGTGGCGGTCTGGTCGATGAGCCTCGGGCGAACCGAGCACAACGTGACGCTGTCCGAGGGCGGCGCTACATGGCAGGTGCAGGTGTACTGTGCCGGCCGGGCCGAAACCGAGCGGCTTTTCGCGGAGACCGGCACAGCCGAGGGTGTGGAACGCTACCTCGTCCGGTTCTGGCGCGCCCCGTAACGCCGGGCGACATGTCGGGGGGCGCGGCGCTTGCCGGTGAGCGCGCCACCCAGCTTCCAGCCGGGCATGTCCTGTTCGGGTGGCACAGTCTCCCAGCCAGTCTCTCCCTGAGCTGCCCGCTACCCGCGGGCCGTCGTCGCGGGCGGGCTCGTCCCCGGCTCGATCGTGGACTTGACGTAGATCCGTGTACTGCCCGGTTCGAACTCGTGCGCGAAGAGATCGACGCAGCGCCGGAGATGCTTGCCCTCCGGCGTTTCCAGGTTGTCGGGGCAGACGCTGATCTTCCGTAGCCCCTCGACGAGCGTCTCCGGCTCCGGCAGGTCGAGCTGGGTGAAGCCGTCCGCCGGCCGGAAACCCTTCTTCTCGGGGTGGAAGTTTCGGATCATTCTGGTGCCTTCACGGATGAGCCGTGACGTGTACTCGTCCGCGTCCCGGGTGGGAAGGGTGAAGACCAGCAGCCCGGTGTCGTAGCGGCTTCCGGTCTTGTAGCCGGCTCTGCGGTCTGACGCCTTCTGTGGGATCTGGATGCCGATTTCTTCACTCATCCAGTCAGGCGTCACACCGTCCTGCCAGCAGCAGACCCTGTCCTTCTCCGCCTGGTTCGACGACGTTCGGTCGGCAATCAGGGTGATGCCGCCCACGATGGTTCCCGCAACGACGATAAGGACAGCACCTACGATCAAGAGGCGGTTGCGTGCAGACCACCTGCCAGAGGATCCGATGGTGGGCATGCTCATGTCGGGGTGTTTCACCGGCCTTCCTGCTGCTCGCGCCCCGGGTCCGTACGCCCGCCTTCTCGCCCCGGCTCATCAGGCTTCGGCAGCGGGTCTTCATTGGGGGCACCGCTGCCCAGGTCGTAGTGCTTGACCGAGCTACTGCCTGCCATGTCAAACTCCTGCGCGATCCCGACAGTGTGCAGACGTGCCATCTCCCCGTCCGGGATAGCCATGGTGTACCCCCCTGGAAAGTCGATCGTCACGCCCTTGTTCTTGTCCCAGTTGTAGCGGTCCCAGGCGTTGACCTGGTAATCGAGGCCCACCTGAGGTTGGCCGTTCGCATCGGGAACCACGGTGACAACCCCGGTCACGTTCGATCTTGTGGAGCCGACCGCGTAGAACCAGTTCTCATTGACGTCCTCGTCGAAGCTGTAGTCGCGACGGCTCTCGGTCTCTACAGGGATCGCGACCGGCTGGCCTCCGTTCTTCCTGAACTCCTCCAACGCCTGTTCACGCCAGCCGTCCTGTTGCTCCCTGATGCCGTCCTCGACGTAGTTCCGGAACCCCTGGTCGTCGTCCATCATCTTGTCGACGGGGAGCTCCATGTCTTCGCCCGTGTTGCCCAGATAGTGAGCCATGTGACGCGAGGCATCGCTCATGCCGATCCAATCGGCACCCTCCGAGATCAGATTCATCTTCTCCCGCGTCCTGCGTTCCGCCGGACCGGCCTTCTCCGACCCGTGCGGGCCCGATCCTTGATCAGGAGAGACCTGCTTGACGGTTGGCGAAAACACGCCGGCAGCCAGGAGGTTGTCTCTGTGACCGTTCCACAGCTCTGCCCGTGCCTGCGGGCTGAGCGACTGCCAAAGCCGTTGCAACTCGGCGCGCTGGGCCTTGTTCGCCTCGTCGCCCAGCGAAGCAAGCTTGACAGCCCGCGGCAGCTGGTCCTCGTCGAGGGATGTGTACGTCGCGTGACCTGCGTTGTGCGGGTCACCGCCATGGCTTCTCTTCAGCGCCCGCGCGATGGCAGCATCGATCTCCGCAGCGTGGGAGACCAACCCGGTGAGGGTGTCGGCATACCACTGCATCATGTCCTTGGTGCGCTGCGAGGTCCCCTTGACATCGCAGAAGGCCTCCATCACCTTCACCGTTCCATTGCCGCAGTCGACCACCAACAGACCCGGGTCCGGATCCTCCCTCTCCGGATTCCCCCTGCGGGCTTCGGCAGCTAACTCCCTGGCACGTCGCTGGATATGGGTCAGCTCGCTGTGTCCGTCTTCCAGTACGCTCCAGATGCTCTTGGCCTCCTGGTGGAGATCCCAGACCTCCTTCGCCGCCTTGCGGACGAAATCCTTGGTGACTCCTGCGTTCAACCCGGCCCACTTGGCCCTGTCGGAAAGCTGTATGAGACCGCTGTAGACGTCGGACCGCAACTTCTCGAGTCCATCAGCCATGGCTTTCCAGTGATCGGCGGCCTCGCCCAGCTTGCCGAGGTTCACCTCGATGAGGTCGGTGTAGGTGAACACCCCCATGCCCCCTGCTCCCCGCTACTTGACGTACTTCGAGATTTCGGACACCGAGACCGCCGAGCCGTCGCGATGCCTGAGCGAAGCGGCGATCTCGGCCTCGTCGTTGGCATGCAACTTCTTCGAGAAGTCGAGATGGTTCGATATGTGGGCGAACATCTGGAGCACGGTCTTGACCTGAGAACTCCAGGTCTCAAGTGTGCTGAGGAGCTCGCCGCCTGCAGCGAGGTTGTGGACTTGCAGCTCGGCCGCCGCCTGTGCCGTCGAGCCAGACCCGTCCTTCCTCATGCCCGCGCCGGCGATGTCGGTCTTCTTCTGCAGTTCACCATGAATCCGGAACGCCTCGTTGCCCACGAGACCCAAGTCGTCCTGGTGGACCACGAGGTCGGCGTTGTTCCCCGCCGCTGCTCCATCGGCTTGGGGGCCGACAGAGTTGAGTAGCATCTGCTCAGATTGGCGCTCGTGCGCTTCGGACTTCAACTGGGCCCACTCTTCGTCGAAACCCATTGCTTCCCCCCCCCGTGCCGATCAAATGGATTGCCATGCTAGGCGCTCCGTTCGGTGAAGCTCCGACGTTTTCCATGCTGAGGGTGGTAACCACTGGTAAACGTTGTCCGAAAGTGCATCCGCGGGCCGAGGGCCCACAACCTTCGATGGCTGGTTGCCTGATCGTCGGGCACCCGCGGGAGGTTCCCCCATATGCCCGACCAGTCCAGGACCGTGCCCGCCGCAGGCAGAGCCCGGGCTCGATCGGCTGAAAACCGTACTCGGGGAATGGCGCAACTCGCTGCTTGACATGAGCGGACGGAACCGGCTGCTCAACTTCAGGGGTACGCGGGGGCCGCTGCGCGCCACCCCGACAGGCGGCCCGTCTCGCTCATCGGCGGCGGTTCAGCAAGCGGGCGAGGTCTCCCGGCGTCACGTCGAAGGGGAGCCGCCCGTCGTCGAACAGGTGGATGCCGCAGGCGCGGTAGATGTCGTCGGCCGCCTGCGAGCAGATCATCTTGTCCGAACGTGCCACGCGCGAACGTAAGAAGCGCGTCACCAGTGGCAGCCGGAGGCGGTAGGCCGCCAGGTAGAAGTACGTCGTCCAGTTGTAGCCCGTGCCGACCCGGCTCCGTGCCTCGGCGACGACGGCCTCCCGCTCGTCGCTCCGCAGGTCCCAGGGCACGACGGCATGCGGCCGGCCGTCGTACCTCGACCAGGGGCTGATGACAGCCCCACCGGGCTGGGCCTCGAAGACGGTGCTGTCGTCCAGGGCGACCGCCACGTGCGTCCAGCGGCTCAGGTCTCCGTTGATGGCCTGGAGCAGCCACACCAGCTTTCCGGCGAGGCCGTCTATCTGGGTCAGGACGATGGATCCGGGCAGGGGAGCAGAACCCATGGCGGTCACCTCTCAGAGGACCTGCGGATCGATGAGCCGAGAAGCCGGCGTCGTCATCGAGGTGAGTATTCCCAGCTTGCCGTGCAGTCCAGTCCTGCGGGCCGGCGTGCGACGACTCCTGTCCGCCCAGGCGGCTCCTGCGGGGACCAGCGGCTGGTGGCGGCCGTCACCCCAACCCGGCCCGCTCCGCGTGCAGTTCGGAGCGGACCAGCTCCAGCAGGCGTCCCAGCCAGTTGCGGCCGCGGCCGTCCTTGTCGCCCCAGTAGGCCGAGTCCCAGTCGGCGTAGACGAGAGTCGCGTCGTCCGTCGACAGGAGGAACTCGGCGAGCACCGGGTGCTGGGCGTACTTGGCGCGCAGCAGGCGGGTCATCACGGCGGTGCGGGCCTGTTCCCAGCCGTCGCGACGCGGGGCCTCGGCGGCGAGCCGGGCGGCCGCGCCGGCGGTGGCGGCCGACACGATCGCGGCACGGCCATCGGCGTCCGCCGTGGACAGCGCCCAGTACGCGTACGCGACCGAGGGATACGTGACGCCGTCGATGTCGACCGGCGCGGGGAAGTCCGTCCGCAGCGACAGCGTGGTCCGCGCCGCCGAGGGCTTCAGCGGGTACACCTGGGGGACGTGGACCGCCGGTGCGTGCGGGTCCGTGGGGCCGTCCGCCAGGGCGCGGGTGGGGCGTTCGGCGATCCAGCGGGCCCGGTCCTCGAGGAAGGCGATCGCCTCGTCGTACTCGTCCTGCGTGACGGGGTCGTCGGGCCACTCCTCCGTGTACCCGCCCGGTCCCGCCACGAGGATCTTGAGCGGCTCGTCCCTGCGGTCCATGTCGCCCAGCGCGTAGATCCGCTGGGTGCTCGGAATGGCGTGGTACGCGGCCCGGACGGCGGCGCGCCTCTCCTCGGTCCGGTCGGCGAGGAACGCGGCGACGGTCGCCAGGCACCGGTCCGTGGAGTCCGGGCGGCCGTTGAGCTGCTCGATCGTGTCGCGGATCTCGGCGAGCAGCAGCTCAGGAGTGAGCCGGGTGCACGGCTCGTGGAACGTCCAGCCCGCCAGGTCGTGGCCCGACGCCCGGGCGCCTTCGGGCAGTTCGGTGGCGACCCAGCCGCTGCGGAGCTTCTGCTCGAACTCGTCGAGGGTGACCAGGCCCCAGCAGTCGATCAGCCCGTCCGCGTAGATGAACAGGTCGGTCAGGTAGTAGTCACCGTTGCGGATGAAGGCGTGACGCCACGTGCCGGGGACGCGGACGCCGTCCGCCGTGCGATGGGTGACCCGTCTGCCGATCATCGTGCCATTGTGCAGGGTGCCCTCCGGCACCACGGCACGGAGTCCGGTGTACCGCTCCGAAAACCGGATGATCAGTGCCTCGGCCCCCTGTTACCTTCGTGATGCGCGGGGCGGCTCCCGGGTGTGCTTCCTTCTCATACTCTTCTGATGAATCAGCGCGCTCACTTCCCGCCCCGCGCATCACCCGGTCATCCGGGAGGGGGGAACCGAACGTGTTCAGCACCACCGTCACCACGCACACCACCACTCCGCGCAGTCTCGCCGCCGTGCTCCTCGCACGGCGCGGGGTCGTCCACCTGCCGGAGGCGGGGGACGTCTTTGAGCCCGCCGGCCACGTGGGCGCCGCGCTGCTCGAGGCCGATCTCGTCGAGCGCGGGTATCTCGTCGCCGCCCCGCTGCGTGCCGCGTTCGCGGCGCTCGACGCCCGGGCCCTCGGGGCGGTCGGCCGGGCGCTGCTCCAGGACATCGACCGGGAGACCGGCGCCGACCGGCCGCACGAGCCCCTGCTGCGCGGATTCCCGGACAGCACGCCGCGCGACACGTACGCGCACTACGCCGACCGCGTCCTCACGGTGCTCTTCCAGCGGCCCGAGCAGCCGTGCGTGCTGTGCGGCACGGTGGACTCGGTCGTGCCCGTCGCGCCGTGCGCCCACCTCGTGTGCGGCAGCTGTTTCGACGGCGCCGACTTCTCGGCCTGCCCGGTGTGCGAGCGGCGCATCGACCCCGCCGATCCGTTCCTGCGTCCCAAGCGGCCTCGTCGGATCTTCTCCCGTCGGCCGGCGCGGCCCCAGCGGCTTCGGCTGCTGGCGTACGGCGGCGATCTGAACGACCGTCAGCGCGACGCCGCCAGTGAACTGAACACCCTGCTCGCCCGGACCGGCGCACTGAGTCCGCAGGACAGCGACGACCTGGACGCCCTGCTCGCCGCCCGGCCGCGGGACGACCTCGACCGGCTTCCGACGGCCGTGCCCGGTCGCGAGACCAAGGCACGTCTGGTCGCCTGGCTGCTCGCCGACCCCGCGGACCTGCCGGCCGCCCTGCCCTTCGCCACCGGTCTGATCGACACCGCCACGGACGTGCTGCGCGTGCTCGCGGTCCGTTCCGGCGGCGACGCGGGGCTCGTGCGGATCCCGCGCTTCGCCCGGGTCCCCCGTCCCCTGCGCCGCGCCCTGCTGTCGGCCCTGGACACTCTCGACCCGGTGCAGGCGGCCCAGGACATGGGGCGGTACCGGCGCGCCTGGATCCACGCCGCCGAACTGCTCCACCCCTTCGAGCACGCGGACCGGTACCCTCGCGCGGCACTCGCCTTCGCCGCGCTGCGCGGCACGGCGCTCGGCGACGACGGCCTGTCCCTCGCGCTGCGCAAGGCGGCGGCCGGCGTCGACGGCTTCGACGTCTCGGGCCCGGCGGTGACCGTACGGACCTGGGGCGGCCAGGTCGAGGCCGCTCTCGGCGACCGCGACCTCGGCCGGGCGCTCACGCTGCTCGGCCGGCGGCCGGGCGAACTCGTCCGCCGCCTCGACCACCTGCTGCGCCTCGCCGGCGACGGACGGGACGAGGGCCGCGCCGTCGTGACCGCGCTGGAGCGTGCCGTCGGCCGCGTGGCGCCTGCCGTGGTGCTCTCCGCTCTCGGTGCGATCCGCACCCGTACGCGCGAGCGCACGGTACGGGTGTTCTTCCCCAGGGGCGCGGCGGCACGGGCCCATGTGACCGACGACGGCAGGCCGCCGCTCCCCACGCAGCTCGTGCGCTCGGTCACCGGCGTGCTGACGGCGGAGATGCTGCGCCGCGCCGGGGCAGCGGCACCCGTGGAGGTCGCGGTCGTGGACGCCGCGCTGGACGGCGTGGTCGCGCCGTTCACCGAACGCACCGCCTCACGTGCCCTGGTGACCCTTCCGCGCGGCAGCGAACTCGCCGTCCCGGACGGCACGACGCTGCGCCTGTTCCTGCACTGGATGGAGAGTCCCACGTCGGGGCGCACCGATCTCGACCTGTCCGCGGCCATGTTCGCCGACGACTGGCGGCACATGGGGGAGTGCGCGTACACGAGCCTGCGCTACGAGGGCACGGCGGCCGTGCACTCCGGCGACCTCCAGGACGCCCCGCCCCCGCTCGGCGCGTCAGAGTTCGTGGACCTCGACCTGGAGCGGCTCGCCGAGGCCGGGGTGCGGTACGTCGTCGCGGTCGTCTACTCGTACAACAACGTCCCCTTCGGCGACCTGGCGGACGCCTTCGCCGGGCTCATGGTGCGGGACGCGCCCGGGAACGAGGGCCCCGTGTTCGACGCGCGTGCGGTGGAGCAGCGCTTCGACCTCACCGGCACCAGTCGCGCCTGCGTGCCGCTGGTCGTCGACGTGCGGGCGCGCACCATGCGCTGGCTCGACGTGGTCAAGGGCGTCACGGGCACGCAGCACGCCGTGTGGCGGCATGCGCACGCGCTGGCCACCCTCTCCCACCGGCTCACGGAGCTGTTCGCGTCCGGCGCCCGCGTCGGCCTGGGCGAGCTCGCGGTGTGGCAGGCCGCGGCCCGGGCGGCCACGGTCGTCCTGCGCCACACGGACGGCTCGCGGAGCGTGTACGCGCGGCGGGACGGCGAGGACGTGGCGGCCTTCGCGGCCCGCATCGGCTCACCGGACACCGACGCGGCAGAGCCGCCGGCACCGCCCCGGCTGGCCTTCCTGCTGCGCGGCGACGTCGACGTGGCGGACGGCGGCGAGGTGTTCGCGGTGTACCCGTACGCGCAGGACGCGACACGCGTGCGCCTGCTCGCCGCCCCGGACGTCGTCACGGCCCTCGCGCCGCGACGCTGACACGCCACCGCCCCCGGTGCTGTGCGGTACCGGGGGCGGGGTGCGGCTCAGGCGTCGTCACCCGGGCCGGGTGTGCGCGTCGACGAGGGGTGTCAGCCGGCCAGTTGCTCGTAGGCGGGCAGCGTCAGGAAGTCCTCGTACTTCTCGTCCAGCGCCACCTTCAGCAGCAGGTCGTGCGCCTGCTGCCAGTGGCCCGCGGCGAACGCCTCCGCGCCCATCTCCTCGCGGATCGCGGCCAGTTCCTCGGCGGCGACCGTCCTCGCCAGCTCCGGAGTGGCCCGCACTGTCGTTCCGGCGTGCTCGAACACCACACCCGCGTTGATCCACTGCCAGATCTGGGAGCGGGAGATCTCCGCCGTCGCCGCGTCCTCCATCAGGTTGAAGATGGCGACCGCGCCGAGGCCGCGCAGCCACGCCTCGATGTAGCGGATGCCGACCTGGACCGCGTTGCGCAGGCCCTCGTAGGTGGGCCGGGCGTCCAGGGAGTCGATGGCGATCAGGTCACCCGGCGCCACCGAGACGTCCTCGCGCAGGCGGTCCTTCTGGTGGGGCTTGTCGCCCAGCACCGCGTCGAAGGACGCCATGGCGATGGGGACCAGGTCCGGATGGGCGACCCACGAGCCGTCGAAACCGTCGCCGGCCTCGCGGTCCTTGTCGGCCTTGACCTTCTCGAAGGCGACCTTGTTGACCTCGGCGTCCTTGCGGGAGGGGATGAACGCCGCCATGCCGCCGATCGCGTGCGCGCCCCTCTTGTGGCAGGTGCGGACCAGCAGTTCGGTGTACGCCCGCATGAACGGGGCGGTCATCGTGACCGCGTTGCGGTCCGGCAGGACGAACTTCTCCCCGCCGTCACGGAAGTTCTTGACGATGGAGAACAGGTAGTCCCAGCGGCCCGCGTTCAGACCGGAGGCGTGGTCGCGCAGCTCGTAGAGGATCTCCTCCATCTCGTACGCCGCCGTGATCGTCTCGATCAGGACGGTCGCGCGGACGGTGCCCTGCGGGATGCCGACGTAGTCCTGGGCGAAGACGAAGACGTCGTTCCAGAGGCGGGCCTCCAGGTGCGACTCGGTCTTCGGCAGGTAGAAGTACGGTCCCTTGCCGAGGTCGAGCAGGCGCCGCGCGTTGTGGAAGAAGTACAGGCCGAAGTCGACCAGGGCGCCCGGCACCGGGGTGCCGTCGACCCGCAGGTGGCGCTCGGTGAGGTGCCAGCCGCGCGGGCGCATCACGACGGTCGCGAGCTCCTCGGCGGGGCGCAGGGCGTACGACTTGCCCGACCGCGGGTCGGTGAAGTCGATGCGGCGCTCGTAGGCGTCGATCAGATTGAGCTGGCCGAGGACCACGTTCTCCCACGTGGGGGCGGAGGCGTCCTCGAAGTCGGCGAGCCAGACCTTCGCGCCCGAGTTGAGCGCGTTGATGGTCATCTTGCGGTCGGTGGGTCCGGTGATCTCCACCCGGCGGTCGTTCAGGGCCGCGGGCGCCGGGGCGACCTTCCAGGAGTCGTCCGCGCGGACGGCGGCGGTCTCCGGGAGGAAGTCCAGCGTGGAGGTGCGGGCGATCTCGGCGCGGCGGACGGCGCGGCGGGCGAGCAGCTCGTCACGCCGGGGCGTGAACCGCCGGTGCAGCTCTGCCACGAACGCGAGGGCCGCGTCGGTCAGGACCTCTTCCTGCCGGGGCAGGGGCTCGGCATCGACGATGGCCAGCGGGGACGGCGCTGGTGCGGACATGAGCTGTCACTTCCTTCAGCGAGCATTTCAGCGAGCTTCTAGCGAGCGTCGCGGGCTTCACGAGGGGGCGCCGGGCGGCCGCGGGACGCCACAGCGTGGCACTCAGTGCCAGCGTCCGAGGTACGGCCGAGGGGCGCCCTCCGATGGTCAGGCGCTTCTGAACAGTGGATAGTAGTTACCGCATGGTGGAAGTTCAATGGTTTGTTGATGTCGAGATTCTCCGGGTCGACAGAACGTGTCGCTCAGTGCCACGCCGCTCACTCAAGGTGCCTCAGGTCCCCGGGCGTGTCGATGTCGTACGCCTCCGCCACGTCCCCGCACTCCACGAGCGTCAGCTCGTCCTCGTGCGCGGCCACGTACGCCCGCGCCCCCCGGTCCCCGGCCGCGCTCGCCGCGATGTCCGCCCAGCGGTCCGCGCCGAACACGAGCGGATGGCCCCGCTCGCCCGCGTACGCCGCCGCAGCGAGCGCCGCACGCGACAGGCCCGCCGACCGCACCCGCGCGACGGCCCGCGCACCGATGCCCGGCTGGTCCACCAGCAGGACCAGCGCCGCGTCCACGCCCTCGGCGGGCAGCGAGGCCAGCCCCGCCCTCAGCGACGAGCCCATCCCGCTCTCCCAGTCCGGGTTCTCGGTCACCGTGCACCCCGCCAGGTCCGCCGCCTCGCGCACCGCGCCGGCCGCCGCGCCCAGCACGACATGAACGGGGCCGCACCCGCCCTCCCGCAGGACCCGTACGGCGTGTTCCACGAGCGGTCTGCCGCGGTGCGTCAGCAGCGCCTTCGGCCGGCCGCCGAGCCGCCTGCCGCCGCCCGCCGCGAGCAACAGGCCCGCGACGACCGGTGCTTGGGGCACGGCGTGCGGCTGAGGGTGTGTCATGGGGACTCCTTCGTCCATTTCGGGGCATGCGGCGCCGGTGGCTCGCCGGGCATTTCCCGCGGGCTGCAACCGCGGGGCCCGCTCCGGCCGTCCGACGTGGAGAACACGGGGTGACCTTGGATAAGGTTCACCTCCAATACTGAGGTTCGCCATGGGGGATCGAGAGTCGATGAGTGGGCGCGCGCACCAGGGAGCGGTGTTCCAGCCGCTGGGTGAGGACGATCCGAAGACGGTCGCCGGATACAAGATCGCAGCCCGCCTCGGCGCCGGTGGAATGGGCAAGGTCTACCTGTCGTACACCCCCGGCGGCCGGCCGGTCGCCATCAAGGTGATCCGGCCCGACTTCGGCCAGGACGCGGAGTTCCGCCGCCGGTTCGCCCAGGAGGTGCAGGCCGCGCAGCGCGTGCAGGGCCTGTTCACGGCGCCCGTGATCGACGCCGACGCGGATGCCGAACAGCCGTGGCTCGCCACCGCCTACGTGCCCGGTCCCTCGCTCTCCGACGCCGTCGCCCAGCACGGCAGACTGCCGGTCGAGACCGTGCTGCTGCTCGTCGCCGGCATCGCCGAGGCGCTGCAGATCATCCACGGCGCGGGCATCGTCCACCGCGACCTCAAGCCCGCCAACGTCCTGCTCGCCGCCGACGGCCCGCGGGTCATCGACTTCGGTATCGCCCGCGCCGCCGACGCCACCTCGCTGACCAGCAGCGGAGTGACCATCGGCACGCCCTCGTTCATGGCCCCGGAGCAGGCGGCGGGCAGCCATGTCACGCCCGCGACCGACATCTTCGCCCTCGGCCAGATCGCGGCGTACGCCGCCACCGGCAAGGCGGCCTTCGGCGAGGGCACCTCGCACGGTGTGCTCTACCGGATCGTCCACGAGGAGCCCGACCTCACCGAACTCCCGGAGCAGCTGCGGGAACTCGTCACCCGGTGCATGGTCAAGGACCCCGCGGGCCGCCCCTCCGTCGCGGAGATCCTGGGCATCTGCCAGGCGGCCAACGGCGAGACGGTGCTGCGCCGTCCCGAGGAGTGGCTGCCGAGCGTGGTCGCCGCCGAGATCACCACCCGCAAGGCCGCGCCCGCGCCGCCCGCGACCCCGCCGGCCGGGCAGCCGCCGGTCGCCGCGCAGCCCCCCGCGCAGCCGGCCGCGGCCCCCACCCACATGCCCACCGCGCACGCGGCGCCGTCGACGCCGCCGCCCGGGTTCGGCCCCGCGCCGCAGCCGCCCGCGCAGCCGCACGGCCACTCGGGTCCGCAGAGCCCGTACGGACAGCCCCACGCGCAGCCGGGCGCCCAGCACCCGACCCACGCGCAGCCTGGCGCCCAGCACCCGACCCACGCTCAGCCGGGCACCCAGCCGCACGCCCAGCCGACGTACGGCTACCCGCAGCCCGGCGCGCAGGGCCCTGGGTACGGCTATCCGCAGACGGCCGCCCACCCGCAGCCCGGCGGCCCCGCCCCCTACAACCCCGCCGCCACCGGGCAGACGGCTCCCGCCGCCCCCAAGAAGAAGACGGCGCGCAATCTCGCCATCGCCGTCGCGGTCACGCTGGTGCTGGGCGTCGCCGTCGGCGGCGGCACGTACTTCGCCCTGTCCGGCGACGACAAGGGCAAGGAGAACCAGAGCCAGGACAAGAGCGGTTCGGCCAAGCAGAGCCCGACGCCGGAGCCGGACGGCTCCCCCGCGGATCAGGGTGACGGCGGCAGCGGCGTGGACGCGCCGCCGGACGAGCCGGTGGCCGACCCGACGCCGAAGACGTACACCGGGATCAACCTGGTGGACACCTACCACCTCACCCTCGACGACGATCCCGTCAAGCCCATCGACGACGACTCGCCCTCGGACGTCTACTACAGCGACATGCTCGAGGAGATCAACGCGGATCACAGCCGGTACGTCCTGCTCCGCAGCGGTCAGTCGGGGGACCTCGACACGTGCCGGAGCGAGACGCGCTACGCCACCAGCATCGACCTGGACGTCCTGTCGAAGGGCGCCAAGTTCTGCGTGCTGACGGAATCGGGGCATGTCGGTGTGGCGACCTATCAGGGGAAGTCGCCCGACACCGATCCGAGCCAGTTCATCACACTCGATGTCACCGTGTGGCGTAACGCGATCGATCCCGCCCCTTCGTCCTGAATTCTGTCCGTACTGTGGCGCGTCGCGGGCCGGATGGCGTTAACTGGCCCGCACCCCGCGGACGTTTCGCCGTCCGGCGGAACGCGGTCGCGGGCACAAGGACGTGCGAGGGGCTGGGCTTTGTTGCGGAGCGTGGGGCAGACGCGGGTGACAGGGAGCGGCGAGGATCCGAGAGCGGTGCGGTTACGTGCTGCCGTCGCGCAGCTCCGGCGTGAACTGGCCGGATACCGCGCGGAGTTCGGGGACCGGGCGATCGCCGAGGACGAACTGGCCGTACTGGCGGCGATGATCGCCGCGGGCGACCCCGAGATCCCGCGCATGCGCCGCTCGCTGCTGCTCATAGCGGGTGCGATCGGATCGGTGAGCGCGCTGTCACCGGCGCTGATGCAGGTGCGGAACGCGGTGGACACGTTCGGGGACGTGCCGCCGCGGCGGTTCTGAGACCGGCGACGTGCCGACACGCCCCCCGCTCCTGGAGGGCTGGGCCCCGGGCTGCCCTGGCGGGCGTCGCCCGGCGGTCCGGGCGCGGAGTCCCGGGCCGGACGGGGCCGTGCTCAGGACTGCGGGGACGTGTTCGCCAGGGCCGTGGAGAGGTCGTGCGCGACCTCCTGGAGGATCGGCACGATCTTCTCCGTCGCCGCCTCCGTCACCCGCCCCGCCGGTCCCGAGATCGAGATCGCCGCTGCCGTCGGCGAGTTCGGCACGGGGACCGCGAGGCAGCGCACGCCGATCTCCTGCTCGTTGTCGTCGACCGCGTACCCCGCCCGGCGGACCTGTTCGAGCGCGGCCAGGAAGCCCTCGGGCGTCGTGATCGTCTTCTCCGTCGCGGCCGGCATGCCGGTGCGCGACAGAAGCGCGCGTACCTCGTCCGCCGGGGTGTGCGCCAGCAGTGCCTTGCCCACGCCCGTGGAGTGCGGCAGGACGCGTCGGCCGACCTCGGTGAACATGCGCATCGAGTGCTTGGAGGGCACCTGCGCCACGTACACGATCTCGTCGCCGTCCAGGAGCGCCATGTTCGCCGTCTCGCCGGTCTCCTCGACCAGGCGGGCCAGGTAGGGGCGCGCCCACGTGCCCAGCAGCCGGGACGCGGACTCGCCGAGCCGGATCAGCCGGGGACCGAGCGCGTAGCGGCGGTTGGACTGCTGCCGTACGTACCCGCACGCCACCAGCGTGCGCATCAGCCGGTGGATGGTCGGCAGGGGGAGCCCGCTGCTCGCGGACAGCTCGCTCAGCCCGACCTCGCCGCCGGCGTCGGCCATGCGTTCGAGCAGGTCGAAGGCGCGCTCCAGGGACTGCACGCCGCCACTGGCGGCGGGCTTGGCTGCGTCGGTGGTGCTGGCGCTGGACGTCGGCACGTCGGCGGTCCTTTCGGGCAGGCAGGGCAAGTCAGCAGCCTACCGGGCGTGTGCGCGGGGCACATCGCTCCCGTCGAGGCGTCTTTGCCGGTCAGGGCCCGTTTGTCCGGGTGTCTGCGGGCTTTTCGGGCAGGCCGGCGGCCCCGCCGTTGGGCGAAGCGACCCACATGACAGTGGAATCTTACTTCCACTTTGTGGAAACGTCCAAGGGTGCCGTCCGGGGCGGGCGGGTCTTGACGGGCATCGATCGGAAGTGAAGACTTCTTCAACAGTTCGTTGAATTTCTGGCCCGCCGGAGCAGATCCGGCGTTCGCCTGCGTTCATGATTGTGAGGGGAGCTGGTGTCCGACGTGGACGGAACCGTGGACGTGAACCTGGTGCTGCGCTCGACGCGCGTCGTCACCCCGGAGGGCACGCGCGCCGCGACGGTCGCCATCGCCCACGGGAAGATCGCGGCGGTGGGGCCGTACGACGCCGAGGTCCCGGCAGGCGCCCGGCTGGAGGACTTCGGCGGCGACGCGCTGCTGCCCGGCCTCGTCGACACCCACGTCCATGTGAACGACCCCGGCCGCACCGCCTGGGAGGGCTTCTGGACCGCCACCCGCGCCGCCGCGGCCGGCGGCATCACGACCCTCCTCGACATGCCGCTGAACTCGCTCCCGCCGACGACCACCGTCGAGCACCTGCGCACCAAGCAGGACGTCGCCCGCCCCAAGGCCCACGTCGACACCGGCTTCTGGGGCGGCGCGATCCCGGACAACGTCAAGGACCTGCGGCCCCTGCACGACGCCGGCGTCTTCGGCTTCAAGTGCTTCCTGTCGCCCTCCGGCGTCGAGGAGTTCCCCGAGCTCGACCAGGAGCAGCTCGCCCGCTCCATGGCCGAGATCGCCGGCTTCGGCGGCCTGCTCATCGTGCACGCCGAGGACCCGCACCACCTCGCCTCCGCTCCCCAGCGCAGCGGCCCCAAGTACGCCGACTTCCTCGCCTCCCGGCCCCGCGACGCGGAGAACACCGCCATCGAGGGCCTGATCGCGCACGCCGAGCGGCTGAACGCGCGGGTGCACGTACTGCACCTGTCGTCCAGCGACGCGCTGGCGCTGATCGCCGCCGCGAAGCGCAGGGGCGTGGCGGTCTCCGTCGAGTCCTGCCCGCACTTCCTCACCCTCACCGCGGAGGAAGTCCCCGACGGCGCCACCGAGTTCAAGTGCTGCCCGCCGATCAGGGAGGCCGCCAACCAGGACCTGCTCTGGCAGGGCCTCGCCGACGGCACCATCGACTGCATCGTCTCCGACCACTCCCCGTGCACCACCGACCTCAAGACCCCGGACTTCGCATCCGCGTGGGGCGGCATCTCCTCGCTCCAGCTGGGCCTGCCCGCCATCTGGACCGAGGCCCGCAGGCGCGGCCACACCCTCGACGACGTCGTCCGCTGGATGTCCTTCGCCCCCGCGAAGCTGGCGGGCCTGAGCGACAAGGGCGCCATCGAGGCCGGCCGCGACGCCGACTTCGCGGTCCTCGCCCCCGACGAGACGTTCACCGTCGACCCCGCCGAACTGCACCACCGCAACCAGGTGACCGCCTACGCGGGCAAGACCCTGCACGGCGTCGTCCGGTCGACGTGGCTGCGCGGCGAGCGGATCGTGGAGAACGGCAACCCGGCCGAGCCGACGGGCCGGCTGCTCGAAAGGAACAACTGAAACCGTGTCCTCTTCCTCCCTTCCTTCCTACACCGGTGACGCCAGCCCGTACGGTGGCGGCGACCCGTACGCCGACTACCGCAGCCCAGGACCGTCGGGGTTCCCCTTCACCCAGTACGCCGACCTCGCCGACCGCCGTCTCGGCGCCGGCGTCGTCGCCGCCAACGACGAGTTCTTCGCCGAGCGCGAGAACCTGCTGAAGCCGGAGGCGGCGGAGTTCGACCCCGAGCACTTCGGCCACAAGGGCAAGATCATGGACGGCTGGGAGACCCGCCGCCGCCGCGGTGTCTCCGCCGAGCAGCCCCACCCCACCGACGAGGACCACGACTGGGCGCTGATACGCCTCGGCGCGCCCGGCGTCGTACGCGGCATCGTCGTCGACACCGCCCACTTCCGCGGCAACTACCCGCAGGCCGTGTCCATCGAGGGCACCTCGGTCGCCGGGTCACCGTCGCCCGAGGAGCTGCTCTCCGGCGACGTGAAGTGGACGACGCTCGTCCCGCGCACGGCCGTCGGCGGCCACGCCGCGAACGGCTTCGCCGTCGACGCCGAACAGCGCTTCACGCACCTGCGCGTCAACCAGCACCCCGACGGCGGCATCGCCCGCCTGCGCGTGTACGGCGAGGTCGCGCCGGACCCGGCGTGGCTGGCCGCGCTCTCCACGTTCGACCTCGTGGCGCTGGAGAACGGCGGGCAGGTCGAGGACGCGTCCGACCGCTTCTACTCCCCGGCCACCAACACCATCCAGCCCGGCCGTTCCCGCAAGATGGACGACGGCTGGGAGACCCGCCGCCGCCGCGACAAGGGCAACGACTGGATCCGCTACCGACTCGTGGAGCAGTCCGAGATCCGCGCCGTGGAGATCGACACCGCCTACCTCAAGGGCAACAGCGCCGGCTGGGCCGCCCTGTCCGTACGCGACGGCGAGAGCGGGGAGTGGCGCGAGGTGCTGCCGCGCACCCGCCTGCAGCCCGACACCAACCACCGCTTCGTCCTGGACGCCCCGGCGGTGGGCACCCACGCCCGCATCGACATCTACCCCGACGGCGGCATCTCCCGGCTGCGCCTGTTCGGTTCCCTGACCGACCAGGGCGCGGCCCGGCTGACCGCCCGCCACCAGGAGCTCGGCGGCTGACGGTCCGCCGAGGGGCGGGCAGGCACGACACCCTCCCCGCCCCCGCGCGCGGGGCGCACCGACCGACAGCAACGGTGCGCCCCGCACGCACGCCGGCGCGCCCCGCACGCCCGGCGCGGCGTCTCACGCCCCGTGGCCGCCGTCGACGGAGAACTCGGCGCCTGTCACGTACGCCGCCCCCTCCCCCGCCAGATACGCGACCATGAAGGCGATCTCCTCCGCGGTGCCGAAGCGGCCGAGCGCCGTGTCCGCCTTCTGCGGCTCCGCGTACGGGCCGTCCGCCGGGTTCATGTCCGTGTCGACCGGCCCGGGGTGGACGATGTTGGCCGTGATGCCCCGCCCGCCCAACTCCCGTGCCAGCGCCTTCGTCAGTCCGATCAGGGCCGCCTTGCTCATCGCGTACAGCGTGCCGCCGGGGCCCGGTACGCGCCGCGTCATGCAGGTGCCGATCGTGATGATGCGCGAGCCGTGCCCCATCCGCGTCGCGGCGGCCTGGGACGCCATATAGACACCGCGGACGTTGGTGGCGAGCACCCTGTCCACGTCGGCGACGGTGATGTTCTCCAGCGGCGCGAGGAGCCCCACGCCCACGTTGTTCACCAGCACGTCGAGCCCGCCGAGCGCGTCCGCGGCACGTGTCACCGCCTCGGCGGCCTCGGCCGCGTCCGCGGAGTCGGCGCGCAGCGCCACGGCCCGCCGTCCGAGCGCCTCCGCCGTGCGCACGACGTCCTCGGCGGCTTCCTTCCCCGCCGTGTACGTGATGGCGACATCGGCCCCGTCGCGGGCCAGCCGCAGCGCCGTCGCCGCACCGATTCCGCGGCTTCCGCCGGTCACCAGTGCCACCTTGCCGTTCATCGAAGCCTCCGTGTGCGTTCCCAAGATTGGTTGCGGCTTCAATGACAGCGGGTCGGGGCGCCCGGCGCTGGCGGTGATCGGACGTCGTGATCGGCGCGCCGATGACTTCCGGGCGACAGTGGAGTCAGAGCTGTGACATCCGAAGGAACCTCGCGACCAGCAGTGAAAGGCCCCATCATGGCAACGCTCAGCCTCACCCAGTTCGTCTCCCTCGACGGCGTCTACCAGGCCCCTGGCGGCCCCGACGAGGACCGCCGCGGCGGTTTCGACCAGGGCGGCTGGTCCGTGCCGTACGGGGACGAGGACTTCGGCCGGTTCGTCAACGAGGTGTTCGACCGGCCCACCGCCTTCCTGCTCGGCCGCCGGACGTACGAGATCTTCGCCGGCTACTGGCCCCTGCAGACCGACCCCGCGGACCCGGTCGCCACGAAGCTCAACGCCCTGCCGAAGTACGTCGTCTCGACCACCCTCGAAAGCGCCGACTGGTCGGGCAGCAGCATCATCCGCGGCGACCTGGTCAAGGAGGTCGCCGGCCTGAAGGAGCGCACCGAGGGCGAGATCCAGATGCACGGCAGCGGCCGTCTCGCCCAGTCGCTCATGGCGCACGACCTCATCGACACGCTCTACCTGCTGACCTTCCCGGTCGTGCTCGGGGCGGGGCTGCGCCTGTTCGCCGACGGCGCGACGCCCACCGCCTTCCGGCACGTCGACGCGAGGACCACCGGCTCCGGCATCGCCATCCACACCTACGAGCTGTCCGGCCGCCCCGAGTACGGCAGCTACGTCTGAAACATGTAGCACCCACACGTCTTGCGCGGGTACGGTGATCGCTCCGTGAACGAGCCGCCGACGCCTCCGCCACGCCTGTCCGCCGGAGACGTTGGAGACCCAAGGTGTCGTCGATCGCCGTACCCGCCCCCGCGCTCACCCCACGCCGCGCGTGGCTCACCGATCTGCCCGTCCTGCTGGTGGCCGTCGTCTGGGGCGCCAGCTATCTCGCGGCCAAGGGCATCACCACCGCGCACACCGTCGTCGCCGTGCTGGTCCTGCGCTTCGCGCTCGTCGTGCCGGTGCTCGTGGTCGCGGGCCGACGGCGGCTGCGAGCCCTGAGCGCGGCCCAATGGCGCGGGGCCGGCCTGCTGGGACTCGTCCTGAGCGGGATCTTCCTGCTGGAGACGTACGGCGTCGTGCACACCTCGGCCACCAACGCCGGGCTCATCATCAGCCTCACCATGATCTTCACCCCGCTCGCGGAAGCGGCCGTGACCGGACAGCGGCCCTCCCGCTCCTTCGTCGCCGCGGCCGGCGTCTCCGTCGCCGGAGTGGTGCTGCTGACGCAGGGCGGCGGTTTCACCACGCCCTCCCTCGGAGACCTGCTGATCCTGCTCGCCGCTCTCGCGCGCACCGTCCACGTCCTGGCGATGGCCAGGATGAAGGCGGTGCGGGGCGCGGACTCGCTGTCGCTGACCACCGTCCAACTGGCCGGCGCGGTCGCGGTGTTCGCTGTGCTCGCGGCCGTCCCGGGCGCGGGGGCCTCGCCGTGGTCCGTGGCGGTCGGCTTCGGACCGGGGGAGTGGGCCGGACTGCTGTTCCTGTCGGTGTTCTGCACGCTGTTCGCCTTCTTCGTGCAGATGTGGGCCGTGCGCCGCACCTCGCCGTCGCGCGTGAGCCTGCTTCTCGGCACCGAGCCGCTGTGGGCGGCGGCAGCAGGGATGTCGATCGGCGGGGAACACCTGGGTGCACCGGGCCTGCTGGGGGCGGCGCTGGTCCTGGCGGGCACGACGTGGGGCCGCCGGGCGGCGGACGGCGCGGAGCGTTAGTGGACCATGCGGTCGCCTGTACAGGCGCGCGTGCCGACGGTCAGGACCATGTGTGGCGGAATCCGGCCAAGCCCGGGGCCAACGACCGTGTCCGGATCGCGCTGTTGGCCCATGACGTCGCCCTTGTGGATGAGGACGGCCCCCGCACACCGCCGTAGGCTGGACGAATGACGATCGTCGATCTTGCCGAGTTCGGTGCGGACTTCACGGCGGACCCTTATCCGTACTACGCCCGGCTGCGCGAGGCGGGTCCGGTCCATCTGGTGCGCGGCGCCGACGGCGGCCGGTTCTGGCTGATCGTCGGCCACGAGGAGGCACGGGCGGCGCTCGCCGACACGCGGCTGTCCAAGACGCCTGGCACGGTGGGCGTGACCATGCTCGACGAGCAGGTCATCGGTCCCAACCTGCTGGTGCTCGACCCACCCGACCACACCCGGCTGCGCAAGCTCGTCGCGCGCGAGTTCACCGGCCGGCGCGTGGAGGCGCTGCGCCCGAGGATCCAGCAGATCACCGACGAACTGATCGACGCCATGCTGCCGATGGGCCGCGGCGACCTGGTCGACGCGCTCGCCTTCCCGCTGCCGATCATCGTCATCTGCGAGCTGCTCGGCATCCCGGCCGCCCACCGCGACGACTTCCGCACGTGGTCCAACGCGATCGTCGCCCCCACCAGCGCCGAGGGCGAGTCGGACGCGGTCCACCGGCTGCGCGGCTACCTGGACGAGCTGATCGAGGACAAGCGCTGCGCCGGTCCCGCGGACGACCTGCTCTCCGCCCTGCTGAGCACACGCGCCACGGACGACGACCGCCTCTCCGCCGCCGAACTGCGGGCCCTGGCCTACCTGTTGCTCATCGCCGGCCACGAGACCACGGTCAACCTCATCTCCAACGGCGTGCGCGCGCTGCTCACCCACCCCGATCAGCTCGCCGAGCTCCGAGCCGACTTCTCGCTGCTCGACGGCGCCGTGGAGGAGATGCTGCGCTACGACGGCCCGGTGGAGAACGCCACCGTCCGCTTCAGTGTCGCCCCCGTCCCGTACGGTGACACCGTCATCCCGCCGGGCGAGACGGTCCTCGTGGGCCTCGCCGCCGGCGACCGGGACCCGGCGCGCTTCCCCGAGCCGGACCGCTTCGACATCCGCCGCGACACGCGGGGCCATCTGGCCTTCGGCCACGGCATCCACTTCTGTCTGGGCGCGCCGCTGGCCCGGCTGGAAGCCCGTGTCGCCATCCGCTCGCTGCTGGAGCGCTGCCCGGACCTCGCCCTCGACGAGTCCGCCTCCGCGTACGAGTGGCTCCCCGGCCTGCTGATGCGCGGCGTCCGCCACCTGCCGGTGCGCTGGTAGGCCGGTGACCGACGGCCCCGGCATGCCGCACACAACACCTGACGATGCGAGAGGAACGCCGTGACCACCGAAGCCGCCACCGTTGACCTCGCCGCGCTCGGCGCGGACTTCACCCGCGACCCCTATCCCGTCTACGCCGCGTTACGCGAGCGGGGACCCGTCCACCGGGTCCGGCTGCCCGAGGGGCACGAGGCATGGCTCGTCGTCGGCTACGAGGCCGGGCGCGCCGTCCTCGCCGACGATGCCCTGTCCAAGGAATGGCGCAACGCCGCCCCCGATCTCGGCGCCTCCCAGCTGTCGGCCGGCATCACCATGCTCAGCGCCGACCCGCCCCGGCACACGCGGCTGCGCAAGCTCGTGGCGCGCGAGTTCACCATGCGGCGCGTCGAGCAACTGGCCCCGCGTGTGCAGCACATCACCGACGAACTGCTGGACCGCATGGGGCCCACGGGCAGCGCCGACCTCGTCGACGCGTTCTGCTTCCCGCTGCCCATCGCCGTCATCTGCGAACTGCTGGGCGTGCCCTTCCTCGACCAGGACTCCTTCCGGCGCTGGTCCAACACCGCTCTGGCCTCGACCGACCGCGCCGAGCGGGAGGCGGCGGCGGGCGAGCTGACGACGTATCTGGCCGGGCTGCTCGCCGAGAAGCGGGACAAGCCCGGCGACGACCTCATGAGCGCGCTGATCCACCGCGCCGACGGGGACGACGACGACCGGCTCGGCGGCGACGAACTGATGGGCATGGCGTGGCTGCTGCTGATCGCCGGCCACGAGACGACGGTCAACCTGATCTCCAACGGTGTTCTCGCGCTGCTCACCCATCCCGACCAACTGGCGTCGTTGCGAGCCGACTTCTCGCTGATGGACGGAGCCGTGGAGGAGATGCTGCGCTACGACGGGCCGGTGGAGACCCCGACGTACCGCTTCACCGTCGAGCCCTACGAGATCGGCGGCACCGTTGTCCCCGGTGGCGGACAGCTGGTCCTGGTAGCCCTCGCGGACGCCGACCGCGACCCGGCCCGCTATCCCGAGCCGGACCGCTTCGACATCCGCCGCGACACGCGGGGCCATCTGGCCTTCGGCCACGGCATCCACTTCTGCCTGGGCGCGCCGCTGGCCCGGCTGGAGGCCCGTGTCGCCATCCGCTCGCTGCTGGAGCGCTGCCCGGACCTCGCCCTCGACGCGCACCCGGCCGCACTCGCGTGGCGCACGGGCATGCTGATCCGCGGCCCGGAATCCCTCCCGGTCCGCTGGTGACAGGCCTGGGGGCGCTGCCCTGGGTCGCGCCTGTGCGTGACTGGTCCGTCGGGGCGCTGCCCCTGGGGCCGCGCCTGTGCGTGACTGGTCCGTCGGGGCGCTGTCCCTGGGGCCGCGCCTGTGCGTGACTGGTCCGTCGGGGCGCTGCCCCTGGGGCCGCGCCTGTGCGTGACTGGTCCGTCGGGGCGCTGCCCCTGGGGCCGCGCCTGTGCATGACTGGTCCGTCGGGGCGCTGTCCCTGGGTCGCGCCTGTGCATGACTGGTCCGTCCGGGCTTCGTCCTCGGGCCGCGCCTGTACGCGAGTAGCCCGTCGGGGCTCCGCCCCGGGCCGTCGGGTCTCAGTCTCCCCGTCGCCCCCCGGGCGCGGGTGGGGGCTCGCCCCCGGCGAAGCCAGGGGGGAGTGCGCCCCGGCAAGGCTGATGTCGCGCGGCGGATCGCCACCCGTCCGGGGGGCCTCCACGGCCGCCAGGCCGTAGGGAGGCGACGACACCGCGCCAGGTGCGGTACCGGGGCCGGGGTCAAGCCCCAGTGACCGCGGGGCCCCGGGGCCGGGGGGCTCAGGCCGACGGGATCTCCTCCACCCGCACCGGCCGCCTCTCCCGCCGCGACAGCTCGCACGCCTCCGCCACCCGCAGCGCGGTCAGCGCCTCGCGCCCGTCGCAGGCGTTGTCCGCCTCGCCCCGCACCAGGCGGACGAACGCGTCCAGCTCCGCCTCGTACGCCGGGGCGAACCGCTCCAGGAAGCCCGGCCAGGGGTTGTCCACCGGCGGCAGGCCCTTCGGCTCCGTCGAGCTGATCGGCGTACGGTCGTCCAGCCCGACCGCGACCTGGTCGAGCTCCCCGGCCAGCTCCATCCGGACGTCGTACCCCGCGCCGTTGCAACGCGTCGCGGTCGCCGTCGCCAGCGTCCCGTCGTCCAGCGTGAGCAGCACCGCCGCGGTGTCCACGTCGCCCGCGTCGCGGAACATCGAGGGTCCCGCGTCCGACCCTGTCGCGTACACCTCCACGATCTCGCGGCCCGTCACCCACCGAAGGATGTCGAAGTCGTGGACGAGGCAGTCCCGGTAGAGCCCGCCGGACAGCGGCAGGTACGCGGCCGGCGGCGGCGCCGGGTCGGAGGTGATGGCCCGTACGGTGTGCAGCCGGCCGAGGCGGCCCGAGCGCACCAGCTCGCGGGCGGCGGTGTAGCCCGCGTCGAAGCGACGCATGAAGCCGAGCTGGAGTTCCGTGCCCGCCTCCTCCACCGCGCGCAGCGCCCGGAGCGTCCCCGGCAGGTCCAGGGCGATCGGCTTCTCGCAGAAGGCGGGCAGTCCCGCACGTGCCGCGCGGGCGATCAGGTCGGCGTGCGCGGCGGTGGCCGAGGCGATCACCACGGCGTCCACGCCCCAGGCGAAGACCTCGTCCGCGCTGGGCGCCGCGGTGGCGCCGCAGCGGTCCGCCGTCTCCACGGCACGCGCCGCGTCCGTGTCCGCCACGACCAGCGAGCCCACCTCACGATGGCGGCTCAGCACCCCCGCGTGGAAGCTGCCGATACGTCCCGTGCCGATCAGTCCGATGCGCATGGCCCAAAAATGGAGGCGGCACCGCCGCCTGTCAAGGCTTTGTCCTGACAATCGAACCTCACGACTTCCCGTCAACATGGCGTGCGACTACGCTCGCCCACGTGCCCAAGCAGCCCAGTCACGAGTCGGAACCGTCCCTCTCGCTCGCGTTGAGCGTGGACCGCACCAGCCCGGTCCCGCTCTACTTCCAGCTCGCGCAGCAGCTGGAGGCGGCGATCGAGAGGGGGGCGCTGAGCCCCGGCACCCTGCTCGGAAACGAGATCGAGCTCGCCGGCCGGCTCGGCCTGTCCCGGCCCACCGTCCGGCAGGCCATCCAGTCCCTGGTCGACAAGGGCCTGCTGGTGCGCCGCCGGGGTGTGGGCACCCAGGTCGTGCACAGCCAGGTCAGGCGCCCGCTGGAGCTCAGCAGCCTCTACGACGACCTGGAGGCGGCCGGCCAGCGGCCGGCCACGGCCGTGCTCACCAACACCGTCGAGCCCGCGAGCGCCCAGGTCGCGGCCGCGCTCGGCGTCGCCGAGGGCAGCGAGGTCCGGTTCGTGGAGCGCCTGCGCTATGCCCACGGAGAGCCGATGGCCCGGCTGCGCAACCACCTGCCCGCCGGGTTGCTGGACTGCGACACGGCCGAACTGGAGTCCACCGGGCTGTACCGGCTGATGCGCGCGGCCGGGATCACCCTGCACAGCGCCCGTCAGTCGGTGGGCGCCCGCGCGGCCGACGCGGGGGAGGCGGAGCTGCTGGGCGAGGAGGCGGGGGCGCCGCTGCTCACGATGGAGCGCACCACGTTCGACGACACGGGCCGCGCGGTCGAGTTCGGGTCGCACGTCTACCGGGCCTCGCGTTACGCCTTCGAGTTCCAGCTGCTGGTCCGTTCCTAGCGGTGTCCGGCGCGCCACCGTCGCGTAGGAATGTCGCGTAAGAATGTTCGGACAAAGTCTTGACGGGCCCGCGGGGCCACCGTAGAAACTCACCCAGCCGCAACCCGGCGGCCGGGTAAGGAGGCGGACCCCACGATGCGCAGAACCCGCACGGCAGCAGTCCTGCTCGCCGCGAGCGCCCTGGTCGTCGTCGCCGGATGCAGCAGTTCCGGCGGCAAGGAGGCCAACGAGAAGCCCTCCGCCGAGGGAGGCGGCGAGGCGGCGACGACGCCCCGGATGAAGATCGCCATGGTGACCCATTCGGGTCAGGGCGACACCTTCTGGGACATCGTCCAGAGCGGCGCGAAGGTGGCGGCCCGCAAGGACAACGTCCAGTTCCTCTACGCGGCGAACCCGGAGGGCAAGGAGCAGGCCCAGCTGGTCCAGACGTACATCGACCAGAAGGTCGACGGCATCGTCGTCACCCTCGCCAAGCCCGAGGCGATGAGCGACGTCGTCAGGAAGGCCGTCGCCGCCGGCATCCCCGTCGTCACCATCAACTCGGGAGCCGAGTTCTCCCGGGACCTCGGGGCGCTCGGCCACATCGGCCAGGACGAGTCCGTGGCGGGCGAGGCCGTCGGCGAGGAGCTGAACAAGCGCGGCAGGAAGAAGGCGCTCTGCGTCATCCACGAGCAGGGCAACGTCTCACTCGAAGCGCGCTGCGCCGGTGTGAAGAAGACCTTCGAGGGCACGGTCGAGAACCTCAACGTCGAGGGCACCAACATGCCCGCCACCACCTCGTCCATCGAGGCGAAGCTGCAGAGCGGCAAGGACATCGACGCCGTCGTCACCCTCGGGGCGCCCTTCGCCGCCGCCTCGGTGAAGGCCAAGGACGGAGCGGGCTCCGACGCGGAGATCAGCACCTTCGACCTCAACGCCGACGTGGTGAAGGCCCTCAAGGCCAAGGAGATCGCCTTCGCCGTCGACCAGCAGCCCTACCTCCAGGGCTACCTCGCCGTCGACGGACTGTGGCTCAACAAGGTCAACCGCAACGTCGTCGGCGGCGGCAAGCCGGTCCTGACCGGTCCCGCGCTCGTCACGGAGAAGGACGTCCCGGCGCTGGAGAAGCTCACGGCAGACGGCACCCGATGACGCCTCCCGGTTCCGCTCCGCCGACGGCCGCGGCCCACCCGCTGCCGACCCCGCGACCAGGCGTGACACATACTTGGGCGGCCGGGGCAGGTCGTTTCGGCCCCCGGCCGCACAGGGCGGCACAGCGAGTACGGCAAGAAGGGCACGGCGTCGTGGCACGGGCAAGGACAGGGGTACGCGCGCTGGGCGCGGTGCTGGCAGCGGTACTCGGAGCGACGACCCTGGCAGGGTGCAGCAGCACCGGTGGCAAGCGCGCCGAGGACGCCCGCAAGGCCGCCCAGAACGCCCGTGGCAAGGCCGCGGTCACGACCCCGCGATGGACCTTCGCCATGGTCACCCACTCGGGTGACGGTGACACGTTCTGGGACATCGTCCAGAGCGGAGCCGAGGAGGCGGCCGCCAAGGACAACATCAACTTCCTCTACGCCCACAGCGACGAGGGCCAGCAGCAGGCGCAGCTCGTCGACTCGTACATCTCCAAGAAGGTCGACGCGCTGATCGTCACCCTCGCCAAGCCCGACGCCATGAAGGGGGCCGTCGCCAAGGCCCGCAGGGCCGGCATCCCCGTGATCACGGTGAACTCCGGATCCGAGCAGTCCAAGGCGTTCGGCGCCCTGACCCACATCGGCCAGGACGAGTCCGTCGCAGGCGAAGCCGTCGGCGAGGAACTCGACGCGCGCGGGAAGAAGAAGGCGCTGTGCGTCCTGCACGAGCAGGGCAACGTCGGTCACGAACAGCGTTGCGCCGGGGCGGAGAAGACCTTCGGCGGGCAGATGCAGAACCTGTACGTCGACGGCACCAACATGCCCGACGTCCAGGCGTCCATCGAGGCCAAGCTGCAGGCCGACCGGTCCATCGACGCGGTCGTCACCCTCGGCGCGCCGTTCGCCGACGCCGCCGTCCAGGCCAGGAAGAGCGCCGGGTCCGAGGCCGAGATCGACACATTCGACCTCAACTCCACGGTCGCGGCCGGTCTGAAGGACGGCAGCCTCGGCTTCGCGGTGGACCAGCAGCCCTACCTCCAGGGCTACGAGGCCGTCGACCTGCTGTGGCTGTACAAGTACAACGCGGACGTCCTCGGCGGCGGCCGGCCCGTGCTGACCGGGCCGCAGATCATCACCGAGAAGGACGCCGCCGAACTCGCGGAATACACGGATCGGGGGACTCGATGAGCGCGACCGCACCACCCGCCACACCCGGCAGGACGCCGGAGGGGACCGACGAGCGGCTGCTGCGCACCTCCCCGCTGCGCAGGCTGATGGGCCGGCCGGAACTGGGCTCGGTCGTCGGCGCGGTGGCCGTCTTCGTCTTCTTCTCCGTCTTCGCCGACTCCTTCCTGAAGGCGTCCAGTTTCTCCACCGTCCTGTACGCCGCGTCGACGCTCGGCATCATGGCCGTGCCGGTCGCGCTGCTGATGATCGGCGGCGAGTTCGACCTGTCGGCCGGCGTTCTCGTGACCACCTCGGCACTCGTCTCCTCGATGTTCAGCTACCAGATGACCGCCAACGTCTGGGTGGGCGTGGGCGTCTCCCTGCTGGTGACGCTCGGCGTCGGGGCCTTCAACGGCTTCATGCTGACCCGGACGAAACTGCCGAGCTTCATCATCACGCTCGGTACGTTCCTGATGCTCGCCGGTCTCAACCTGGGCTTCACCAAGCTGATCAGCGGCACCGTGTCGACGAAGACGATCGGTGACATGGAGGGCTTCGAGTCGGCCAGGAAACTGTTCGCCTCCGAACTCACCCTCGGCGACGTGACGCTCAAGGTCACCATCCTGTGGTGGTTCGTCCTGGTCGCCCTCGCCACCTGGATCCTGCTGCGCACGCGCTTCGGCAACTGGATCTTCGCGGTGGGCGGCGGCGCGGACGCGGCCCGCGCGGTCGGCGTCCCGGTCAACCGGACAAGGATCGGGCTGTACATGGGGGTCGCCTTCGCCGCCTGGGTCTCCGGTCAGCACCTGCTGTTCTCGTTCGACGTGGTGCAGTCCGGCGAAGGCGTGGGCAACGAGCTGACGTACATCATCGCGGCCGTCATCGGCGGCTGTCTGATCACCGGGGGCTACGGCTCCGCGGTCGGCTCCGCGGTCGGCGCGTTCATCTTCGGCATGACGAGCAAGGGCATCGTCTACGCCGAGTGGAACCCGGACTGGTTCAAGTTCTTCCTCGGAGCGATGCTCCTTCTCGCGACCCTGCTCAACGCGTGGGTGCGCAAGCGTGCGGAGGCGACCTCATGAGCGCTCTGGTGGAGCTCGACGGCATCAGCAAGTACTACGGCAACATCCGCGCCCTCGAAGGCGTCTCGCTCGAGGTCCACGCGGGCGAGATCACCTGCGTCCTCGGGGACAACGGCGCGGGCAAGTCCACCCTCATCAAGATCATCGCCGGCCTGCACCGGCACGACGCCGGCACCTTCTCGATCGAGGGCGCCACGACCACGCTGAACTCGCCGCGCGAGGCGCTGGACCGCGGTATCGCCACCGTCTACCAGGACCTGGCGGTCGTCCCGCTGATGCCGGTGTGGCGCAACTTCTTCCTCGGCTCCGAGCCGACGAAGGGCACGGGCCCCTTCAAGCGCCTCGACGTGCGGACGATGCGCGAGACGACCCGGTCCGAGCTGCTGCGCATGGGCATCGACCTGCGGGACGTCGACCAGCCGATCGGCACGCTGTCCGGCGGTGAGCGCCAGTGCGTGGCGATCGCCCGCGCCGTCTACTTCGGCGCCAAGGTCCTGGTCCTGGACGAGCCGACCGCCGCGCTCGGTGTGAAGCAGTCGGGTGTGGTGCTCAAGTACGTGGCTGCCGCACGCGATGCGGGCCTCGGCGTGGTGCTGATCACCCACAACCCGCATCACGCCTATCTCGTCGGTGACCGTTTCGTCCTGCTCAAGCGGGGCGTCATGGCGGCGAGCCACACCAGGGACTCGGTCACGCTCGACGAGCTCACCCGCCAGATGGCCGGGGGCAGCGAACTGGAGGACCTGCGCCACGAGCTCGAGCGCGCGCCCGCCCCGGCACACCTGGGCGGCCACGACGTCAACGAGCCGCACACCGCCGACCAGGGCGGTGACCGGCCCACCCGCCGGGCAGGGCACTAGCATCGAGGGCGGCGGGCGCCGCCCGCCCCGGGGCCGGGGTCCGGGTCCGGGACCGCCACGACGAACCGCAGGGACGACTTGAGCACGTACCGCGACTTCACGCACCGAGGCGCCGCACGCGGCACCGTCCTCAAGACCGTCGGACCGCGCGAGCGGCGCTCCCACCTCACCGCGCCCCGGGTGCCGACCGTCGGCATCGACATCGGCGGCACCAAGGTGATGGCCGGGGTCGTCGACGCCGACGGCGTCATCCTGGAGCAGGTCCGCACCGAGACCCCGGACAAGTCCAAGAGCCCCAAGGTGGTCGAGGACACGATCTGCGAGCTGGTCCTCGACCTGTCCGACCGTCACGACGTCCACGCGGTCGGCATCGGCGCCGCCGGCTGGGTCGACGCCGACCGCTCCAAGGTCCTGTTCGCGCCCCATCTGGCCTGGCGCAACGAGCCCTTGCGCGACGCGCTCTCCGCCCGCCTCGCCGTCCCCGTCCTCGTCGACAACGACGCCAACACGGCCGCCTGGGCCGAGTGGCGCTTCGGCGCGGGCCGCGGCGAGGACCACCTCGTCATGATCACCCTCGGCACCGGCATCGGCGGCGCCATCCTGGAGGACGGTCAGGTCAAGCGCGGCAAGTACGGGGTCGCCGGTGAGTTCGGCCACATGCAGGTCGTGCCAGGCGGCCACCGCTGCCCGTGCGGCAACCGCGGCTGCTGGGAGCAGTACAGCTCCGGCAACGCGCTGGTGCGCGAGGCCAGGGAGCTCGCCGCGGCCGACTCCCCGGTGGCGTACAACATCATCGACCGGGTCGGCGGAAGCGTCCGGGACATCACCGGACCGCTGATCACCGAACTGGCCCGCGAGGGCGACGCCATGTGCGTCGAGCTGTTCCAGGACATCGGCCAGTGGCTCGGGGTCGGCATCGCCAATCTGGCCGCCGCCCTCGACCCCTCCTGCTTCGTGATCGGCGGCGGCGTCAGCGCCGCCGACGACCTGCTCATCGGCCCCGCGCGGGACGCCTTCCGCCGCCACCTCACGGGCCGCGGCTACCGGCCCGAGGCGCGCATCGCCAAGGCCCAGCTCGGCCCCGAGGCGGGTATGGTCGGTGCGGCCGACCTGGCTCGCCTGGTCGCGCGCCGCTTCCGCCGGGCGAACCGACGCCGGGTGGAGCGGCACGAACGATACGAGCGCTACGCGCAGGCCCTGCGCAGTCCGAGCTCCGTCCGTCCCACCCAGGAACCGCCGTCATGACCTCCACGCTGACCCGACCGACGATCCCCCCGGCCCCCGAGGGCAGGCGGCACATGCTGGTGCGCCGCTGGCTGACCGCGATCACCATCGTGCTGCTCGTCGGCATCCCGGCCGGCTACCTGGTGATCTCCGCCGAGCAGAGCCGCGCCAGCGGCCGGGACAAGGAGGCCGAGTCCTCGGCCACCGGCCTGCGTGACAAGTGGCCCTCGCTGATGAAGCGCCGCATCTTCGAGGTGCCGATCCCGGCGGGCTCCTGGCGCGTCGGCTACTACGAGACGAGCAACTGGAAGACCAGCCGGCTCTACGTGCAGTTCCGCACGACCCCGGGCGGGCTCGACACGTTCCTGAAGGGCGTCGGCACCAGCCGGGACGCCCTCCAGGACGGCAAGGTGACCATCAGCGACCGCGACAGCGAGGTCGTCGGCTGGAACTTCGGCCTCGAGGGCCGCGCCTGGGCGGGCACCACGCACCGAAACAAGGACCCGCGCCCCACGCAGGACATCACCGTCGACCTCACGGAACCGGCCAAGCCCTGGGTGTACGTCGTGTCCACCGCGACGCCGTAGGACCCCCGGCGCCCGCGTGCCCGGCGCGGATCTCCACCGGCTCCCCCCAGGGCGTTCACATCACGGCCCGCGGTGGCCGGAATGCGCCGTTCAGGGCGACCCCCTGACCGGATCGGCTCGTTCCACTCATTACCGTGGGGCCCGTGAGTGAGACGCAGACGCCCCCGAAGACCCTGCAGTACCGGATCGACGGTCCCGACGACGCCCCCGTGCTCATCCTCGGCCCCTCACTGGGTACCACCTGGCACATGTGGGACCGCCAGATCGGTGAGCTGTCCACGCGGTGGCGGGTGATCCGGTTCGACCTGCCCGGGCACGGCGGCGCTCCCGCGCACCCCGCCGACTCCGTCGGCGAGCTCGCCGAGCGGCTGCTGGCCACCCTCGACCTGCTCGGGGTGCAGCGCTTCGGCTACGCCGGCTGCTCCATCGGCGGCGCGGTCGGCATCGAACTCGCCCTGCGCCACCCGCACCGGCTGGCGTCCCTGGCGCTGGTCGCCGCCTCGCCCCGGTTCGGCACCGCCGACGAGTTCCGCCAGCGCGGTGTGGTCGTGCGCACCAACGGTCTCGACCCGATGGCCCGCAGCGCACCCGAGCGCTGGTTCACCGGCGGATTCGCGGCAGCCCAGCCCGCCATCGTCGAGTGGGCCGTCCAGATGGTCCGCACCACCGACCCCGGCTGCTACATCGCCGCCTGCGAGGCCCTGGCCGCCTTCGACGTGCGCCACGAACTGTCCCGCGTCGGTGTGCCCACCCTCGTCCTGGTCGGCTCCGAGGACCAGGTCACCGGCCCCGCAGAGGCCCGCACCCTGGTCGCCGGCATACCGGACGCCCGGCTCGCCCTGGTGCCCGGCGCCTCCCACCTGGCACCCGTCGAGCAGCCCGCCGCCGTGACCGACCTGCTGGCCCACCACTTCGAGACGGCCTGGAACGACACCCTGGCGTCGATCCCGGTCCCGCCGGCGCCCGCCACATCGGCGCCCGTCTCGCCCGTCGCCGAGATCGCGCCGGCCGCTCCCGAGCAGCCCGCTGCGGTGCAGTACGGCAGGCCCGACCCGTACGAAGCGGGGATGAAGATCCGCCGCGAGGTGCTCGGCGACGCGCACGTGGACCGGGCGACGGTCGCCGCCGACGACTTCACCGCCGACTTCCAGGAACTGATCACCCGCTACGCCTGGGGCGAGGTGTGGTCCCGGGAGGGCCTCGACCGACGCACCCGCAGCTGCGTCACGCTCACCGCCCTGGTCGCCCAGGGCCACCTCGACGAGCTCGCCTTCCACACGCGCGCCGCACTGCGCAACGGGCTGACGCCCGCGGAGATCAAGGAGGTCCTCATCCACGCGGCCGTCTACTGCGGCGTGCCGGCGGCCCATGCGGCGTTCAAGGTCGCCCAGGCGGTGATCCAGGAGGAGACGACGCCACGCGCATAGCAGGATGTGGCGCATGAGGATCGTCAAGAAGACCCATTCCTGCGTCCGGCTGGAGAAGGACGGGAGCACGCTCGTCATCGACCCGGGCGGCTTCAGCGAACCGGACGCGGCGCTGGGCGCCGACGCCGTCCTGGTCACGCACGAGCACCCCGACCACTTCGACGAGGGACGGCTGCGGGCCGCCCTGGAGGCGAACCCGGCCGCCGGGATCTGGACCCTGCGCAGCGTCGCGGCCCAGCTCTCGGCGGCGTTCCCCGGCCGGGTCCACACCGTCGGCCACGGCGACACCTTCACCGCCGCCGGATTCGACGTCCAGGTCCACGGCGAACTGCACGCCGTCATCCACCCGGACATCCCGCGGATCACGAACGTCGGCTACCTGGTGGACGGTTCGCTCTTCCACCCCGGTGACGCGCTGACCGTGCCGGACCGGCCCGTCGACACCCTGATGCTGCCGGTGCACGCGCCGTGGAGCAAGATCTCCGAGGTCATCGACTACGTGCGCGAGGTGCGGCCGAGGCGTGCCATCGACGTCCACGACGCCTACCTCGCCGACATCGCCCGGCCGGTCTACGACCGGCAGATCGGCGGACTGGGCGGCGCCGAGCACGGGCGTCTGGCGCCGGGGGAGGCCCGGGACCTCTGACGCCGTGCACCGGGCGGCCCGGTGCCTGTCACACCCCGCCGTTAGGCTTGCCGCATGCGTATCGCCACGTGGAACGTCAACTCGATCACCGCCCGGCTGCCGCGGCTGCTGGCCTGGCTGGAGAGCAGCGGCACCGACGTGCTGTGCGTCCAGGAGACCAAGTGCACCGAGGAGCAGTTCCCCGCCGAGGCCCTGCGCGAGCTCGGGTACGAGTCCGCGGTGCACGCCACGGGCCGGTGGAACGGCGTGGCGGTGCTCTCGCGGGTCGGCATCGACGACGTGGTCAGGGGCCTGCCCGGCGCCCCTGACTACGAGGGCGTGCAGGAGCCCCGGGCGATCTCGGCGACCTGCGGCCCGGTCCGCGTCTGGTCGGTCTACGTGCCGAACGGCCGCGAGGTGGCCCACGACCACTACGGCTACAAGCTGCGCTGGCTGGAGGCGCTGTCGGTGGCGGTGACGGAGGACGGGGCGGGCGAGCGCCCGTTCGCGGTCCTCGGCGACTTCAACATCGCCCCCACCGACGACGACGTGTGGGACGTGGCCGCGTTCGAGGGCCTGACCCATGTGACCCCGCCCGAGCGCGCCGCGCTGGAGGCGCTGCGCAAGCGCGGCCTCTCGGACGTCGTCCCCCGCCCCCTGAAGTACGAGCACCCCTTCACGTACTGGGACTACCGCCAGCTGTGCTTCCCCAAGAACCGCGGCATGCGCATCGACCTGGTCTACGGGAACGGGCCGTTCGGCAAGGCGGTCAAAGACAGTTACGTCGACCGTGAGGAGCGCAAGGGCAAGGGCGCGTCGGACCACGCACCGGTTGTTGTCGATCTCGACATCTAGCGTTTGCCGACGCGCGCCCTGTGGTGCGTCCGGCCGGGGGGATGCGAGGCTGAGCGGTATGAACATCCCTTTCTTGGACAACTGGCTCAGGCGCCATGGCGATGATCGGGAGCACGGGGGAGGGGCCGCCGCGAAGGAGTTCGATCCCGAGCGCGCGGCGGCGATCACCGAGCTGCTGTCCGAGTGCGAGCTGCTGCGCGTCCGCGCGGGGCAGGCCGGGCTGGAACTGGACGATTCCCCCGCCTCGTTGACGGCTCTCGACCAGCTGCCCCCGCGCTGGCGGGACGACCCGGAGGAGCTGCCCTGGCTGGGAAACGACGCCGGTCTGTATCTGGGCACCGTCATCGTGCGGACGGTTCCCGGCGCCTCCTGGCACGTCTGGCCGGGTGGGCACCCCGTGGTGCGGCTGGCGTCGGGCCGCGAGGTGAGCGTCGTCGAGGCGGGTCTCGAATGGGCGGTCAACGGAGCGCCCGAGCTCTCCCAGGTCTACGCGGAGGCCGCCGAGGCCTGACGGGACCGGGCTGATGTGACCGGGCGCGGAGGGTCCGCCGAGGCCGGACCAGAGGCCTTTCCGTGTCCCTCCCGCGCGCCTGAGGGATACGGAGGAGTGCTCCCTCTGCCTGGCGGAATTCTCGATTTATACGGCTTATGTCGTGTTTATGCGTGTCGGGTGTGAAGGGCCTCGCCGGGCTGGATAGTTTGCGCTGACCGCGACACGGCGACAAGGGGCAAGGCAGCGTATGGCCGTCGATCCGCTGATCGAGCTGACGTCAACACCTACTTCTGATGGCGCACGAGGTGGCGCCCGCCGCCGTAGTTCGTCCCCGTAGACGAGGGTGACGCAGGCCGTGCCGGCAGCAGCCGCCGGCCGAACAGGAACGCTGTTGCCCCGGGTCCTTCGCGCACGCCGGTGCGGGGGAGAGGGCAGCAGCTCTTGGGGCACCACCCCGCCCTGCGTGTGCGCAGGCGGCGGCAGCCGGTGATCACTCCCTCGCGGCGGGACCGACGGGCAGGACGGGTCGGCCGGCGAAAAGGAGAAGGTCAGCTGCGCGCCGGTCGGGTTGTGCCACCAGCTTGCCGGGGCGGAGCGGCCCCACGTCGTCACCGCTGTACGACGAAGGCGCCGCTCGCCCCGGATCCTTGCGCCCCGGATTCCCCGCGCGCCGGTCCGGCGCTGCGGGCCTCTCCGCCCGGGCCCCATCGACCGCTTCACCGGCGCGGCACAGGCGCGCGCCCGTGCCCGCCACCCCCGACCGCGCCCCCGGTCCCGCTCGGACTCCTCCGGCCCCGGTCAGCTCACCGCGCTGTCCGAGGTGCGCGGGGCGGGGAGGGCGCTGAGCGCGGCCCGCGTGACATCGGCCACGACCTCGACCACGTCCGGCCCGTAGGCCTGCGAGTTGACCACCTTCAGCAGCAGACAGAAGGAGTTCCGGCCGTACTTGCGGTGCAGCTTCTCGTGGTGGCGGGCCAGATAGCGGGTGGCGGCCTGGTTGGTGATGGCGCGCTGACCGCAGAACAGGAACACCGGCCGGTTTCCCTCCCCGGCCGTCAGCCGGGCCAGCAGCACGTACTCGGCCGTACCCCGCTCCATCCGGTACTGCTCCGAGCCGAGCACGAACAAGCCCTGGTCCTCGACGGGCTCCGCGTCGGTGTTGACGGACAGCCCCGGCAACAGGGTCCGCAGATGCGCCTCCATGCGCCGGTTCGAGCCCGGACCTCCAACGCAGAATTCCGTACGTTCGCCGAATCCCTGCTGCGTCGCGTCGTGTCGGACGATGTGCGCGTTTGCGCCGCAGTCCTTGATGAGCGCGGACAGTTCGAGCAGCGCGAAGACGTCGAAGCGGTGGACCGCGCCGTCGCTGCCCGCCTCCCGGTTGACGACGAGCAGGCACTCCGAGTTGCCCGGCAGGCCGAAGAACGCCTGCTTGCGCCGGAGCCTGCGCCGCCAGAGGTAGGTGCGGGCCATCCAGCCGATCGAGGCGCTGATCCCGGCGGCCACCACACCGAGCACGATGTTGCGTACGTCGTCCGTCATGGGCGCGCATGCTAGCGGTGCCGGCCGAACGGCGTACCGGCGGTCCTGACCGGGCGGCGACAACGGGGTTAGGCTGCGCGGACGTTCGCCCTCGGGAGGTACGCATGCGTCGTTCCGTCGTACGGAATGTGTCGGTACTGGCCGTTGCCGCCGCTGTCGCCTCGATCGGCGCCGCGGCACCACCGACCTCCTCCCCGCCGGGCGCGACACCTGCCAAGACCCCGGTGGCCGTCGGATACGGCGGCGCCGTCGCCAGCGTCGACGCCGACGCGTCGGCCGCCGGCATCGAGGTCCTGCGGAAGGGCGGCAACGCGGTGGACGCCGCGGTGGCCACCGCCGCCGCGCTCGGCGTCACCGAGCCGTACTCCGCGGGCATCGGCGGCGGCGGCTTCTTCGTCCATTACGACGCCAAGTCCCGTACGGTCCACACCGTCGACGGCCGCGAGACCGCGCCGCTGTCCGCCGACGCGTCCCTGTTCCTGGAGAACGGCGAGCCCATCCCGCTCGCCGAGGGCATGACGTCGGGCCTCGGGGTCGGCACGCCCGGCACCCCCGCGACCTGGCGGACCGCACTGGACGCCTGGGGCAGCAAGCCGCTGAAGGAGCTGCTGCGTCCGGCCGAGCGGCTGGCCGAGGACGGATTCACCGTCGACGCCACGTTCCGTTCCCAGACGCAGGCCAACCACGCCCGCTTCGCCGACTTCCCGGCCACCGCCGAACTCTTCCTGCCCGGCGGCCGACTCCCGGTCGTGGGCTCGGTGTTCAAGAACCCGGACCTGGCCCGCACCTACAAGGAACTCGGCCGCAAGGGCGTCGGCGCGCTCTACCGGGGGCCCATCGCCGACGACATCGTCCGCACCGTGCAGGAGCCCCCCGTCGCCGAGGGCGCGGACCGCGTCGTGCGCCCCGGCGACCTCACCCGGCGCGACCTGCGGGCCTACGAGACGATCCGCCGCGCCCCCACGAAGGTCTCCTACCGGGGACTCGACGTGTACGGCATGGCGCCGTCCTCCTCCGGCGGCACCACCGTCGGTGAGGCGCTCAACATCCTGGAGCGCTCCGACCTCTCCGCGGGCGAGACCACCCGGGCGCGGTACCTGCACCGCTTCATCGAGGCGAGCCGGATCGCGTTCGCGGACCGTGGCCGCTGGGTCGGCGACCCGGCCTTCGAGGACGTGCCCGTCGAGGGGCTGCTGTCCCAGCGGTTCGCCGACTCGCGCGAGTGCCTGATCAAGGACGACGCGGTCCTGAAGAGCCCGCTCGCACCGGGCGACCCGCGCCGGCCCGCGGCCTGCGGCTCGACCGGCGAGGCCGCGCCGACCACGTACGAGGGCGAGAACACCACGCATCTGACGACGGCCGACAAGTGGGGCAACGTCGTCGCCTACACGCTGACGATCGAGTCGACGGGCGGCAGCGGCATCACCGTGCCCGGGCGCGGCTTCCTGCTCAACAACGAGCTGACCGACTTCTCCTTCGCCCCGGCCGACCCCGCGGTCCACGATCCGAACCTGCCCGGCCCCGGGAAGCGGCCGCGTTCGTCCATGTCGCCGACGATCGTGCTCGACCACCACGACCGGCCCCTGCTGGCGCTCGGCTCGCCGGGAGGCGCGACCATCATCACCACCGTCCTGCAGACGCTGACGGGGCATCTCGACCGGGGGATGCCGCTCGTCGACGCGATCGCCGCGCCGCGCGCCAGCCAGCGCAACCAGGCGACGACCGAGCTGGAACCGGAGCTGTGGAACGACCGGGAGCTGCGCGCCGCACTCGAGGCGATCGGTCACGCCTTCCGGCTGAACCCGGAGATCGGCGCCGCGACCGGCGTACAGCGGCTGCCCGACGGGCGGTGGCTGGCCGCGGCCGAGAAGGTGCGGCGGGGCGGCGGTTCGGCGATGGTGGTGCACCCGGCGCCCTGACGTGGGGAGGTGCCGGCGGCGCGGCGGTGTAACCCGTCCGGCGGACAAAACGGAGCCGGTCCCCGTGCCCGTCGGGTAGGAATCCTTTCGACAGAAGGGATTATTGTGCACATATCACACACCGCCCTCGCGGCGGCCGCCGGTACCGTCCTTCTCGCGGCGGCGGCCCTGCCCGCCGCCGCGGCCCCGCCGCCTCGGGCCCTCGCCGACGACCGGGCAGCCCTGCCGGCCGAGGGCACGGTCGGCGCCGACGCCCTCCGGGAGGCCCTCGGCGCCTGCCGGCAGATATCCAACGGCAAGTACCGCACGGACAACGGAGCGCCCGCCGACGTCCCCGTCTGTGAACAGGACGGGGTCGTGCACTGGACCGCCGACCTCGACATCGACTGCGACGGGGTGCGCACGCGGCAGTGCAACAGCACCACCGACAGCTGGTTCCAGCCGCACACGTCCTTCCAGCAGTCCGACGGAAGGCACCTCAACGCCGCGAAGCTGCCGTTCGTCGTCGTGCCGGGCCCGAGCCGCATCTGGGACTACCAGAACTCCGGCATCCGTGGCGGAACCGTGGCCGCGCTGCTGTACCGCGACCGCGTCGTGTACGCCGTCGTCGGCGACACCGGCCCGACCGGAATCATCGGCGAGGCGTCGTACGCCGCCGCCGACGCGCTCGGTATCGATCCGCATCCGACATACGGCGGCGCCTCCTCGGGCGTGACCTACATCCTGTTCAAGAACGTGCGCGCGGCACCGATCGAGAGCCACAAGACGGCTGTCGCACTCGGCGACAAGCTGGCCCGTCGATTCGTGGGCGAGGCGGCTGACGCACGCGGCGACGACTCGGCCCGTCGGTTCGCGGACGAGGCGTTCGAGGAGCGGCGTGACGAGCCGGACGGCCGATGGGGCGACGAGGCGTTCGAGGAACGTGGCGACGAGCCGGAGGGCCGATGGGGCGACGAGGCGTTCGAGGAACGTGGCGACGAGCTGGACGGTCGATGGCGGGACGAGGCGTACGAGGAGCGTGGTGACGAGCCGGACCGTCAACTCGTCGACGCCGCCCGGAGGGAGTCGTCCGACTAGAGCGCGGTGAGGACGCGCGGCCCCGCCGGCCGTGACCGCGACCGTGTCCTCGGCGTGCGCGGCACGGCAGCGCTGCCCGGAAAACTCACGCGAGCGGCCGACGGTCACGGGGCATCGCGGTTCCCGCCTGAAAACGGCGTGTAGCAACGCCGTAACACGCCTGCGGTCGAATGCCTGAGGTTCTACCTCCGAGTGGGCAGGGGCAGCGATGGCGGTGCATCAACTCCCGGCGGAGGTCGGGGCGTTCGCTCGGTACCTCGAAGAGCTGACCGGGCGGCTCGACCCCGCGGGCGGGTGGTACGCGATCTTCCGGCAGCGGGACCCCGACGGAATGCGGGCCTGCCTGCAAGGGGTCGAGATCCCTCCGTGGGACGTGGTCGCGTCCCTGCTCCACGACCTGGCGACGCCGGCGGGCCAGGCGCACGCCGAGCGGGAGTGGGTCCGGGCCCGTGCGCTCCACGCGGCGGCAGCGGCGGCGCACGACCGGCTGCCGGGCGGACGCGAGGCGCTGGAGGAGCGGCGGGAGCTGATGCGCGGTGAGCAGGCGTACGCGGCGGCCCGCGCGGGGGAACTGCTGCGGTCGCTGGCCGGTGAGCCGGAGGGCACGGCGGAGGCGGAGCGCCTGACGCACGAACTGTCCTGGATGCGCGACGACCACGCCCGCGCGACCTCGCGCGTCACGGAACTGACGTCCCGCCTGGAGTCGCTGCCCCGCCCCTCGTCCTGGTTCGCCCAGGTCCGACCCGACGCCCCGGAGCCGGCCGCGCTGTCGGGCCCCGCCGGTGCCGCGGAGCAGCGAACCGACGGGCCCCGGCCGACCGGCATGCCCGGCGCTGCGGGCAAGGCTGCGGCTTACGGGCAGACCGGCACGACACGCACGGACGGGCCCGGCGCTCCTGGCTCCCGGGGCCGATCCGGCGGGCCGGGCGGCGCCGAGCCGCGCGGGTACGGCGACCCCGGCAGCGAGGGACCCCGCTCCGGACCGGCCGCCGGCCTCGGCGCGCCCTCCGCCGCCGACCCGTACGGGACGGGTGTGCGCGAGGCACCTGTGGCCACCGGCGTCGCGGCCGAGGACGCCTGGGCGGCCGCGAGGCCCGGCACCGCCGCGGGCGTTCAAGAGACGGACCCCGGCGCACCGAACGCCGGCGCCGCCCCCGGCACCGCCGCGGGCGGCCCCGGGGAGCGCGTCCGGGGCAAGCGGAAGGCCCGGCGAGGGGCCCGGTTCGCGGGGGTGGACGACGACGGGGGCGGCACCGTCGCCGTGCCCGTGCTGCCCGTCACCGGTGACGTGCCCCGGGGTGCGCGGTACGGCGGTGCCGCCGCGGCCCCCGAGCCGGTCCCGTCGCCCGGGCCCGCGCCCGCGCACGAGAGCGAAGGCGCCGACCGGGCCGCGCGCGAGACCGTCGCCGCTCTTGGGCGGCTGAGGGCCGAGGGCCGCGGCGGCGAGGCGCACGTCGTGCTGTGCGAGGCCGCCGCCCGGCCGCCGGGCTGGCTGCCCGCGCTCGCCGCCGAGCTCCACCGCGGCGGACTGGAGGCCGACTGGGGCACCCTCCTGTGGGAGGTGGCGTCCCAGTCCGCCGCACACCTCGCCGCGGCCGCCGACGCGCTCACCGCGGCCGGCCGGCCCGACGACGGACGGCAGTTGCTGCGCCAGGGCGTCTCGCGGCCCGCCGAGGAGATCGCCGACACCGCGATCGCGCTGACGGACGAGGGCCTCGGCACCCGCGCCCGTGCGCTGCTCGCCGCGTACGCGCAGGTGCGCCCCGCCGAGGACGCCGCCAGGGTCGCCGGCCGCGACCCGGCCCGGCTCGTTCCCGCCCTGCTCGACGCCGCCCGTGACGTCTCACCGGACCGGGAGCGCGGTCTCCTCCACGCGCTGCGCGTGGCCGGTTACCTCGGCGCCTGACCGAGACGAAACCGTTCCGAAATCGACCGCTCGGGTGCGAAACATGATCGACTTCGCGGGTTGACGACGATGGTCTTGCCCCGCTGTGTGACGTGGCTTACGTTCTCCATCTGCGTATTGCGTCTACGTGCGTAGAGGCTCTCTGGCGTCCCGTCGAAGGAGCAGCTCATGGCCCATGTCGTACGCGCCGCCCTCGTCCAGGCCACCTGGACCGGCGACACCGGATCGATGATCGCCAAGCATGAGGAACACGCCCGTGAGGCCGCCGGGCAGGGCGCCAAGGTCATCGGATTCCAAGAGGTCTTCAACGCTCCGTACTTCTGCCAGGTGCAGGAGCCCGAGCACTACCGCTGGGCCGAGCCCGTCCCGGACGGTCCCACCGTCCGCAGGATGCAGAACCTCGCCCGCGAGACCGGCATGGTGATCGTCGTCCCGGTCTTCGAGATCGAGGGCGCGGGCTTCTACTACAACACCGCCGCGGTCATCGACGCCGACGGCAGCTACCTCGGCAAGTACCGCAAACACCACATCCCCCAGGTCAAGGGCTTCTGGGAGAAGTACTACTTCAGGCCGGGCAACGCGGGCTGGCCGGTGTTCGACACGGCCGTCGGCAAGATCGGCGTCTACATCTGCTACGACCGCCACTTCCCCGAGGGCTGGCGCCAACTCGGCCTCGCGGGAGCCCAGTTGGTCTACAACCCGTCCGCCACCCACCGCGGTCTGTCCTCCCACCTCTGGCAGCTGGAGCAGCCGGCCGCCGCCGTCGCCAACGAGTACTTCGTCGCCGCCATCAACCGCGTCGGCATCGAGGAGTACGGCGACAACGACTTCTACGGCACCAGCTACTTCGTCGACCCGCGCGGCCAGTTCGTCGGAGACCTCGCCAGCGACAAGGAGGAGGAACTGGTCGTCCGCGACCTCGACTTCGA
Organism: Streptomyces sp. NPDC049597; assembly: GCF_040675505.1. NCBI lineage: Bacteria > Bacillati > Actinomycetota > Actinomycetes > Kitasatosporales > Streptomycetaceae > Streptomyces > Streptomyces sp. NPDC049597. The sequence continues at coordinate 105,702 of NZ_JBFAOY010000012.1, forward strand.
CCTGATCGAGGCCGTCAGGCAGCAGTGGGCGTTCTACCGTGACCGCCGACCCGACGCGTACGAAGGACTTGTGCAGCCGTGACCGACCTGTACGGGCGCCACAAGGCCGTCCTCCCGGACTGGCTCGCCCTCTACTACGACCGCCCCATCGAGATCACCCACGGCGAGGGACGCCATGTCTGGGACGCGGACGGCAACCGCTACCTGGACTTCTTCGGCGGCATCCTCACCACCATGACCGCGCACGCCCTGCCCGAGGTCACCAAGGCGGTGAGCGAGCAGGCCGCGCGGATCATCCACTCCTCCACCCTCTACCTCAACCGCCCCATGGTGGAGCTCGCCGAGCGCATCGCCGCCCTCTCCGGCATTCCGGACGCCCGCGTCTTCTTCACCACCTCCGGTACGGAGGCCAACGACACCGCCCTGCTGCTCGCCACCGCCTACCGCCGTTCCAACCAGATCCTGGCGATGCGCAACAGCTACCACGGCCGTTCCTTCTCGGCGGTCGCCGTCACCGGCAACCACTCCTGGTCCCCGACCAGCCTCTCCCCGCTCCAGACGCTGTACGTGCACGGCGGCGTCCGCACCAGGGGCCCCTACGCCGGGCTGGCCGACGCGCAGTTCATCCGGGCCTGCGTCGCCGACCTGGAGGACCTGCTCGGCCACACGCGCGACGTCGCCGCGCTGATCGCCGAACCGGTGCAGGGCGTCGGCGGGTTCACCTCGCCGCCCGACGGGCTGTACGCCGCCTTCCGCGAGGTGCTCGACCGGCACGGCATCCTGTGGATCTCCGACGAGGTGCAGACCGGCTGGGGCCGCACCGGCGAGCACTTCTGGGGCTGGCAGGCGCACGCCCAGAACGGCCCGCCGGACATCCTCACCTTCGCCAAGGGCATCGGCAACGGCATGTCGATCGGCGGTGTCGTCGCCCGCGCCGACGTCATGAACTGCCTCGACGCCAACTCCATCTCCACCTTCGGCGGTTCGCCCGTGACGATGGCCGCCGGCGTCGCCAACCTCTCCTACCTGCTGGAGCACGACCTCCAGGGCAACGCCCGGCGCGTCGGCGGGCTGCTCATCGAGCGGCTGCGCGCGATCGGCGCGGGCGTCCCCGCCGTACGGGAGGTGCGCGGACGCGGCCTGATGATCGGCATCGAGCTGGTCGGACCGGGCACGGACGAGGCCGACCCCAAGGCCGCCGGCAAGGTCCTGGAGGCCGCGCGTGAGAGCGGCCTGCTGATCGGCAAGGGCGGCGGCCACAACACCAGCGTCCTGCGCATCGCCCCGCCGCTCTCGCTCACCGTCGCCGAGGCGGAGGAGGGCGCGTCCCTCCTGGAGCGGGCCCTGCGCGCCGTGTAGCGCCGCCTGGGCCTGTCCGGCCGACCGAGTCCACACACGAGGAGACCATGAGCACCCGCACCCTGATCCGCGGCGGTCTCGTCATCACCGCCGCCGACGAGATCCACGCCGACGTCCTGATCGACGACGGCCGGATCGCCGCACTGGCCGCACACGGCACCTCCGCCGCCGAGTCCTTCTCCGCGGACCGCGTCATCGACGCCACCGGCAAGTACGTCATCCCGGGCGGCGTCGACGCGCACACCCACATGGAGCTGCCGTTCGGCGGCACGGCCGCCTCCGACACCTTCGAGACCGGCACCCGCGCGGCGGCCTGGGGCGGCACCACCACCATCGTCGACTTCGCCGTGCAGTCGGTGGGGCGCTCCCTGCGCGAGGGCCTGGACGCCTGGTACGCCAAGGCCGACGGCAACTGCGCCGTGGACTACGCCTTCCACATGATCCTCTCCGACGTCAACGAGTCCTCGCTCAAGGAGATGGATCTCCTGGTGGAGGAGGGAGTGACCTCCTTCAAGCTCTTCATGGCCTATCCGGGCGTCTTCTACAGCGACGACGGGCAGATCCTGCGCGCCATGCAGCGGTCGGCGTCCAACGGCGGCCTGATCATGATGCACGCGGAGAACGGCATCGCCATCGACGTCCTCGTCGAGCAGGCGCTCGCCCGCGGCGAGACCGACCCCCGGTACCACGGCGAGGTCCGCAAGGTGCTCCTGGAGGCCGAGGCCACCCACCGGGCCATCCAGCTCGCCCGGGTCGCCGGCGCGCCGCTGTACGTCGTGCACGTCTCGGCCGAGGAAGCCGTCGCCGAGCTCGCGGCGGCCCGCGACAAGGGGCTGAACGTCTTCGGCGAGACCTGCCCGCAGTACCTGTTCCTGTCCACCGACAACCTCGCCGAACCGGACTTCGAGGGCGCCAAGTACGTCTGCTCCACCCCGCTGCGGCCCAAGGAGCACCAGGCCGCGCTCTGGCGCGGCCTGCGCACCAACGACCTCCAGGTCGTCTCCACTGACCACTGCCCGTTCTGCTTCAGCGGCCAGAAGGAACTCGGCCGGGGTGACTTCTCCAAGATCCCCAACGGGCTGCCGGGCGTGGAGAACCGCATGGACCTCCTCCACCAGGCCGTCGTCGACGGCCACATCAGCCGGCGCCGATGGATCGAGATCGCCTGCGCGACCCCGGCCAGGATGTTCGGCCTCTACCCGAAGAAGGGCACCATCGCGCCGGGCGCCGACGCGGACGTCGTGATCTACGACCCGCACACCGGACAGACGCTCTCCGCCGAGACCCACCACATGAACGTCGACTACTCGGCCTATGAGGGCCGGACCGTCACCGGGCAGGTGGAGACCGTGCTGTCGCGCGGCGAGGTGGTCATCGACCGGCGCGAGTTCACCGGCCGGGCCGGCCACGGCGTCTACACCCCGCGCTCCACCTGCCAGTACCTGAACTAGCCAGAACCAGGAGGCCACCTCGTGGACTTCGGACTCGTCCTGCAGACCGACCCGCCCGCGTCCGCCGTCGTCGGGCTGATGCGGCGCGCGGAACGCAACGGCTTCCGCTACGGCTGGACCTTCGACTCCGCGGTGCTGTGGCAGGAGCCGTTCGTCATCTACAGCCGCATCCTCGAGCACACCCAGAAGCTGACCGTGGGCCCCATGGTCACCAATCCCGGCACCCGGACCTGGGAGGTCACCGCCTCCACCTTCGCCACGCTCAACGACATGTACGGCAACCGCACGGTGTGCGGCATCGGCCGCGGCGACTCGGCCATGCGGGTGGCGGGCCGCAAGCCCAACACCCTGGCCAGGCTCGGCGAGGCCATCGGCGTCATCCGCGATCTCGCCGAGGGCCGCGAGGCGGTCGTCGACGGGCAGCCGGTCCGCCTTCCCTGGGTCAAGGAGGGCCGGCTGCCCGTGTGGATGGCGGCGTACGGGCCCAAGGCCCTGGCGCTCGCGGGACAGAAGGCCGACGGGTTCATCCTCCAGCTCGCCGACCTGTACCTCACCGAGTGGATGGTCAAGGCCGTGCGCGCGGCGGCCGCCGACGCCGGTCGCGACCCGTCGTCGATCACCGTCTGCGTCGCGGCCCCCGCGTACGTCGGCGACGACCTCGCGCACGCCCGCGACCAGTGCCGCTGGTTCGGCGGCATGGTCGGCAACCACGTCGCCGACCTCGTCTCCCGCTACGGAGAGCACTCGGACATGGTTCCCGAGGCGCTGACCGCCTACATCAAGGAGCGGCACGGCTACGACTACAGCCACCACGGCCGCGCCGGGAACCCGTCCACCGACTTCGTGCCGGACGAGATCGTGGACCGGTTCTGCCTCCTCGGACCGGCCGAGGCGCACATCGACAAGCTCAAGGCACTGCGCGACCTGGGCGTGGACCAGTTCGCCGTCTACAACATGCACGACGCGAAGGAAGCGACGATCGACGCGTACGGCGCGCAGATCATCCCGGCTCTCACCAGATGACCGTCTGTCGAAAGGTCACCCACCATGACCGCGACCGTCCCGCCCGTGCCCTCGCAAGGACCCGAATACGACCCGGCGGGACGCGTCGAACTCCCGCCGGGCGCCCTCCCCGCCGACGGCCGTTTCGTCAACGACGACCTGCTGCCCGTCCCCGTCGCGCGCCGCCGCTGGACCACGTACAACTTCGCGGCCCTGTGGGTCGGCATGGCGCACAACATCCCCTCCTGGCTGCTCGCCTCCGGCCTCGTCGCGCTCGGCATGGACTGGAAGCAGGCCGTGTTCACCATCGCGCTCGCCAACCTCATCGTGCTGGCGCCGATGCTGCTCACCGGGCACGCCGGGCCCAAGTACGGCATTCCCTTCCCGGTGCTCGCCCGTGCCTCGTTCGGGCTCTACGGCGCCAATCTGCCCGCGATGATCCGCGCCGCCGTGGCGTGCGCCTGGTTCGGCATCCAGACGTGGATCGGCGGCCAGGGCATCTTCGTCCTGCTGGGCAAGCTGTTCGGCGGCTGGGCCGAGGCGGCGAAGGTCGGCGGCCAGCCGTGGACGCTGTGGGTGTGCTTCGTCCTGTTCTGGGTGCTCGAACTGGCCATCATCCACCGGGGAATGGAGGCCCTGCGCCGCTTCGAGAACTGGGCCGCGCCGTTCGTCATCGTCGGCGCGCTGGTGCTGCTGGCATGGATCGCGGCCAAGGCGGGCGGCCTGGGGCCGCTGCTCGACCAGCCGTCGAAGCTGGGCTGGGGCGCGGACTTCTGGCCGGTGTTCTTCCCGTCCCTGATGGGCATGATCGCCTTCTGGTCCACGCTGTCGCTCAACATCCCCGACTTCACCCGCTTCGGCGCGGGCCAGCGCGCCCAGATCTGGGGCCAGACGCTCGGACTGCCCACCACGATGACGCTCTTCGCCCTGCTGTCCGTCTTCGTCACCTCCGGTTCGCAGGCCGTGTACGGAGCGGCGGTATGGGACCCGGTCGCGCTGGCGGGCAAGACGGACAACGTCTTCGGTCTGCTCTTCGCGCTGGTGACCGTGCTCGTCGCGACGATCTCGGTGAACATCGCGGCGAACGTCGTCTCACCGGCGTACGACCTGGCGAACCTGGCGCCGAAGTTCGTCAACTTCCGCAGGGGCGCGCTGGCCACGGGTGTGGTCGGTGTGCTGATCATGCCGTGGAAGCTGACCGCCACGCCCGAGCTGTACATCTTCACCTGGCTCGGTCTGGTCGGCGGACTGCTCGGCACGGTCGCCGGCATCCTCATCGCGGACTACTGGCTCGTGCGGCGCACCGTCCTCGACCTCCCGGCGCTCTACACGCCGGGCGGACGCTACTGGTACACCTCCGGCTGGAACCTCCGCGCGGTCGCCGCCTTCGCGGTCGGTGGTGTGCTCGCGGTCGGCGGTTCCCACTCGGCACCGGGCAAGGGCCCCTTCCCCCCGGACGGTCTGATCCCGTTCCTGCGCCCGCTCGCGGACTACGGCTGGGCGGTGGGCCTGATGGCGTCGCTGGTGCTGTACGTGGTGCTCATGGGGACGCGGGGTCCGCGGGCGCGGGCGTGAGACCAATCGGGGAGTCCGCCCCCCCGGGCCCTGTCACCTACGCCTGCCGGGGGTGGGGGCCCTCCGTCTGCGCCCTGTCGGGCGTGGGAGACTCCCGCCCTGCCCGGCGTGGGGGCCCTCCGTCTGCGCCCTGTCGGGCGTGGGAGACTCCCGCCCTGCCCGGCGTGGGGGCCCCTCCGTCTGCGCCCTGTCGGGCGTCGGAGACCCGCCGCCCTGCGGAGAGTGGGAGACCCCCACCCTGCGTTCAAATGGGGCGCGCCACCGCCTCAAGCGCCGGCGTGGGGGGGTGTGGGGGCGGGGGGTGCACCCCCGCGCGGGGCGCGGGGGC